>LNDR01000195.1 GCA_001464755.1 Rhizobiales bacterium Ga0077524
GGCTTGGCCAGAGCCCGCTGAGTAGAGCATGTCGCCGGCCCCGAGAAGCTGCTCAGCGCCCTGCTCGCCAAGGATGGTTCGGCTGTCGATCTTCGAGGCGACCTTGAAGGCTATACGGGTCGGAAAGTTGGCTTTGATGGTCCCGGTCACGACGTCGACACTCGGGCGCTGTGTCGCCATGACAAGATGGATCCCGGCGGCTCGGGCCATCTGGGCGAGCCGCTGAACGATGCCCTCGACCTCCTTGCCGGCGACGCTCATGAGGTCGGCGAACTCGTCGACGATGACGACGATAAACGGCATGGGCTCGGGGACGCGCTCCTCACGGACGTAAAGCGGCTCGCCTGTCTGGTCGTCGAAGCCGGTCTGTACGGTGCGTCCGATCAACTCGCCTCTCTTCTTGGCGTTCTTCACGCGGACGTTGAACATGTCGATGTTGCGCACACCGAGCTCCGACATGCGCTTGTAGCGTTCCTCCATCTCCGAGACGACCCAGCTGAGGGCGGCCGCGGCCCGGTGGGGATCGGTGACGACGGGCGCCAGGAGGTGGGGGATGCCGTTGTAGACCGACAGCTCGAGCATTTTCGGGTCGATCATGATGAACCGGCATTCGGCCGGCGAGAGCCGGTAGAGCAGAGACAACACCAGCGTATTGATGCCAACCGACTTGCCTGAGCCGGTCGTACCGGCGACGAGGGCGTGGGGCATGCGGGCGAGATCGGCGATGATGGGCTCGCCGCCGATGCCCTTGCCGAGCACGATAGGCAGGTGAGCCTCGGTGCTGCGCCACGCCTCGTGCTCGAGGAGTTCGCGCAGATAGACAGTCTCCCGGCGCACGTTGGGCAGCTCGATGCCGATAACGTTGCGGCCAGGGATGGGCGCGACGCGGGCCGAGACGGCGCTCATCGAGCGCGCGATATCATCGGCGAGAGCAATGATGCGTGAGGCCTTGGTGCCGCGGGCGGGCTCGAGCTCGAAAAGTGTGACGACAGGGCCGGGCTTGATGCCCTTGATCTCTCCCTTGATGCCGAAATCGGCGAGAACGTCTTCAAGCAGCCGTGCGCTGCCGCGCAAGACCGGCTGTGTGTGCTCGGCGCCGGGGCGGCTTGCAGGCGCGCGCTTCAGAATGTTGAGTGTCGGGCGTTGGTAGGAGGGGGGTGCCGCGCGGAACGCCATGACGCGACCGAGGATCTCGGCAGGTTTCCGCAGGGCCGGTTTAGGCTCCGCCGACGTTGAGGGCGCGAAGCGGGCCGCGATGGCGCCGCTGGCATGCTCGGTCGCCTGATCGAAGCCCGTGGGGTGGTCCTCGTGGGATGCGCTGTTGATCGGTTGCGATCGTTGAGAGCCAGGGACCGCTGGCTCCTGTACCGTCGAAGGCCTGGGCTGACGAACGACGGAGGGCGCGGGAGGAGCTGGCGGGGCCGGCTCGTCGCACCATGGGTCGCTAGCCGACATTCCGCCTCTCGCAGCAGGCGGCGGCGCCGACATGGCGGCTGCGGGCTCGATGCGACCGAGGTTGAGGTGGCGTTGGCGGGTATGGTTCGACTGGGCGAGCAGCGAGAACTCGCGCTGGCCGATGCCGAGTGCGGCGCATAGCAACGACATGCCACCAGCAAAGAGTACGAGACCAGAGAGGGCGGCTGCGGCGTTGGGCAGCAACAGGGCTGCGATGCCTGTCAGTGTCCGGAAGACGAAGTCGCCGATGGCACCGCCAAGGCCGTGATTGAGCGGCCATGTCGCCGGTGCAGGCACACTCGAGAAGGCGCCCGCCAGCACGAGGAGAGCCAGCGCGAAGAGCAACACGCGCGTTCTGACGCGATCGAGCCGCTCGTTCAGCAGGAGCTCGCCGCCCGCCCAGGCGGGACCGAGGAACACCACGATGGCGGCGAAGCCGACCGTTTGAAGCACTAGGTCCGAAAAGATAGCGCCGATCGGTCCGAGAAGATTACGAGTGGTGCCGCTGGTCGCGTGCGTGAGCGAGGGATCCGATGCCGACCAAGTCATGAGCGAAAGCCAGCCGGCAAGCGCCAGCAGCACGAGCGCGAGGCCCGTGATCTTCATCAAAAGCCCGAGAAGCCGATCCTCCAGGGTAGGCGGGAGAAGCGGTCTCGGCTCCAGGCCGGTACGCTCGACTTGCATCTGGATGGACGCCTCGACGACTCAAAGGGCTACCACGCGCTCGAGCGCCTCCCTGACGACGGCCGGCGGATGGACGAGGGCGACGCGGATATAGCGCTCGCCAGGGTTGACGCCATCACGATTGGGCTGGGCCAGGTAGGCTCCCGGGACAACCTTGACACCCGCACGTTTCCATAGGGTTACCGTGCCCTCTACGCTGCCGCCGAGATGAGACACATCGAGCCAGAGGAAGAACCCGCCGCCTGGACGGCGGTAGCCCATGCGCCCCTTCAAAACCTCATCGCAGATGTCGAATTTGGCCCGGTAGGCCTGACGGATGGAGGCGACGTGCTGCTCCTCCGACCACACCGCGATCGACGCTTGCTGGATGACACCGGGCATCTGCGGGCCTGTGAGGTTGCGCACCTCGGCCAGGATCTCGAGGAAATCACCGTCACCGGCAACGAAGCCCGAGCGAAGCCCCGGAAGATTGGAGCGCTTCGACAACGAGTTGAAGACGACCATGTTCTTGAATTTCTCGGGCGTCGCAGCTGCAACCTCGAGGCCGCCGGTCGGCGGCTCGCCCGTATAGATCTCGGAGTAGCACTCGTCGAAAAAGAGCATGAAATCGTACTGGCGGGCGAGGGCGAGGGCTCGGCGGATGTAGTCGGCCTTGGCGACGGCACCCTGGGGGTTGGCGGGCGAGCAGAGGTAGAATGCGACCGTCCGCTCGAGCACCTCGGGTTGTCGCGCAAGGGCGTCGAGGTCGGGGAGGTGGCCGGTCGCCTCGGTGGCGTCGAGGAAGACGGGCTCGGCATTGACGGCCGACGTCGAGCCCAGGTAGGCGTGATAGTAGGGATTGGGCAACAGCACGACGGGCTTACCCTCGACCTGCTTGCGCCCGACTGCGGGCAGTACCGCGTAGAACAGGCCCTCGCGTGAGCCATTGACGACAATGACCTCCTTCAAGGGGTCGATGCGGCCAGCAAGGCCATAACGGCGCTCGATCCAGGTGCCGAGAACCTTGCGCAGGTCGTCACCACCGCGCGTCAGCGGGTATGTGCCGAGGAGAGCCTGGGCCTCGACCATGCGGTCCATGACGAAGCCGGGCATCGTCTCCTTCGGGTCGCCCGCGGTCATCTCGATCGGCTTTGCGTGCCCCGGTGCAACGCCGTCGAGGAGGCGGCGCAGGCGCGTGAAGGGGGAGATGATCTCGCCCCGAACCATGGCCTGGAGGCCGGAATAATCGGACATAGGCTGAGCGTTCCCTGTTCTCGAAGACTTGGCGCGACGTGCCATTGGTCTAAGCCGGGATTGGCGGAGGCGCCAGCCCCCTGGGAGGGCAACGAGCGCTCGATGTCAGCAGCGGCTCAGGGCGAGCCGCGCTCGGGGTCTCGAGGCTGATCGGTGCTTAGGACGATGTCGGCCTCCCGTCGCCCCGTTGGCTCCTTGCTCGACGAGGCGGTCGCCAAATGGGCATCGATCGTATCGAGAATTTCTGGATCGCGGTCGATGTCGAATTTGCGTGCGAAATAGCATCCGCTCTCGAATGCACGGGGTAGGTCGGCAGGGCCCAAGGTATTCATCTGGCCGAGGATGGCGGACCTGCAATCGTAGTAGCGCAGCTCGCGGCTGCTCAGGCGCAGTGCGGGGTCGTTGGCCATGATCGTCTGCAGAAACGCCTCGTCCGGGGTTAGCACCCGGCGGAAATAGTTGGTGATGTCAGGGCGGTCATCGACGAAGCGCAGGACGGATCGCGCGGCAGATCGCCGGATGGTCATCCAGGCATTGCCGCCGTGCAGCCGAAACTCGGGGGTGAAGGGCGGAGTGGGCGCGCGGCGGCCGAACGTGACCCCAAAGCCGGTGTGGATGCGATAATCGTGGGAGCGGTTGATAAGGCGCCTCGGAAACGTCAGGGCGGCGCGCAACGTCGGCGCCGACGCGCGCTTGAGAAGCGTATGCTGGAAATAGTATCGCGTCTGGACCTCGTGATCGGGCCAGTCGATCGCCTCCGGCGGGAGATTGCGGGGCTTGGTCGTGTCGAAGTGGTGGAAGTAACCGTCGAACGGGGACTGGTTCAATTCCGCGGCCATTTCGGAGAGCGGCCGGATAGGGTAGTCCTGGCCGCTCAGAACAGCGATCCATTCGTAGGGGCTCGATTCGCGCTCGAGGCGCCGGAGTTCCCCCAAAAATGCGTCGATGAGACCAAACTGGGCGCGGCCGCCGATGGCGGGGATAACACGGTCGACACCACGGAACGAGGCCAGGCGCGCACGGTCCTCTGCCGATCCATTGTGGGAGATCGTGACGAACTTGCTCTGCAAGCCTTGGTCGATGGTGCCGCAGAGGCGGGAGATCTGCCCCAGCGACTTGTGCGTGTGAATTAAAAAGGCGACCGACATCTAATTGGAGCCTCTGTGAATGTACCATGGTATTTATGACAATTGACGAGTGGTGGGTTTAGTGCATTGCGGCAGGCTGTCGCGGCCCACGCCACTGTAGCAGATCGCCCTGTCGATACACTCAGGAGCGGGAGGTCGGCAACGACAACGTCAGATGCTGCGGCCACACCGACCTTGGGCCATGGTTCCGGCATGTTCGCCGGACTGCACACAGCATTCCGGGGTCAGTCGTTGGCCATACCGCAGCCTGACCGGGGGAGCGCTAGCGGCTCAAGCCAGGTGGCGTTCTTTTATATCTTCCTTGACCTAGTCAACGATGGCTTGCAGGACGAGACCGCGCAGGAGCTGGCGGTAGCGAAGCCGCATCTGACCCGGGGCGGCGGCCATGAAGACAACGGCCAGTTCCTCGGCCGGATCGATCCAGAAGTAGGTGCCGTAGACGCCGGACCAGTAGTAGTCGCCCGCCGTGCCGAGTTGGGCCGCGATGCCCGGTGCCTTGCGGACCGCGAAGCCGAGGCCGAACCCGTAGCCGTTGCAGGCGGGGTCCATGGTCGTGATGCGGTTCTCGACTTCTGGGCCGAGGTGGTCGGCACGCATCAACTCCACCGTCTTGCGGCCGAGAATACGGGTGGCGCCGAGCTTGCCGCCGGCACGCAGCATCTCGACGAAGCGGAGATAATCGGCTGCCGTGGAAACGGCGCCGCCGCCACCGGATTCCCATTTCTGGGGCTTCGCCGTGGCATGCAGAACGGACATCGACTCGCCGGTGAGGGGACACTTCGGGAAGGCGCGGGCATAGCGGCCTTCGGCATTCTTAGAGAGGTCGAACGACGTGTCGGCCATGCCGAGCGGGTCCCAGAGACGAGCTTTGAGGAACGCACCGAGCGTTTGGCCGGAGATGGCCTCGACGACATGACCGAGGACATCGGTCGAGAAGCCGTACTCCCACGTGCTGCCGGGTTGGTAGAGCAGCGGCACCTTGCCGATGGCGTCGAGGAACTCGTCGCGGCCGAGCGTGACGGCTGCCGATCCACCCGACTGCGGATAGGCGCGGTGGGCGGCCGAGGTGCCGCGGTTGCCGTTCGTGAGGCCCGAAGTATGGCGCAGGAGATCCTGGATGGTGATCTCGCGCTCGGCCGGCCCAGTTTCCAGCGTGTCTGAGGTCGTAGACTTAGCGACCTTCATGTTGGCCATCTGCGGCAGGAACTTGGACACGGGATCGCCGAGCAGCAAACGGCCCTCCTCGTGCAGCTGCATGATCGCCACAGACGTCATCGGCTTCGTCATCGAGGCGATGGAGAAGATGGCGTCGGCCCACATAGGCTGTGCGGTTGCCGCGTCGCGATGGCCGACGGCCTCGAGATAGGCGATGTGGCCGCGGCGTGCGATGCCGACCACGGCGCCTGGCAGGAAGCCGGCCTTCACGTCTCGCTCGAGGGCCTCGCGGATGCGCGCGAGGCGCGTGCCGTCGAGACCGACAGACGCGGGATCGGTGCGGGCGAGGCTGGTCTCGCTTCTGCGGACAGTCATGGAACAACTCCTCGGGCTTCCTCGATCTAAGCCAGCTTAGGACCAGCTCGGCGCCAATTCCAAGCGTGGACGGTCACGAAGTCCCGCTTCAAGTGAGTTCGGCACGCACGATGGCGGCGCCGTCGGCCAGGGCCTTCAGCTTTGCGAAAGCGAGCGGGCGCGCCATGTATTTCATGCCGCAATCGGGGGCCGGCACCAGCTTGTCGGCCGGTAGATACTTCAGCGCGGCGCGTATGCGGTCGGCAACGAGTCCCGGCGATTCAGCGGCCGGGTCGGCGAGGTCGAGCACGCCCAGCAT
This sequence comes from Rhizobiales bacterium Ga0077524, assembly GCA_001464755.1. GTDB lineage: Bacteria > Pseudomonadota > Alphaproteobacteria > Rhizobiales > Hyphomicrobiaceae. The sequence continues at coordinate 6,349 of LNDR01000195.1, forward strand.
GATCGTTTTCGGCGCCAGATCGCGCAGCACCCCGAGATCGAGACGCGGCTGAGCGGCCTCGATCGAGATCTGGTCGGCGCTGCAATCGGCGAGCTCGGGCAGGAACGAGTAGCCGACGGGCTTTGTCTGGCCGGGTACGACGGCGGCATAGCCGAAGCACAGGTGGACGACGGTCGTTACCTTCAGGCCTTCGAGGGCGCGGTTGATGGCCTTGACCGCGATCCGCTTGGCGGCGGCCGGATCCTGGCGGAGCCACGGCTCGTCGAGCTGGATGACGTCGGCACCGGCGCGCTCGAGTTCCAGTGCCTCGGCGTTCACGGCAGCCGCGTAGTCCATCACCATCTCGTCGGGATCGGTATAGAAGTCGTTGATCACCTGCTGGCTCATCGTGAAGGGGCCTGGCAGTGTGATCTTGGCGCGCCTCTGAGTATTGGCGCGGAGAAACTCCATATCGCGGACCTCGACCGGACCGATCCGGCGGATGGGGCCGACCACACGCGGCACGGGCGTCACTCGGTTCGCGCGTGAGCGGACCTCACCTGGATGCTCGCAGTCGACGCCGGCGAGCGCCGTCGCGAACCGGTTCGAATAGCTCTCGCGGCGGATCTCGCCATCGGTGACGATGTCGATCCCGGCCTGCGCCATGTCGCGGATGGCGAGGATCGTGGCATCGTCCTGGGCCGCGCCCAACCAGGGCTCGGCGACGCGCCAGATGTTCATCCGGACGCGCGGCACCGATTTGGAGAGCATGACCCGATCGACGAGCCAGTCGGGTTGTGGGTAGCTGCCGACGACGGTGGTTGGCAGGAGAGGCAGGGCCATGGCTTGGTCCTCGAGCGTGGCGGCAGTTGCAGGCTTTCTCATAAACACTGCGATCTCGGGCCATCTCAAGCTCGCCGATCACCGCATGGGCTGTCGCCTGCCGTGATCGGCGAATCGTGGAGCCGTGATCGTGGCCGCGTCTCAGTCCCTCGACACGGCGAGGCCGCCCGGGCCACCCTTGACCTTGACCGAGCCTTTCGGCGTCAGCGATTTGCCGTTGAAGGCGTAGACAAGGATCGCCTGCTCGACCATGCACTGGACGAGGATGGTCTTTGAATCCTTGCTCCATCCGGCGCCCTGACACCAGGTTCCGGCCTTGGCCTCGGTCACCTTCGAGAGCTTGCCCTTGCCGATCCGGTAGATCGAGACGAGACCATTCGGGTTGTGCAGCGGCGAGGCCTTCGGCTTGTTCGACCCGTTCATGACGGTGACCGCGACGTAGCGGCCGTTCGGTGAGATACCGATCGATTCCGGCGTCGGGCCGACGCCGACCGTATCGACGACACGCGGCGGATTGAGCTTCAGGTCGATCAAGCTAATGGTGTCGGAGTCGCCGCCGCCCATGCCGATGTTGGAGATGACGGCGTAGGCTCCGTCGCGCGTGATCTCGAGCGGGTAGGGCTTCAAACCGGCATGGATGTCGCGTTTGGAAAGGACGACCTTGGTACCGTCGACGTCGAGCACGGACACCTTGTGGTCGCCGTCGCGCGTGACGAGGGCACGCTTGCCGTCCGGGGTGAATGCGACGGCGCTTGGACCGGACTTGGGATTGCCGAGATCGAGCTTGCCGGCAGGGGCGAGCTTGTTGCCGGCGATCGTGAAGATCGAGACGGTGCCCTCGACACGGTTGGCGACCAGCGCCAATGTGCCAGTGTTGTTGATGGCGATGCCCGAGGCGCCTGCACCGGCCTCGTGGGTTGCGATAACGGCCGGAGGCTTGGCCTTCAAATCGATGACGCTGAGCTTGCTCTCGGGGGCTGTCTTCTTCTTGTCGGCGGCGTCGATCCTGGTTGCGGCGGACACGAGTGCAAACGATCTGTCCGGCGCGATCGCGACGCTTTGTGGCGGGCCGACGAGGCTTGTCGGCATGTCGATCTCGGCGATGATTTTCGGCTGCTTGCCGGCAAGGTCGATGATCGCGACGTTGTCGGCAACGGGGCTGTCGGGGACTGTATTGACGCCGTCGATAAGCACGCCTTTGCCGTCGTTGGCCGAGATGGCGATTTGGGCTCGCGCCTCGGGGGCGAGTGTGAGAGCAGCCGATACGGCGGCAAGAATACCAACCCTACGAATATCGAAACGATGCATGTGTGCTCCTCCTCGAGCGGCCGGTCGTGGCGCCGGCTCGCCCAATCCTAGGCACGGCGTTGCGTCGGCGGGAAGAGAAAGCGGCGTCTGGCCATCTCGCATCTGCGCGGCCGGACCGCCTTTGTGCGGCGCGTGACAGCGTCGATGACAGCCGGAAAGCCATAGGTTAGCGTCAATTGCGATCCTGTCTGTGCGACTGAGTGAGTTCAGCGATATTGCTGCGAGAAGCCTGCGGCGTGGCCGACATATTCATAGCTCCGGCGTGCGGCGCAGCTCCGGAAGCTTCCATAGAAAAAGTGCAGCGCCGGCAACGGAGGAGATAGTCATGATCACACGTCGGGAAACACTCGGGTTGGGCGTCGGATTGGCCGCGACCATGGCGAGTGGCAGAGCCCTCGCGCAAGGCTTTCCGAGCCGGCCGATCAATCTGATCGTCATGGCTCCGGCTGGCGGCAGCACCGATGTCGGTGCGCGTGTCGTGGCAGCGCTCGCAGAGAAGATCGCGGGACAGCCGATGGTCGTCGTGAACAAGGGCGGTGCCGGAGGCCAGGTCGGCTGGACCGAGCTCGCGCGCTCGAAGCCGGACGGGTACACGATCGGCTTCGTGGTGCTGCCCGGCATGAACACGCAAGTGCTGGATCCTGAGCGGAAGGCTGTCTTCACGGAGGAGTCGTTCATTCCGGTCGCCAACCAGGTGTTGGATCCGGGCATGCTCTGGGTGCGCGCCGATAGTCCCTTCAAATCATTTGGTGAGATGATCGACGCGGCGAAGAAGGCACCGGGCACGATCCGTGCCGCAACGACGGGCATCCTGTCCGACGACCATCTGGCCATTCTCATGACGGAGGAGGCGACGGGGGCACATTTCAGGATCGTGCATCTCGACGGCAACGCCAGTCAGTTGAAAGAAACTCTTGGTGGCAATGTCGACGTTGCGTTCGACA
>LNDR01000196.1 GCA_001464755.1 Rhizobiales bacterium Ga0077524
GCGCACGATGGACATCTTCTATGCCTTCCCGTCCGTCCTGCTCGCCATCGCCATCTCGGGCGCCCTCGGCGCTGGCATCGGCAATGCCATCCTCTCGCTCTCCGTCGTTTTCATCCCACCGATCGCCCGCGTCGCCGAGACCATAACCACCCAGGTCAGGAACCTCGATTACGTGGAGGCCGCCCGCGCCTCCGGTGCCTCGTCGTTGCGCATCATCCGCATCCACGTTCTGTCGAACGTGCTCGGCGCCATCTTCGTCTACGCGACGAGCCTGATCTCGGTGTCGATCATCCTCGCCTCGGGCCTCTCGTTCCTCGGTCTCGGCACCAAGCCGCCCGAGCCCGAGTGGGGCCTGATGCTGAACGAACTGCGCCAGGCGATCTACGTCAACCCCTACGTGGCCGCCTTGCCCGGTGTGATGATTTTCCTCACCTCCCTCTCCTTCAACCTGCTCTCGGACGGCCTGCGCTCGGCCATGGACCTCAAAACATGACCGCTCCCACCACCCGCCCCATGAACGACGACGCCCCGCCGCTCCTTGCAGTGAAAGGCCTCGTCAAGCACTTCCCCGTCGGCCAGACGTTCTTTGGCGGGGGCGCTCTCGTCCGCGCCGTCGACGGCATCGACTTCGCCGTCATGCCCGGCGAGACACTCGGCATCGTCGGCGAATCCGGCTGTGGCAAATCCACTGCTGCGCGCCTCGTCATGCACTTGATGCAGCCAACCGGTGGCGAGCTGCTGTTCCAGGGCAAGACCGTCGGCTCGCCGGAGCTTCCGCTGACCGAGTTCCGCCGTCAGGTGCAGATGGTCTTCCAGGACAGCTACGCCTCGCTCAATCCCCGCCTTACCGCCGAGGCCTCGATCGCCTTCGGCCCCGAGGTGCACGGCCTCGGCCACCGCGCCTCCATCGATCGCGCCCACGACCTCCTCGGCCGCGTCGGCCTCGATCCGTCCCGCTTCGCCGGCCGATACCCCCATGAGCTGTCGGGCGGCCAGCGCCAGCGCGTCAACATCGCCCGTGCTCTCGCCTTCGAGCCCAAGCTTCTCATTCTCGACGAAGCCGTCTCCGCCCTCGACAAATCCGTCGAGGCGCAGGTGTTGAACCTGCTGCTCGACCTCAAGGACGACTTCGACCTCACCTACATCTTCATCAGCCACGACCTCGACGTCGTCCGCTTCATGGCCGACCGCGTGCTGGTCATGTACCTTGGCCGCGTCGCTGAACTAGGCCCCGCCGACGCCGTCCTTGAGCACCCGACGCACCCCTATACTCAGGCGCTGCTCGCCTCCGTGCCGAGCATGGATCCCAAGGCCCGCGCCACTGAGGCCCCGCTCGCCGGCGATCCACCCAATCCGATCAACCCGCCGTCGGGTTGCCGCTTCCATCCGCGCTGCCGACTCGCCGAGGACGTGTGCAGTCGCACCGAACCGGCCCTTGCCCGCTCGGCTGGCGGCCATCTCGTCGCCTGCCACGCCGCCGATCCAGGGTCCGGCCATAGCCGAGCAGCATCCGGAACCAAGAGCGAGGCCAAGCGCGCCGCGAAGGTGATGTCATGACCACGAGCACCATCACCGCCAAGTCGATGGCCGGCACAGCGGCGAACACTCCCATCGTCGACGTGAACGATCTGACCGTCGCGTTTCGCACCGGCAAGTCGAGCACCGTGCGCGCTGTCAACGGCGTCGACCTGCAGCTGGGCAGGGGCGAGGTTCTGGCACTCCTCGGCGAATCGGGCTCCGGCAAGAGCGTGACACTGCGTGCCCTGATCCGGCTCAATCCTGCACACATCAGCACCGTGACCGGCCGCATCGTCGTCGGCGGCATTGATGTCAACACGCTCGCGCCCCAGGCGCTCCAGGATTTCCGCGGCGGCGTCGCGTCCATGATCTTCCAGGATCCGGGCCTCGCCCTCGACCCCGTCTATCGCGTCGGCGACCAGATCACCGAGACCGTGCTGCGCCACAAGGGTGGCACCCGTGCCGACGCCAGGAAGCGCGCGCTCGAACTCTTCGAGCGCGTTCGCATACCATCGCCGGAGCGCCGCCTCGACGCCTACCCGCACGAGCTGTCGGGCGGTATGCGCCAGCGCGCCATGATCGCCCTCGCCCTCTCATGCGACCCCGAGGTGCTGCTGGCCGACGAGCCAACCACCGCGCTCGACGCCACCGTGCAGATCCAGATCCTGCTCATCCTGCGCGAGTTGCAGCGCGACCTCGGCCTCACCGTCATCTTTGTTACCCACGACATCGGCGTCGCTGTGCAGGTCGCCGACCGCATCGCCGTTATGTATGCCGGTCGCATCGTCGAAACCGGCCCTGTCGAGGAGGTCATCGCGCGGGCCCGCCATCCCTATACGCTCGGCCTGTTGTCCACGCGTTCCCACGGCGGCCGCCTCGAGGGCAAGCGCCTCGCCACCATCCCAGGAAATCCGCCCGATCTGTCGAGTCTGCCCCCCGGCTGCCCGTTCGCCCCGCGCTGCGGCTACGCCGAGCCCCGTTGCCGCGAGACCGACCCGCCGATCGCCGCGCGATGGCCTGAGCGCACATACCAATTCACGCTGCGCCAATACTGTTAATTCGCTCATGGACCCGCCTGTCGATCATCAACGCAATCTCGGTGTCGTGCTCCAGATCGAACTTCCGCGCGAAATAGCAACCGCTCGCCAGCACACGGTCGAGGTCGGCACGCCCCAGAAGAGCAGGCCGTCCGTGCCGCCCCATGGAAAAATCGTAATAGCGCAGCTCGCGCCGCGACAGAACGAGGTCGCTCCGGTTTGCAAGCACCGTTGCAAAGAACGTCTCCTCTGGCACGATCACGCCGCGAAAGTAGGCGACGACATCCGGCTGCTCGTCGACAAAATCGAGCACCGCACGCACGCACCGGCGGTTGATCGTCACCCAGAAGCTGCCGCCGTAGAGACGGAACGTCCTGGTAAAGGGAAGCGTCGCGACCCGCGTCCCCACCATCAAGCCGTAGCTGGTGTGCAATCGGTATCGATGCGTCCGCTCCAGGATCAGACGCGGCACTTTGAGTATCGCGCGCGCCAAGTTTGAGACGCCCGGATTCAGCAGCGCGTACTGAAACCGGTAGCGGTTCTCGACCTCACGCAGCGGCCACGCGATCGGCCCCTCACCTGCCTCGATCGGATCGAAGGCATCGAAATGATAGAAATAGCCGTCCGCCGATCCCCGCTCGAGTTCGTCCCTAAGCTCCGCCATCGGGCGCACCGGATAGTCCTGTCCGCTGAGCTGTACGAGCCAATGGTAGGGCTTTGATTGGGATTCGAGCCAGCGCATTGCGCTGATCGCGGCATCGACCACACTGAAGCGACCGCGACCGCCGGGAGAGGCCAGAACCTTGTCCACCAGTTCCGAGGTCGCCAAGCGCTCCAGCGCGTCGGCCGAGCCATCGTGACACACGACGATCAAGCGGTCCCCCCAACCGCGCGCAAGTGCCTCGACGAGACGCAGGACCGGCTCTGGTCGACCATAAGTCAGTAAGACGAATGCAAACGTCATCGGCGACCGGCTCCTGTCGAGGGCAGCACGTGCTTGGCTGCTACCCCAACCGTAAACGCCCGCCAGGGTTCCGGCGGCGCTTGGTAAGTGTCCGGTCGCCCAGGATTTTACCGCACCTCGATAACGATCTTGCCGAGATGGCCCTGCCCCTCCATGTGCCGGTAAGCCTCGCGGGCTTGAGCGAAGCTGAATGTCGTGTCGATCACCGGCCGCAGCTTGTGCGCCTCGATCGCCTGGATCATGTCGAGGAACATCCGGCGCGAGCCGACGTAGATGCCTTGCATGCGGATCGAGCGGCGCATGAACTGTGACGGATCGATCTGCCCGCCGTGCATGGCCCCGATCAGCGAGATTGTACCGGCGATGCGCGTCGCGTTGATCGTGCGCGGCAGGTTCTTGGCCCCCGTCACCTCTACGGCGAGATCGACACCTCGACCGTTTGTAGCCTCGAGCACGGCGTCTTCCCAGTTCGGATGGCGCTTGTAGTTGACCGCCACGTTGGCCCCGAGCGAGCGCGCCTTCTCGAGCTTGTCGTCCGAAGACGACGTGATGATCGTGCGCGCGCCCATCATATGCGCGAACTGCAGCGCGAAGATCGAGACGCCGCCCGTGCCGAGCAGCAGCACCCAGTCGCCGGCCTTCACGCGTCCCGTCTCGACGATCGCGTTCCAGGCCGTCAGCGCCGCGCACGGCAGCGTCGCCGCCTCGGCATACGAGAGATGCGCCGGCACCGGCACCACGCCGTCCGCCCTCAGCACCGCCTCCTCGGCCAGCACACCGTCGACCGCCCCGCCCAGCGCGCTCGCCATCGCCTCGGCCGAGCACTGCCCGTCCGTCCACCGCTGGAAGAAGCACGAGGCCACCCGGTCGCCCACCTTGACGCCCGTCACGCCCGCGCCGACCGCCGTCACCTCGCCTGCTCCGTCCGAGTTCGGAACGCGCGGATACGGCAGCTTGCGGCCCACCGGGTCGGTGATCGTCAGGAAGTCACGATAGTTGATCGAGTTGGCATGCATGCGCACCACCACCTCGCCCGGCCCCGGAGTGCGCGAGGCGACCTCCGCCAGCTCCAACGCCTCGATGCCGCGGTCGGAAACGATCTGCCACGCTTTCATGCTGTCCTCACTCGTTTTGACAAGAATTGGAGCCACGTCATCCCCGCGAAGGCGGGGACCCACGCGCCGCGTCGTGTTGTAAAGCCGTCGAGCCATTGGCATCCGGCCGACCGGCCCACCGCGCCAGATCGCTGAGCGCCCGCTCGGCGACGGCGCGCTTCTTCACAGGCCCCTTGTCCTTGCCTTTGATGCGCCGCCCCTCGGCATCCTGGGCCGGCATCTCGACCGGCGGAAACAGTCCGAAGTTCACGTTCATCGGCTGGAATGAGCGCGGCCCGCCCTGCTCGGCCGTCGCGAGATGGCCGCCCGTGATATGGCTGATCAGAGCGCCCAGCGCCGTCGTCGTCGGCGGCGCCACCAGCCCGGTTCCAAGACGCTCGGCTGCCGCCAGCCGTCCCGCCAGGAGCCCGATCCCCGCGCTTTCCACATACCCCTCGACGCCCGTGATCTGCCCCGCGAACCGCAAGCGCGGCATCGCCTTCAGCCGGAGCTGCCCATCGAGAACCTTCGGGCTGTTGAGGAACGTATTGCGATGCAGCCCGCCGAGACGCGCGAACTCGGCGCCCTCGAGCCCCGGAATCATGCGGAACACGCGCTTCTGCTCGCCGTGGCGCAGCTTGGTCTGGAAGCCGACCATGTTCCACAGCGTTGCAAGTGCGTTGTCCTGGCGAAGTTGCACGACCGCCCACGGCCGCATCCCAGTGCGCGGGTCGGCGAGGCCGACCGGCTTCAACGGCCCGAACCGCAAGGTCTCACGCCCCCGCTCGGCCATCACTTCCACCGGCAAGCAGCCGTCGAAATAGGGCGTGCCTTCCCACTCCTTGAACTCGGTCTTGTCGCCGGCAAGCAGCGCGTCGATGAAAGCCTCGTACTGGTCTCGCGTCATCGGGCAGTTGAGATAATCCGCGCCCGTCCCGCCCGGACCCGGCTTGTCGTAGCGCGATTGTTTCCACGCTACGTCGAGATTGATGCTCTCGGCATGCACGATCGGCGCGATGGCATCGAAGAACGCCAGCTCCGCCTCGCCGGTCAGCTTGCCGATCTCCGAGGCAAGCGCTGGCGACGTCAGCGGCCCCGTCGCCACGATCACGCTATCCCACTCGGCCGGCGGCAGCCCGGCCACCTCGCCGCGTGCGATCGTCACCAGCGGATGCGCGCTGAGCCTCTGCGTCACCTCGTCCGAGAATGCGTCGCGATCGACTGCCAGCGCCCCACCCGCGGGCAGCTTATGCTTGTCCGCCGCCGCCATGATCAGCGACCCGAGCCGGCGCATCTCCTCGTGCAAGAGACCCACCGCGTTCGTTGCCCAGTCGTCGGCGCGGAACGAGTTGGAGCAGACGAGCTCGGCGAGGCCATCCGTATGGTGCGCCTCGGTCTTCACGTCGGGTCGCATCTCGTGCAACACCACGGGCACGCCGGCCTCCGCCGCCTGCCACGCCGCCTCCGAGCCCGCGAGCCCGCCGCCGATGATGTAAATTGGATCGATCATGGCCGAGATGTAGGCCGGATCACCTGTCCGCGCCAGATCGAGCTTCGAGCTATCGATTGTCATCCTCGCGCTTGTCGCAAGGACCCATCCCTCCGCCTGCTCCCGCGCTGCGCTCATGCCTCGGTGTCAATTCCGACGACAGCTACCCCAACCGATACACCCTCCTCGCCGTCCCCGCGAAAAGATCCGCCTTCTCCGAGGCCGAGCATCCGGAGGCGATCCGCTTGAACGCATTGAACAGCGCCTTGAAGCCGATCCCCATCTTGTCGACCGGGAAGTTGCTCTCGAAGTGGCAGCGGCTCGCCCCGAAATGCTCGATGCACGGCTCGATCCAGGGCCCCCAGTGCCGCGCCAGCTCCTCCGAGGATGGCGGCGCCGCGATCTGGTTGTAGTCGTAGGCCGCGATCCGCATCATCATGCCGCCGAGCTTCATCGACACGTTCGGGCACTTGGCGATCTCGGGCAGCTTCGCCCGCCAGACCTTCGCCACCTCGTCGAGCTTGCCCGTGTAAGGGCCATAGCCGAGCGGCATGCCGGTGTGGTTCATGATGATGTTGGCCTCAGGCACCGCGCGCGCCAGATCGAGAATGTCCTGGTGTTGCGTGTGATAGCCGAGCGCGTCGAGAGAAAGGCCCATCCGGCTCATGCGCCGAAGCCCATCGCGAAAATCATCGCGGTAATAGTGGTCCTTGCCGAAGCCCTGGTGGTTGTTGCCGATGATCGGATCTTCGTGCCATCCGGCCGAGTTGCGCACGCCCCGGAACCGCCCACGCCCCGCCTCGACCATCGCCGCGAGCACCGGCTCGACCCGTGCCCCCATTGTCAGGTCGGCGTTGCCGACGATGCCGTGCGCGACGCGGGCCTTGCCCGGAAATCGCCGGTCGCTCTCCTCGGCGAGTTTGGCGACGGCCTCCACCTCGCCGACCGCCTTCATTTCCTCGGGCCCATCCGTCCGATAGCTGTAATGGCAGTCGATGAAGACGGTGCCGACCACGTTGTGGCCACTGCCAAGATCGGCGTGCAACTCCTCGAGCATGTAGCGGCCACGCCCCGGCGTCTCCCAGACGTGATGGTGGGTGTCGATGATCGGGAGATCCGGCTCGATCACGTGCTCGACCGGCGCCTTGTCGAGCCAATCCTGGCGCGGCGCGAAAATGCGGCCGTAGGCGGTGGGCTTGCTGCTGGCGCTCATGGGAATGCCTCGCTCTCGGGATTTCAGGATCGCTCGAAGCCAAGCCTGCCACGCCCCAGCAGACACGGCTATCGCATATGGCAGCCCCCACGTCGCTGGCGGCCGGCTCCCCGATAGGGGAGTCGCCAGCGACCAGCAGAAAGCCAGCGACCACCAGAAAGCTGAGAGTCGCCAGTGACCACTGGAGAGCCAAAACAGCCTCGCCTTGCAGATGCCTTTAACGCTCGGCTAGCCTTGCTCACCTCGCGGAGCAACTGCGAGGAATAAGCTCATAGGAGGAAGCCCATGCGTCTCACACGTCGCGAGGCCGCACTCGCCGCAGGTGCGGTGTTGATAATGGCGTCGTCTGCCCCGACCGCAGTTCTGGCGCAAGGTGGCGACGAGGCCGCCGTCGCAGCAGCCGTCGAGGCTCTGCGGCAGGCCATGCTCGCCGCCGACAAGGAAAAGCTCCTCGCGGTCGCTCACGACAAGCTCTCCTACTCCCACTCGAGCGGGGCGACCGAGACCAAGGAGCAATACGCGGCAGCCATCGCCAGCAAGAAGACGATCTTCAAGACGGTCACGTTCGGCGACCAGACCATCGCGGTCGTCGGCGACAACGCTATCGTGCGTAACACGTTCGCTGCCGACCTCGACCGCAGCGGCAAGCCGGACGCCGTCAAGATCGGCGTGCTGCAGGTCTGGCGCAAGGAAGGCGGCGCCTGGAAACTGCTCGCCCGCCAGGGCTACAAGCTGTAGACCGCCCACGCCGACCGCGTCGCCATTGCAACTGCGGCACGGCCGGCGTGCACCACTCCCATTCCCTGCTTTGGACCGAATCGCTCGCCTGCTAGAGCCCGATGAGGATGAACGGGCGGAGACGGGCGCAATGCGGTGGAAGTCGACGGCAGCGATCTTTTGCCTGCTCGCCGCCGGCTGCACGCACGAGCGCACAGGTTCCGTCGACCGGCATTTCGCGGATTTCCAAAGTCGCGAGCCCAAAGGCAACACCGTCTACGTCTGCCATGCCTATGGCTGCTCCAAGCAAACGCGCTTGCGCTTTCGCGACGAGGACGTCGCCGCGATCTCGCAGCTGATGGAGAAGACGCGCATCGCCGACACGCCCAACGAGGAACGCCGCGCCGTCGCCTACGCCATCGGCTGGATGGAACGTCGGGTCGGCGACGCCATCGGCACCAAGGCCGACCGTCCTGGCATGGATTTCATGGCGTCGGGCGATCCGACCCAGCAGGATTGCGTCGACGAAGCGACCAACACCACCAGCTATCTTCTGGTTCTCGCCCACAACAAGTTGCTTCGCCACCACACCGTCGGCACGCCCTTCGCGAAGGAGAACCTGACGCGCGGCATTTCCGGCTGGCCGCATTGGACCGCGGTCATCCGCGAGAACATCAACGGACAGAAATGGGCCGTCGACAGCTGGATCTTCGCCAACGGTGAGAACCCCGCCGTCGTCGAGACCGAGAAATGGTACATCTCCAGCCTCGACGAGCTGCCGCCATCGACGCGTTAGGCCTCAGCTTCAGCCCATTCCCTCCGCTCGCAACCACTCATGCCCGCGATCGAGCGCGCGCTCCAGGCAATCGAACATGGTGTGGATCTCGTCCTCGCTGATGATCAGCGGCGGGCAAAGCGCGATCGTATCACCTGAAACGGCTCGGCAGATCAGCCCTTCCTCCTGCGCGAACGCCGCGACCTTGGTTCCAACACCTTGCTTAAGGTCGAACGACGTGCGCCCGTCCTTGTCGCGCACGATCTCGACGCCGCCGATCAGCCCGACGCCGCGCGTTTCGCCCACCAGGGGATGCTCACCGACGCGCCCGACGATGTTGATCCGCTCATAGATCTCGAGCGTCTTCACAGCCACCGCTGCGGCCACCGGATGCCCCGAGTACGTGAAGCCGTGCGCGAACACGCCGAGCTTCTTCGACTCATCCACCAGCGCCTCGTACACCGGCTCCGACACCGTCACCGCGCCGAGCGGCATGTATGCCGAAGTGATCGCCTTCGCCATCGTGATGGTATCGGGCTTGATGTCGAGCGTCTGCGAGCCGAACATCTCTCCCGTCCGCCCAAAGCCGCAGATGACCTCGTCGGCAATCATCCGGATGTCGTAGCGGCTGAGCACCGCCTGCATCTTCGGGAAATAGCCCTTCGGTGGCACGATCACGCCGCCCGCCCCCATCACCGGCTCGGCAATGAACGCGGCCACTGTCTCC
>LNDR01000197.1 GCA_001464755.1 Rhizobiales bacterium Ga0077524
ATAAAGACAACATTTCTATAATTATTTATTTGGAGAATTGCAATGAAAAACTCACTGACCATCAATGCCGGCAGCGTCGTGCCGGTCGATACCATCCGCTTCATCCGTCCGATCGGCGCCGAAGAGCGCGCCCGCCTCGTCGAGCGCTACGGCGAGGATGCCGCCGACTTCAACATCGCCATCCACTTCGCCGATAAGTCGACCAAGCTCGCCAAGCAGTCGCTCGATGACGTCCGCGGCCAGGGCATAGGCCTCGTCAACGTCGGCGCCGATCGCCATGTCGTCGCCACCAACATCAAGCGCGCCGATCCGTTCACCAAGGATGACGCCGCCAAGCTGGTCGGCGAGCGCGGCTACACCCTGAGCCAGACCTTCCGCTCGCGCGTCGAGAGCACCGCCGGCACCGTGCTCTCGAGCGCCACGCCGGCCCAGATCATGGAGCGGCGCGCAAAAGCGATCGAGACGAGCGGACCGAAGACGCCGACGCAGGGGTGAGGTCAGTCGTTCCCCGGTACCGGC
>LNDR01000198.1 GCA_001464755.1 Rhizobiales bacterium Ga0077524
ACTCGCCAAGCCGATCCCTCACTGCTGACCTGCGTTTTATCTCGTCAGACCAGATTGATGACTTCCGTAGTGCAGAGGAAGCGGACTCTGCTGCCCGATCGTCATCCGTTCAGGGAGCATCGAAACGTCACGGCCGCTCAGCGCTCGACAACAGACACAGGATCGGCCGCATATCGCGACGGGCAGGGGCACGCCCCAACTGATGGCTGCATCGTGGTTCATTTCAGCGCCCCAAGATACGTAACTGTGGCCTCGCACCCGCGTACCGTTCGGATCGCATCCAACCACCCCGATGTCTCAATAATTGTTCGTGACTGCGGTCCCGAGTCGCTGTCTGCAATGGCTTTGAGCTTGTGGTTCCGTAGAATGATCACGATGAGTGTGAACGGCCAGTTCGCGACGATCAGTATCGCACCCGCGATCCAACGCCAATCCGCACTCCTCCACCAGGCCAGCAGGCCCAGCACTTCCTACGCGACGGGGCCTGCGACGCCTGCATCATCTAGCCCGCCGTGTAGCTCGGTTTCCACTGCTTGAGCCTGCTCCCCCCATCGAGCCTGAGGCGTGCAGGGGATGCTCGGCGAAATTGATGTAGAAGGCAGCGTCGGCGAATGCGCCGGCCTCAACGAGGCCCATGATCAAGTCTTGGAGAGTTGCCAAGAGCGTCAGTTGGACTGCTATGCAAATGCGCACCTTCGGGTCGCGCTCCACACGGCTGTCCAGACTTGCTACCTCTTGGCATTGCCAATAGGCTGGTGCGTGAGCGACGCCTCCGGCTTGAGGTGTAGCAGGGAGCGGATCTGACAGCCGCGGACCAGCTGCTGGGACCGGACTGTGCACTCGAAACTATAAAGTGGTCGAGGGAGCCAAGCGATGGACAAGCACAACGGCTACGGCAATGCAGGCATGGGCTTCATCGACGGCGCCTACACCCCGGTGTCGGAGATGCGGATCCCCGTCACCGACATGGGCTTCCAGCTTGGCGACATGTGCTATGACGCCATCCATGTCCATAAGGGCAGCTTCTTCAGGCTGAAAGACCATCTGGACCGCTGGGAGAACTCGATCCGCGAGCGCCGCTATACGACACTTGACTTCGATCGCGACCAGGTCGCGGAGATCCTGAATGGCTGCGTCGCGCGCGGCGGCCTGAAGGACTCCATGATAACCTTCGTGGCAACTCGCGGATCGCCGTCAACGGCACACAAGGACCTGCGCACCTGCAACAACCGTTTCATGGTTTGGGCTCTGCCCTACTACAAGGTGTTCTCAGACGAGGAAGAGCGAACGGGCAGCGATATCGTGATCGCGGATACCATTCGCATCCCGCCAGAGTCAGTCGATCCTCGAGTCAAGAACTTCGGCCGTCTGGACTTCGTGCGGGCCCTGTTTGAAGCCTATGACCGCGACTCCAAGTATGCTGTTCTCCTCGATCGCGAGGACAACGTCACGGAGGGGCGAGGCTGGAACGTCTTTGCTCTGCGCGGCGGCGTGCTGATGTCGCCTGACAGCGGTGTGCTGGAAGGTATAACCCGGCGCACCGTCGTCGAGCTATCCGAGAAGCTCAACATCGAGTGCCGGCTAACCAAAGTCCCGGCGACGACTCTGCGCGATGCCGACGAGGTCTTTATCACCTCGACGGCGGGCGGTATCATGCCAGTGCGCAGCATCGACAAGAAGCCGGTCGGCGATGGTGCTCCCGGGCCCGTCACGACGCGCTTGATCGACCTCTACTGGAAGCTGCATGAGGACCCGGCCTACAGCACGCCGGTCCGCTACGATGTGGCTGCTGCTGCTGCTGAGTGATCTGCAAGCCTCTGCAAGCCGTCTCGAGAAGTACGTGCTCAATGGTTGAGCACGTACTTGGGATCGAGGAGGCGAACAATCCAAGACAACAGCGAGCAGCACACGAAGTAGCCCACCGCCAGGGTCGTATAGAGTGCGACCGGTTCGAACTCGCGGTTGTTGATGAGAATGACCGCGCGGAAGAAATCGGTAAGTCCGACCACGTAGATCAGAGAAGTGATCTTGAACATCATCACGAGCGTCGCCAACAGGGCGGGAAGCATGTTGCGCAAGGCCTGAGGCAGGACGATAGACAGCAGAATCTGCGATCGCGTGAGCCCGGTCGCAAGACCACTTTCGATCTGGATAGTGGGCACCGACCCGATGCCCGCCCGGATCACCTCAGCGAGATAAGCCGCCGCAATCAGCGACAGGCTTACAATAGCAGCCGTCCACGGCGGAACCTTCTGGCCTGTCAGCGCCGGAACCGCGAAGAAGACCCAGAAGATCACCATCAGCTGCGGTGTCGCGCGGATGATCTCGATGATGCCCGTGGCAAGCTGTCTCAATCCGATCGGGCCCGCCTTACGTAAGACGGCGAGAATTATACCGGTCGGCAAGCCGATGGCGATAGACGCGATCGTCAGCAGCCAGGATATGCCTAGGCTCGTCAGCAGGAAGTGGGACGACGACGCCACCACCTCCCAACGTTGCCCGCGCAGGAGATAGGCAAACAGCAGGACTGAAACGGCTATGAAGGCACGCCAGCCCCACCGCTCCAGCGCGGTCGGCTGGACAAGCCCGAATGCTCCGTCCCTCAATGCCATCGGAGTCTCGCCTCGATAAGCTTGGCAGCGCCGACGATAGCTAGAGCCTGCATGAGGTAGAGGAGCGTGACAGCGGTTGCGGCCTCGAACCCCCGGAATGTCTCGACGTCGATATTCTGCGTCTGGAACGTCAGTTCTCCAACGCCGAGGAGCATGGCAGCCGCCGAGTTCTTCAGGATTTCGATGAACTGGCTGGTCAGCGGCGGGAGGACAAGGCCCCAGACCTGGGGCAACAACACGAAGAGGAAGATTTGGGCTCGCGTCAGACCTCCGGCCCAGGCAGCTTCGCTCTGCTCGCGAGGGATGGAACGGAAGCCTGAGTCGAGCACATCACAGATGTAGCTGCTCTGGTGCAATGACAGGCCGATTACAGCGGCAGGCATCGCATCAAGGCCGACGACGAAGTAAAGAAAAAACACCTTCACGACGCTGGGCAGGTTTCGAATCACCTCGACGTAGATCACGACGAGGCGGTTCAGAATGTAGATCGGCAACTGCTTGAGGCAGGCAAGCACGGTCCCAAGCAAAAGCGCGCCAATCATCGATAGTGCGGTGATCTGGAGCGTGAGAGCGAGCCCCGTCCACAACGCTTCCCGATAGTCCCAGATCACGGACCACTTCATCTGCCCCGCCCCTCGAAGCGGCTATTTTATGCCGGGCTGGAGCATGTATGGCGAGTACAGGACGAACTGCGGCTTCTCGCCGAAGTGCTTCTCGAACAGGACCTGGAAGGTTCCCTCCTTCCAGATCTCTTGGATGGAGTGGTTCACCCAGTTACGCCAGGCGGAGTCGTTCTGGCGAACCATGATGGCCCACGGATCCTTGATGAAATCCTCCGACATGTCCACGCGTGCGGCGTCTTTCCGCGTAACCGCCACGGCGCCGGCACGATTGATGCCGACAGCGTCGACCTTGCTGTTCAGAAGCGCCAGAACCGCGTCGGGATACTCTTGGAAAAGAACGAACTCGGCGTTCGGGATCTGCTGTTTGATCAAGTCGATGATGAAGCTGCCCTGAGTGCAGGCGATTTTCTTGGGCGGTGCGTAGTCCTTGATGTTCTTGCTGCCGCCCTTGCGGATGAGCAGGTTCACGGAGTCCCAGATGTAGGGAATTGAGAAATCGACCGTCTTCTCGCGCTCCGTCGTCGGTGTCGTAACGCCGACCTCAAGGTCGATCGAGCCGTTCTGCAGCAGCGGGATGCGGGTGCGGGACGTTACAGGGATGAACTCTGGCTTCACGCCGAGCTTTTTGGCCAGGATCTCGCCAAGATCGGGCCCGAAGCCCACAGGCTTGCCGCCGGCATCGATAGTTCCCATGGGTGGGAAGTCGTTGCGCACGCCGATCAGAACTTTGCCCGCAGCCTTCACTTTGGCGAGCGTATCACCCGACACGGTGGCAGCGGGCGTTTGCGCCCCGGTCTGCCGCGCAGTTCCCAGAGCCACCCCCGCGGCTGCGACGGATACCGTCCCGATCAAGGCGCGTCTCGACATGCGTTTGGTCATGTGTGTTTTCCCAATGGCAGGCGAATTGTTCAGTGGTGCAGGATGTTGTCGAGGAATTGTTTTGCTCTGATGCTCACCGGTTGGGTGAAGAAGCTATCGCTGTCCGCCTGTTCGACAATACGCCCTTCGTCCATGAAGACGACTTGATCGGCGGCTTCCCGCGCGAAGCCCATTTCGTGAGTCACGACGAGCATCGTCATGCCCGTGCGCGCAAGGTCGCGCATAACGTCAAGAACTTCGCGTATCATCTCAGGATCGAGGGCCGAGGTTGGTTCGTCGAACAGCATGATCTTTGGATCCATGACGAGCGCACGGGCAATGGCGACCCTCTGCTGTTGGCCGCCTGAGAGCTGTCCGGGATAAGAGCTGATCTTGTCCTGCAGTCCAACCCGGACAAGCATCTCGCGCGCTTTGGTGTCGGCATCGCGGGGTGGCATGCGGCGCACTTTGCGAAGCGCCAACGCGACGTTCCCGAGTGCGGTCATATGTGGGTAGAGACTGAAGCGCTGAAACACCATACCGATCTCGGAGCGGAATGCAGAATCGGCCAGTCGTCGATCATCGAGCATACGCCCCATCACAGTGATCTGACCCTTCTGAATGAACTCGAGACCGTTCACGCAGCGTAGCAGCGTGCTTTTTCCGGAGCCGCTTGGCCCGCATATCACGTTGACGCTGCCCAGTCGGATCTCGAGATTGATGTCGCGCAGGACAGGCGTGGCGCCGAACGCCTTGAAGACGCCTTGGAACCGGATGATCGTGTCCATCCCGCTTGTCGCGCTGATCTGTCGCTTTTCGAGCGTCGGCATGGATCTCTATGGATGTAAGAGTCGAAGCTGCGCGGCACCCTGGCAAGTGCGCCGAAGGAAACTCTATGATGCTTTTAGCATTCATCTAGCGAGTTGGCTGTTCCGATCATGGCGCCGCCGTCATCGGTGCGGACTGTCCAGCCAGGCGGGACAATCGTGGTGCCGCCCTCCTCCTCGACGATGGCCGGTCCGGCGAACACGAAACCGGGCGGCAGATCATGGCGGCGGAAAGTCACCGTGTCCTGCCAGCCGCCAAACCAGACCTTCCGCAGCTCGCCGTCCGGCGCGCGTCTCGCCTCGATACGGTGATCCAGCTTCGGCTTGTCGATCTCGCCGATCGAGACCAGGCGGATATTGACGATCTCGGCTTCGTTCGACCGGTCCGCATATCCGAAAGTCTCCTCGTGACGCCGATCGAAGGCTGCGCGCAGCGCCGCAAATTCGGGCGTTTCGCGACTCCACGGGATGCCAAGCGTGAACGATTGCCCGGCGTAACGCATGTCCAGCGTGAACTCGTGCCTGTGCCGCCCGGAAGGGATGCCGTCGCGGAGCAGCGACCCGGTTCCTTCGCTGCGCAGGGCCTCGGCCTCCGATGTCAGCTGGTCGGGCGAGAGGTCGCCAAGCCGCCCGCCCCAGGCCTTCACGAAGTCCTTGCGCAGATCGGCCAGCATCTGTCCGAGCGCGGAGAGGTGGCCGGGATAGCGCGGGATGAGGACGCGCTCCATGCCGAGCTCTTCGGCGACCAGGAAACCGTGCATCGGACCGGCTCCGCCGAAGCAGACAAGCGTGAACTCGCGCGGATCGAAGCCGCGGTGAACGGAGACCTCGCGCACGGCTCCCGCCATCTTGGCGACGGCCACGGCGACGGCGGCTTCGGCAATGGCAATGGGCTCGTCGGTAGCAAGCGCGGCGGCAAGGGGGCGGAAGACCCGCTCGGCAGCAGCCCTGTCGAGACGCAAGGAGAATGAGATTGGCATCTGAGATGGTCGCCTTGTCGCCGCCGCGCCCGTAGCAGGCGGGGCCCGGTACGGCGCCTGCGCTCTGCGGCCCGATCTGTAGCGTCCGATCGCGCCCGACCCAGATGATGGACCCTCCGCCCGCTCCGATCGTGTGGATGTCGAGCTGTGGCATGCGCAGGGGGTAGGCGTCGATCTGGTTGTCGTGGGACATGCGCGGCTGCAGATCATGCACCAGGGCGACGTCCGTGCTGGTGCCCCCCATGTCGAACGTGATGACTTCGCGAATGTCTGCGGCGGCCGACACGTGCACCGCGCCATTGACGCCTCCGACCGGGCCGGACAGGAAGGTGCCGGCGCAGCGTCCGGCGGCCTCCTCGAGCGTCATCGCGCCGCCGTTCGAGCCCATGATGTTGATCGGCGCCACCACGCCGCGCTGCTTCACCACGCCCGACAGCTTGTCGAGATAGGTGGCCATCACCGGCGTCAGATAGGCGTTGAGAACCGCGGTCGAGGTGCGTTCGAACTCGCCGCGCTCGGGAATGAGCGCTGCCGACTCCGTTACCGAAATGCCGCCGAGTTGCGCTCGCAGTCCATCGGCCGCAGCACGCTCGTTCGCTGCGTTGCGATAGCTGTTGACGAAAGCCACCGCCACGGCCTCGATGCCCTGTCCGCGTAGCACCTCGGCCAACCGCCCGATGGCCGCCGCCGACGGCGCCGAGAGCACCTGCCCGTCGGCATCCATGCGTTCGCCGATCTCGTGCCGCCGGTCGCGCGGCACCAGCGGCGTGGGCCGTTGCCACGTCGTGTCGAACAGGCCACCCGTCAGACGCCGGCCCTTGCCGATCTCGAGGACATCGCGGAAACCGGCGGTGGTCACCAGGGCCGCCCTCGCGCCTTTGCGCTCCAGCAACGCGTTGGTTGCGATGGTCGTGCCGTGGACGAACGCGCGCACGCTCGAGAGGTCGATCTCCAGGGCTTCGAGCGCATCGAGAACACCTTGCCACTGCGCACCAGGCAGCGACGGCACCTTCGCCGAGAACAGTCGCCCTTCGGTTTCGTCGTAGGCCAGGACATCGGTGAAGGTGCCGCCGACGTCAATTCCGATGACAAAGCGAGAATGGCTCATTGCAGGGCGGGTCCCAGTTTCCGGAATTCAACTGTGTGACCCGGCTGTGTTCCGAGCACGGCGTGGCCCATCGGTCCGAGATCGAGCGCCAGTGCATCATTCGGGCCTGGATCATCGGATATGCGTACCCATCCGCGCAGCGCGGCTGCGCCGTGTGGATTGACCAGCTCGATCAGATCTCCCGGCTCAACGCCGAGCCGCACGGCCTGTGCCTTCGACAGTCCGATCCAGCGCCGCGCTGCATCGAGGTCATCCTTGGCGGCCCGGGCGAGCGCGACCTGATGGCGCAATGCGGCCACCCGCTTTCGCTCCCCATCCGTGACAGCGGCGTCGACTGTTCCGGACGGCGTGAGGACAACGCCGTACACTTCGCGGGCCCGTTCTTGGCCGAGGTAGCCGAGGGCGATATCGCGTGCCACGTCGTCGGGATTGCGGCGGACAGGGTCGCCATAGCCGCCGCCGCCGGACGACTCCATGCGGACGATATCGCCGGCCCGCAACTTGAAGCCGCCAACCTTGCCCGGCACGGAGGACGGCTGGATCACCTCGCCATCGCGGATGACGACGAAGCGGTTGGCCGCGCCGCTGCGGCCGCCGGCCACGCCGAACGGCGGAATGACCGCGTGGTCGGCGAGCACGGAGAGGCTCGCTCCATCCTCCAGCACGCGAACGTCGCGGCGCATGCCGCAACCGCCGCGATGCTCGCCATCGCCAGCGGAGTCTTCCCGCAGGCCGTAGTGCTCTATGCGCACCGGGCACTGCATCTCGGCGATCTCGGCCGCCTGCACGACGTTGAAGTCGCCCTCGGGAAACGCCCGCACCACGTGGTTGCCGTCGCCCTCCTTGGTGGCGCCGGTACCACCGGCCGGGTACTCGTAGAGCAGGAAAAGGCCCGGCGAGCCGCCGGCTCTGCTCGTCCGCGGCCCCGAGATGTAGACGTGATTGGCGCCGCCCTTGAGATCCCCGATGAGTTTTTCCGGCACCGCCTGGCCGAGGGCCGAGACCATCGCTGCAATCATCACGGCCCGGCACTCGACCATGCCACCGCACGGCGCGGGCAGCGTCGCGTTGAGGAAGCTCCCCGGCGGATTGATGACCTCGATAGGATTGAAGGAGCCGTGGTTCACGGGGGTCTGCGGGTCGAGATAGGACTTGGCGAGGCTCGCCACCGCGTTCAGGGCCATGGCGGGTCCGACGTTCGTCGGCCCGCTCGTCTGCGGGCTGCTGCCCGTGAAATCGGCAATGAGGCGATCGCCCGCGACGGTCAGCTTCAGGCGCACGGCGAGAGGATCGGGACTGTGGCCGTTGCTGTCGAGATACGTCTCGGCGCGGTACGTGCCGTCCGGGAGCTGGCTGATCCGCTCGCGCATCACCGCCTCGGACCTCGAGATCAGCTCCTCGATCGCATCGAGGAAGGCGTTCCCGCCGAACCGTTTGAAGAGGCGCGCGATGTGCTGAGCCGCCTTCCGCGAGGCGCCGAGCATGGTGTTGAAATCACCGCGCCGCTCCTCCGGTATGCGCATGTTGTTGAACAGCAGCTGCAGGAAGGGCTCGTTCATGCGGCCGCGCTCGCAGATCCGCGTCGGCTCGATGCGCATGCCTTCCTGATAGATGTCCGTCACACGGCCCGACAGCGATCCCGGCGTCATGCCGCCCACATCGCCCCAATGGCAGCGCGTGGCGGCGAAAAGGGCGAGCCGGCCCTCGTGGAACACGGGATAGAGCATGAGCACGTCATTGAGGTGCGTGCCACCCGTGTAAGGGTCGTTCTGGAGGAATATGTCACCGTCGTGGATGTCGCCGGCGAACCGTTTCACCAGCTCTATGGTCGAATAAGGAACCGCGAAGATGTGAATGGGATTGTCTGCGTCGCCCTGCGCCAGGAGGCGCCCGTCGGCCGTGGTCAGGGCACAGGAGAAGTCATGGCCTTCGTAGATGATCGACGAGTAGGAGCTACGGATCACGTTGGCCCGCATCTCGTTCACGACCGCGATGAGGGATTCGCGGATGAGTTCAAGGCGGCCGATCTCATTCATGCAGCCCCCCTGTCAGCTCTGTGTCGCCTCG
>LNDR01000199.1 GCA_001464755.1 Rhizobiales bacterium Ga0077524
ACGCCCGCCCTCCCGCCTTGCACGATAGTCATAACGTTCGATCATTCCGAGCACTCCTGCCTGCGAGAGCGTCCCGACGCGCTGCTGAGAGGGTCGCAGGTCGTAAAGTCACACTTCGATTCGCGGACCATAATTATGATGCCCGCGCCTCCCGCTCCGGCTCTCCCGATTTGAGATCGGCGATCACCGTCTCACCTCCGACCGCAGTCTGCCCTACGGCGACCAGCGATGTGCGACCCGGTGGCAGATAGACATCGACGCGGCTACCGAACCGGATCAGGCCGAAGCGCTCGCCCGCACCGACGCTCTCACCCTCGCCCTTGAAAGTCACGATCCTGCGCGCGATGAGGCCTGCGATCTGCACAACCGCGATCTCCGTACCGTCCGCTTGCTCGATGACGAGCGAGAGCAGCATTGACGAAAGCTCCCGGCACGTAGACCGACCGCTTGATACGACCCGGCACAGGCACACGGTTGATGTGCACATCGAGAACCGACAGGAAGATCGAAACGCGCTGGCGCTCGACGTCGCCGAGCCCAAGCTCGATCGGTGGCCGGACCACCTCGATCGACGACACGCGTCCATCCGCTGGAGAAATCACGAGCCCTTCACGCAGAGGCGTGACCCGCTCCGGATCGCGGAAGAAGTAGGCGATGAACAGCGCCAGAACGACCAGCACCCAGCCGAGCGGCGGCCAGACGAGCAGGAGGATCACTGCGGCGACGGCGGCGATCGAGATGAACTTATGTCCGTCGCGGTGCACCGGCGCGAGGCTGGCCAGAAGGCTGTCGAGGATTGAGTGGCGATCGAACACGGACTGACGCTCCCGGAGACTACGCGCGAGGTTCTGCCCTTTTGGAGCACCAACGCTGCGCTGACCAGAGGATGACATTTTGGCGGCACGCCCCAGCGGCCATGCGCCAGACGGACCCTGGGAGTGCTAGCCGGACCGGGCCAGTGCCGCAAGGGGAACACACAGCCGACCCACGGCCGCCCGGCCCTGAGTCGTCACTACAGTGCAGATTGGTCGAGCAATAGCCTATTCGGTGACTGGGACCGCCACGAACCGCATCTGCCCCTTTGGATCCTCGACACGCAGCAGAATAGCGCGCCGGCCATCCTTGCGTACCTTCTCGATTCCCTTCGTCACATCCGCAATGCTCTCGACCGGCTCCTGGGCCGCCTCGACGATCACATCGCCCGCTTTGATCCCCTTCCGGCCCGCCGGGCTGGTCGGTGCGGCGTCGGTCACGACCACGCCCTTCGTCACCCGGGCGTCGATCCCGAATTTTTGACGCAGCTCATCGTCGAGTGGAGCCAGCGACATGCCCAGTTGTGCGACGCCTGCATCCGCCCCACCTTGCCCGCTCTTTCTGTCGCCGGTCTCCTTTTCCGCCTCCTCGAGTCTCCCGACGACCACCTTCACCACCCGGCGCTCGCCCTTACGAACGACTTCGACATCGATAGTCTTGCCGACGGGCACACGCGATACGAGGCGCGGCAGGCTGCGCACGGAGCTGACCTCGCGGCCGTCGAGACGCAGGATCACGTCGCCAGACTCGATGCCGCCCTTGGCCGCCGGGCCGCTGGGCGTCACCGACGAGACGAGCGCACCCGAGTTTTCCTTTACCGACAGCGATTCTGCGATTTCTTCCGTCACCGACTGGATCTTGACACCGAGCCAACCACGCCGCGTCTCGCCATATTCGCGCAGCTGGTCCACCACCGACATGGCGGTGTCCGACGGTACGGCGAAGCCGATGCCGATCGAGCCGCCCGAAGGCGAGATGATCGCCGTATTTACGCCGATGACGTCGCCGTCCATGTTGAACAGCGGGCCACCTGAGTTGCCCTTATTGATGGCAGCGTCAGTCTGCAGGTAATCGTCGTAGGGGCCCGAGTTGATGTCCCTCTGTTTGGCCGAGATGATGCCGACTGAAACCGAGCCGCCGAGCCCGAATGGGTTTCCGATCGCCATCACCCAATCACCGACCTTCATCGCCTCGGAGACCCCGAACTTCACGGCCGTGAGCGGCTTCTTCGGCGTCACTTTCAGCAGCGCGAGATCGGTCTTGGTGTCGCGCCCAACAACCTTGTCTACCTTGAGCTTCGTGCCGTCGTGAAAATTGATGATGATCTCGTCCGCCCCTTCGATCACGTGGTGGTTCGTGACGATCAGGCCTTCCTTCGCGTCGATCACGAAGCCGGAGCCGAGTGACGACACCTTCCGATCGCTGCTGCCAGGACGATCCTTCCGGTTGAAGAAGTCCTCGAAGAACTCCTCGAACGGCGATCCTTTCGGGACGCTCGGCAACGGCACACCAGAAGGACCCTTCGCCTTCTGACTGGTAGAAATGTTGACGACGGCATCGGTCAGTCGCTCCGCGAGCGGTGCCACGCTCTGCGGACCACTTCGCGCAGCGACCGCCAACGGAGCGGCCGTCGTACCCGCTAGCGCCAGCGCCGCCACCAGCCCCAAGCGCCCGCCGAGCAACGACCGGCCGCACTTCGCCAACCGTCCACGAGTGAACTTGGTCATGGGTAAACCTCGCAATCGCAACATCATACCGCCCTCGCGACCGGCCGTCGAAGTCCAGGCAGCCGCACGATGCGTGACGACTATAGCAGAAACGACCAAATCGGCCCCAGTGCGGCGGCGGAAATCTCCATCGCCGCACTGGGGCCGAGCTTGGTCGCTCCTGCCGGGCCTCACATCACCGGCTCGGCTGTCCTGGGGCTGAGCCAGCGTTGGGACGTCCTGGAACTGGCCCACCTGACGCCGAGTTGAAGTAGCGGAAGAACTCGCTGTCGGGCGTGAGCAGCATCCGCGTATCGCCAGACTTGATACCTGCCTCGTAAGCCTGCATGGAACGATAGAATGCGAAGAACTCTGGATCCTTCCCGAAGGCTAGGTTGAACACCTGATTTCGCTCGGCATCGCCCTCGCCCCGCAGCAGCTCGCCCTTCCGCGTCGCCTCTGCCTGGATGACTGTCGCCTCGCGGTCGGCCGTCGCGCGTATCCGATTGGCTGCCGCCCCGCCTTCCGCCCGGAACTCGGCCGCCTCGCGCTGACGCTCGGCCCGCATGCGGTCGAAGATATTCTTCGAGTTCTGCTCCGGCAGGTCAGCGCGCTTGATTCGCACATCCACCACCTCGAGGCCGAAGTCCTTGCCCTCGGTGTTCACCTGCTGTGCAATGCGATTCATGAGTTCCTCGCGCTTGTCACGCACGAGGCTTGTGAAGGTCGTCGCGCCCAGCACGCGCCGGATCGAGGACTCCACGATCGGACCAAGCCGCGAGCGTACATTCCGCTCATCCCGAATCGTCTGATAGAAGCGCAGCGGGTCAATGATGCGATATCGGGCGAACGCGTCAACCACGATACGCTTCTGGTCGGATGCCGTCACCTCTTGCGGTTGCGTGTCGAGGTCGAGAATCCGCTTGTCGAAATAGTCGACCGTCTCGACGACCGGGATCTTCCAGTGCAGCCCGGGCTCGTTGATCACGCGCTTCGGCTTGCCGAACTCGAGAACGAGGGCTTGCTCGTTCTGATGCACGATGAAGAGGGCGAAGTAGGCGCCGGCAGCAGCCGCCCCCAGCAGGGCTAGAACGATTCCAAAGAAAATGCGCATGGCTCAGTTGCTCCCGCGCGGCTGGGCCGGTGCCTTTGGCCGCTGCAGCTGGTCGAGGGGAAGGAAGGGCACGACGCCTTGTCCACTCTTCTGGTCAATGATGATCTTATCGGTCCCGGCGAGCACCCGTTCCATCGTCTCCAGGAAGAGACGCTGGCGCGTTACGTCTGGGGCCTTGACGTACTCGTCGTAGACCTTGGTGAAGCGTGCCGCTTGACCTTGCGCCTCCGCGACCGTCTGCTGCTTGTAGCCTTCCGCGCCCTGCAGAATGCGCTCGGCCTCGCCGCGCGCCTCTGGCACGATCCTGTTTGCGTACGAGAATGCTTCGTTCTGCAGTCGCTCCTGGTCGGCTCGCGCCGCCTGCACATCACGGAACGCGTCGATCACCTGCGACGGCGGATCGACCTTCTGCAACTGGACTTGATCGACCTGGATGCCGGCATTGTAGCTGTCGAGCGTCGATTGGATCAGCTTCTGCGCATCGACCTCGGCCTGTTGACGCGCTTCGGTCAGCAGCGGCGCGATATTGGACTTGCCGACGATCTCGCGCATCGCGCTCTCGGCGACTTCCTTCACTGTCTGCTCAGGCTGCTGGATGTTGAACAGGTAGGCAGCAGCGTCCTTGATGCGCCAATAAACGACGAAATCCACGTCGACAATGTTCTCGTCGCCCGTGAGCATCAAGCTCTCCTCCGGTACGTCACGCACGGTTGTCTGGTAATTTCGTGTCGTGACGCCAGAGCGCATCCCAATTTCGATGATGTTCTGGCGCGTCACTTTGGGCAGACGCACCTCCTCAATGGGTGGCGGCAACCTGAAGTGCAATCCGGGTGGCTCCTGCCTGACGAACTGGCCGAATCGCATCACGACACCGAGCTCGTCCGGATTGACCCGGAACGTGAAAAGATAAAAGCCCAGCAGCGCAATAATCGGTGCCGCAATCAGCAGCAGGATTGGTCCAGGCAGGCCCGAGCCCGGCATCACCTGCTTTAGGCGATCTTGGCTGCGCTTCAGCAACTCCTCCAGATCGGGTTGCTGGCCTCCACCACCTGATGGACCCTGGCCCCACGGCCCTTGTCCCCAGGGGCCACCGCCCCCTCCCCCACCACCGCCGCCGCCGCTTTTCCAGCCGCCGCCGCCGCTCTGATTGCTCCAAGGCATGAATTCACCGCTGTTTATCGAGGATTATGACGGACGGTATCGCACTGCGCTGAGCCGTGCGCGAGAGCGAACGCGGGGCTTTTGCCTTCCGCCGATGGCGGTTGAGCCCACTTGGCAGGTTATAGGGCATTGATTCCCGGATGCGCAAACCTCACGGGAGCAACATGGTGATGGCCGCCCGCCATTCAAGCCATTCAGAAGGGCTGGGCAGTCCCTATCCGTCGAAAGACAATTGCAGTCGCTGGGTGCTCATCGCGCGGATGGCGCTCGATCGGCACTCGCTCAGCCTCCCTCCACTCCCTGGGATCAAGGATCGGAGAATAGGTATCACCCTCGAGATCCGTCTCGATCAGGTCGAGCTGAACAGAGGTTGCATAGGGGAGCGCAGCAGCATAGATCTCCCCGCCGCCCGCGATGATGATCTCGTTCGTGCCCCGCGCTCCCGCCATCTTTGTGGCGAGTGCGAAGGCGCACGGCAGGCTGCCCGCCGGATGAACGCCGTCCACTTTGAAGGTCGGGTCCCGGGTGACGACGATGGTGTCCCGGCCGTCGAGTGGCCTTCCGATGGCAATGTATGTTTTGCGTCCCATGATCATGGGACGGCCCAGCGTCAACATGCGGAACCTCCGAAGGCTTGACGGCATCCGCCAAGGCATAGCGCCGCCTCGCCCGATGACGCCATTCCGCGTCGCCGCGACCACCAGAGTAAGTGCGGGCCCTACAGACGCCCCGTCTTCGCCTGACGCCCCGCTCACACTGCCACCGGCGCCTTGATGTGCGGGTGAGGTTCGTAGCCCTCGACCCGGAAATCCTCGTACCGGAAGCCGAAAATCGACGTCACTTCGGGATTGAGGACCAGCCGTGGCAGCGCACGCGGCGTCCGCGACAGTTGCAGGTCAGCTTGCTCGAGATGATTGAGATAAAGGTGCGCATCGCCGAGCGTGTGCACGAAGTCACCGGGCTTGAGCCCCGCTACGTGCGCCATCATCATCGTCAGCGCCGCATAGCTAGCAATGTTGAACGGCACGCCGAGGAAGATATCGGCCGACCGCTGATAGAGCTGGCACGAGAGCCGCCCGTCCGCCACGTAGAATTGGAACAGGCAGTGACACGGCGCCAGTGCCATGTCGGGTATATCAGCTGGATTCCAGGCCGACACGATCAGACGCCGGCTGTCCGGGTTACTCCGCAGCGTCCCGACCACCTCGCTGATCTGGTCGATCGTGCGGCCGTCAGGAGCCGCCCATGATCTCCATTGCCGTCCGTAAACGGGTCCGAGTTCCCCCCTCTCGTCTGCCCACTCGTCCCAGATGCTGACGCCGTTCTGGCGCAGATAGGCGACGTTCGTATCGCCGGCCAGGAACCAGATCAGCTCGTGGAAAATCGACTTCAGATGCAGCTTCTTCGTCGTGACCAACGGAAAGCCCTCCGCCAAGTCGAAGCGCATCTGGTGGCCGAACACGCTGAGCGTGCCCGTGCCCGTCCGGTCGGATTTGCGAACGCCATGATCGCGCACGTGCCGCATGAGATCGAGATAGGCTTCCATGAGGACTGGCTACCGTGATTCGCCTCTGCGCCCTCCCTGCGGGACGCATCCGATGCTCGGTTTCCCACAAGTTGCATCCACCCTGCAACGCAGATCTATCGGCCCTCGCTACTCTCCGCGTATCGCCCAAGAATTCGCCGCGCTTCGACCACCACCGCGTCGGCGATTGCCGCTTGCCCCTCGGCGGTCGGATGGAAGGCCCCCGAGTAGAGGCTCGCCAGCAGAACTTGGAACCAGTTCACTGTCTTGGTCGGCAGCGCCTTTTGCAGGATCGACTGGCTGACGTGGAAGTGCGCGGTCAGAAAGGCATCGTTCGGCGTCCGGAACCAACGCTGTCTTGACGCATAGGGCTGATAGCTCGCCGGGTTGTAGGGCTGCCATTCCCCATCAATGCGGCGCGGCAGGCGGAGGTCGTCCGCCGTCGACACCGCATTCTCGATCCACCCCGCGCAAATGCTGCGCCCGTTGAACCGGGACCGGTGGGCACCGACGTAGGTCCAACCGTGGGTACGGCTCGTCGAGCGCATGATCCCGTCGAGCCGGTCGGCGGCCGTCATCGAATCGCGCGCCTTCTTCTCCGAGAGGGCGAAGTCGCCGGCCACTGTCATGCCGGCCCGACTGTCGGGGCAGACCGATCGGCCGTCGTCGAGCAGCGTCAGCGCCGGATAAGAGACGAGAACCACCCGGTCGGATTGCTTCCACGGTATGTGCAGCACGTTGTGAAGCGCCCTATTGAGCGCCTTGTAGCGCTCGTCGAGAACGTCGAGCAAGCGCTCCGCCTCGCTGTAGCCGTGCACCTGTCCAATCCAGCCACCGAGCCTTCTCAGCACGGATTCGTCGGCTAGGACCGCATTGGCGACGAGCCGCGCAAACCCGATATCGTTGCCACCGATAGAGACGAGGAGAAGATCAATCTTTCGGGCCCTCTCCGCATCGCATTTCCGCAGAACCAGCCCCCCCTGCAAGTCCGGCACCTTGCCTTGCATGTGATAGGCTTCGGGCAGATCGAAGGACGGCGCCTCCTGATTGCCGCACTGCTCCTGCGCGACAGCCGAGATCTGCGAGAGATCAGGCGGCGACGGCACCCATTCGTGGCCGCGATAGCGCAGAAAGAGCCCCCGAACGATCTCCGCCCCCGAGCACGCGAAGCTTACGAACGTGACGGCGCGCTGCGGATTCTCGACCGCCAGTTGGAGCGCGACCCGCAATTGGTGCGAGTACAATGAGCGGTGACAGGCCTGATCCACCCAGCGCGGATTGGCGGCAATGAACGACTTGTCGCCAATGGCCTTCCAGGCTCCCATCCGTGCCGGGTATCCGGCTAGGTGCGGCTCTTTGTCGGCGTCGCCGTAGTCCGCCGCCCGTTCGCGAGAGAAGCGCACGGGAACGTCTGGGTTCCCCTCACCCGACCCGAAGCTGTCGCCGACACCGACGATCAGCACGTCCTCGATGCGGATCTCCGAGCGGGCTATGGTTTGGCCACCGATCTGCACGCTGATCTCGGCGCCGGCCGGAAATGGAACTTCTAGCTTTACGGCCACGTCGCACGGCACCGTCAAAGCCGTGCCGCGCTCGCCGCGGGGCGCGGTCAGCCAGGTACAGTCGATCCGGGACGCGTCCGGGACGCTACCCAACGTGGCGACGAGGCGGTGCATCCTCGGATGCAGATAGCCGGGCTCGCTCCGGCAGCGGTGCCGGTTGTTGGCCGGGTCCCAGCAGGTCTGGTCCAGCATTGTCGCAGCCCAGCCATCGGTTCCGTGTCGTTCGGAGAGCGCCCGCTCCGCCCCGAGAATAGGCGTTCGCCGTTCCTCCTCGCTCAGGGCCTCGAACGTCGCACGGTGCGTTTCGGTGTGTTTGGGATCGGTAAAGAAGCGGAACGGGTTTTCAAGTCGCCACTCGATGCGCGGCTCAGCGAGCGCATGGGGCATCGGCGCCGCGAGGCACAGCGCGAGCGCTCCCAGCAGATCCACCCATGTCGGGCTCCATCGAGCTCGGCTCGCCATCCCACGCCTCCCGCCACCGTCACACGCGTCCCGCAAAACGCGCCATCCCGATCCGAACGACCCGCGCGATCGGCGAAACGTCGCACGGCTCCAAAACCGACTGACGGCCGCTCTGCGCCCTGAAATATGGCTCGACCATGGCCAACGGTAGCAGTGCCGCCCGCCATCTCCTATCGATCGTGGGCCACTGTGCTCGCACGTCGGCGAGCGCTGCTCGTGCCCGCATCTCGAGAGCATCGCAAACGGCCCGGACAGCCGCCTCGCTGTCGTGAGACAGAGGTTCGGCGGTGAGCACCGATGGGTCCACACCAGCGACCTTGAGCCGTTCGGCCGGCAGAATCACGCCCCCATTGTGCACCAGCATTGCGAGCCGGCAGAGCGATCGCGCCAGGCCGTAAGCCTCGCCTGCTGCCCGCGCGAGGCCATCGGCACTTTCGGACGTAGCGCCGAGCACACCGAGTGCTAGCCTGAACGGGTGCCCCTGCGTTGCAACGAGATAGGCTGCAAGTCCAGCGTCGTCCTGCGGCATGCCGCCCGCGAGATCCAACTCGCGCGTATCGATCATCGCCGTCAACAGCTCTGGTGGAAATCCGTGCCGCGCCTCGGCGTCGATCATCGCATCCGCCACGGGATGGCCTGAACGAGCGCCTTGGCGCCCGCGCTCCAGCGTATCGCGCCACCA
This sequence comes from Rhizobiales bacterium Ga0077524, assembly GCA_001464755.1. Classification (GTDB taxonomy): domain Bacteria; phylum Pseudomonadota; class Alphaproteobacteria; order Rhizobiales; family Hyphomicrobiaceae. The sequence goes on from LNDR01000199.1 coordinate 9,026, forward strand.
TTGCAGCCGAATATCCCCGAGCATCGGCTCGCTCACGGTCGACGGGATACGCCCGAGTTCGGCAGCGAAAGCCGCTATGGCCGCCAGAGCTGGCCGCGCCTCGACGGGCGCCAAGGTCGCCGCAAGGTAGCGATCCGGCTCCCCCCGCATTGCCGAATCTCTCACCTCCCGAGTGACTGCCTGGCTGCCGCGGATTGTCGGCGCCGGTGCCATCAATAGAGATGTGCCGCCGCCACCATCGCGAAAGTGACGGGCACGGCCAGCATCAGGTTGATCCGAGCCGCAAGCAGGATCCGCTCGCGAGATTGCGTCAGGCTGGCCGTATTCGTCCCGTTGTCCAGAATGACTTTGAGATTCGGCCAGATGACCTTGTGCACCAGCCCCCACATGATCAACGCCGCGATCACCCCGATCCATAGCATCAGGCCGCGCGCCGAAGGGATATAGACCGATGATGGAAAGACCCAACGATCGAGCAGATACCCGGTGGTCAGCAGCAGTACTGCACCGCTCGCCACGACGACGTGCGAGGCCATTCGAAACAGCAACGCCACGCGCGGCACGACATGCAGCATGAGCGCCGCCCTGCCAGCGTCGTTCGTCTCCCTCAAGGCTAGCAGTTGAATGAAATTGACGAACCAGATCATGCCGATCCAGAGCATTGCCCCGCCGATGTGAACCAGCCGCGCAAGGAACGAGATGAGCCCCAACCGATCCCCGTAGCTCTGGGCGAGCCAATAAGCGAG
>LNDR01000200.1 GCA_001464755.1 Rhizobiales bacterium Ga0077524
CAATCCGTCGATGGTGTCCGCGCTCGGCATCAACACCGGCGTCGTCTACGCGAGCGTGTTCATGCTGGGTGGACTTCTCGCCGGGCTCGCCGGCGGCCTCGCCGCACCCGTGCGCTCCCTGACGGCCGGCATGGGCACGTCGATCATCATCGAAAGTTTCATCGTCACCGTCATCGGTGGCATGGGCTCAGTGGCCGGTGCGCTCGTCGGCTCGATCCTGATCGGTCTCGTGCGCAGCTTTGGCAGTATTGGCTTCCCACTCTTCACCGAGGGCCTGATGTTCCTGATGATGGCCGTCGTCCTCGTCCTGAAGCCGAGCGGGCTCTTCGGCAAGGAGGGCCGCTGACATGAATGCGCGTTCCTCACTCCTGCGCGACAGCCTGATCGCTATCGCAGCCTTCCTCCTGCTCGCGGCTCTGCCGTACATCTTCCCGTCGAAGGGCTTCACAGATTTCGTTGTCCGCCTCGCTGCATTCGGAATCTTTGCCACCTCACTCAACCTGCTCGTGGGCTACTCGGGGATGGAGAGCTTCGGACACGGGCTCTACTTCGGACTCGGCTGCTACACTTTCGCCCTCATAATGCAGAACTTCGCCGTATCGATCCCGGTGGCGTTCCTGCTCACGATCCTCCTGTCGGTCGTCGTGGCGGTAGTGGTCGGCTCGATCTGCGTCAATCTCAGTGAGATCTACTTCGCGTTTCTCACCCTCGCCTTCCAGATGCTCTTGCACAGCCTGATCATCGCCTGGACGCCGATCACCGGCGGCGACCAGGGCCTGACCGGCGGCATACCTCGGCCCCCGTTCCTGGGTATCCGGCTCGACAACTACTACCACCTCTATCTTTTCAGCTCCGGGCTGCTGGTGGTTTGCCTGCTCGCCATGCACCACATCGTGCAGTCGCCATTCGGCTACACGTTGCGCATGATCCGCGACAATGTCTCCCGCGCCCCGTTCCTCGGCATCAACGTGTTTCGCGTGCGCCTGATGGCCTATGTCATCGCTGGCGCGTTCGGTGCAGTCGGCGGGATGATCATGAGCCTGTTCGTCTCGGGCGCGTTCCCCGATTTCGCCTACTGGACCATCTCTGGCGAAGCGATCTTCATGATCATGCTCGGCGGCATCACGGTCTTCCTGGGTCCGCTGGTCGGCGCGGTCATGCTGCTGTTGCTGAACGACGTCGTCACCAAGTTGACCAGCCACTACGGAATCGTGCTCGGCGGCATCATCCTCCTGTTCGCGCTCGGCCTGCGGAAGGGCGTCCTCGACTTCGTCGCCGACATGTGGCGCGACCGGCGCCAGGCAACCCTGTCCGCCGAAAGTCGATCCGAGCCGGTAGCATCCGCCAAGCCGGTCGCGGCGGGGGAGTGAGGCGCCATGCTGAAAATCGAGAACCTCTCGAAGTCCTTCGGCGGCGTCGCAGCTACCAGCGATGTCTCGTTGCACTTTCCCCAAGGATCGCTCTCGGCCGTCATCGGCCCGAATGGCGCAGGCAAGACGACGTTCTTCAATCTCATCACGGGTGCGCTGCGGCCGGACAAGGGCCGCATACTCCTCGATAACGAGGACATTGCGGGCCTGTCTCCTCCGGAGATCGTCCGTCGCGGCATAGGGCGGGCCTTCCAGATCGCCCGCATCTTTCCGACGCTGACGGTGCACGACGCCATCCTCGGCGCCGTGCAGGCGCATCGCAATCAGCACACTGTCATGAGCCGCCGCTTCCCCCTTGTGGAGCTCGAGGAACGCGCCGCGCACGTGATGCAATTGGTCGGCCTCACGGGCAAGGCCAAGGTTCTCTCACGCAACCTCAGCCATGGCGACCAGAAGCTGCTCGATATTGCGCTCGCCCTGGTTCTCGAGCCGCGCGTGCTCCTGCTCGACGAGCCGACGGCCGGCATGGGGCCCGAGGAGCGGTGGGCCATGATCGATACTGTGCATCGCATGTGGGAACTGGAGCGCATGACGCTCATCTTCATCGAGCACGACATGTCGATCGTGTTCAAGATTGCACAATCCGTGAAGGTCCTGAGCTATGGCCGCGTGCTCGCGGAAGGGACGCCCGACGAGATCCGGCGCCATCCCGAGGTGATCAAGGCCTACCTTGGTGACGAGTTCGAGGCCGCGCACGCATGACGACCAGCAATCGCACCATCTTCTCGGCCGAGAACATCGACGTGTTCTACGGGACCAGCCAGATCCTGTTCGATCTGTCGATTGCCGTTTCCGAAGGCCAAACAATGGCCTTGCTCGGGCGCAACGGCGCGGGCAAATCGACAACCCTGAAAGCCCTCGCAGGCCTCGCGCCGCCGAAGCGGGGCAAGACGATCGTGCTCGGCGTCGAGATGCAGCGCCGGAAACCGCACGTGATTGCTCGTGCCGGTCTCGGTTACGTGCCCGAGGACCGACAGGTCTTCCCGGAGCACAGCGTGGAGGACAATCTGCTCATCGCCGAAAAGAAGGGCCCGAACGGCGAGGACTATTGGAACCTCGCGCGCATCTACGAGATGCTGCCCATGCTCGAGCCGCTGAAAGGGCGCATGGCCGGACGCCTCTCGGGCGGCGAGCAGCAGATGCTCACCATTGGCCGCACGTTGATGGGCAATCCGATCGGCCTCTTGCTCGATGAGCCGAGCGAGGGCCTCGCCCCAGTCATCGTCCAACAGATCGGCGCGCTGCTGCGCAAGCTGCGTGCGATGGGCGTCACCGTTTTGCTGGCCGAGCAGAACATGCATTTCTGCCTCGGCATCGCCAGCCATGCGACCGTCATCGACAAGGGCGAGATCGTATATCGCGACACCATCGAGGCGCTGCGGGCGAACGAGGACGTCAAGGCCCGCTACCTGGCGCTTTGACGACAGCGCCAGCGTGCGCGGACAGGAACTCGCTCATGCCGTTCATCGATCGCATCGGAATCGACGTGGGCCGCAAGCTATCCGTCGAGGACGCCATTATCTGGGCGGGCGAAAACGATGTCCGCGCCATCGACGTGCAATGCGATATTGCCCCGAACGCCCTCGAGAGGTTCGATGACGATCGCTGTGCATCCATAGGCAGGCTCTGCGAGACCAGGAACGTCCGCCTCGCACTGCATACGCTCTCTGCCGTCAACGTCGCGGAGGTTTCTCCGTTTCTCCGCGAGGCGGCCGACCAATACCTGACCGCCTACATCATGCTCGCACGGCGGCTCGTGGCGAAATGGGTGATCGTGCATGGCGGCTATCACTTCACCGCCGACCGGGAGCTGCGCAAGGAGGCGGCCATCGCTCGGCTGTCGCGCATGGCCATCGTCGCTGAGCGGCATGGCGTGCAGTTGCTCCTGGAAAACCTGAACGGTGAGCCCGAGCGCGCCGAGGTTCACTACATGCCAGACACGCTCGCCGATACACGCGAGTTCCTCGAACGCATCAATGCTTCGAGCGTGAGGTGGTCCTTCACGATCAACCACGCCCACTACGACCCTGTTGGTATCCGAGGCTTCGTCGAGGGCATGGACATGGCGCTCTGCGGCGAGGTGCGCGTCGCCGACAACAACGGCCTCTACGAGCTTCACATGCACCCCGGCACCGGCAACGTGGATTTCATCGAGATGTTCCGGCTCATCGAAGGCGCCGGCTATCGCGGCCCCTACACCTGCGGCTGGGGCACCCTCGAGGAGATGCTCGACGGGCGCCGCTATCTCGCGGACAAGGCCCGCGAGGCAGGCGTAACGGGCGCGTAGGCGAATTTGGTTGCTTCAGCGTTCGATGGACACTCTCACGCCAAGGCTTTCGCCACGGCCCGCCTCGCGAGCACGCCAATCAGATGCGCGCGATAGTCGGCGCCCGCGTGAATATCCGTCATCATGTTATCGGACGGAACCTTGAGCCCGACGATCGCATCCGCAGAAAAGCTCTTCGCCAGTGCCGCTTCCATGCTCGGCACGCGGAATACGCCCGCTTGGCCAGCCCCAGTCACCGCCACCCGCACGCCCGTCTGCCCCTTCGCGACCATCACGGCGACGAGGCAGTACCGCGACGCGGGATGGGGCATCTTCACATAGCCCGCACGTTCCGGCACAGGGAACTCCAGGCCCGTGACGATCTCGCCGTCGGCGAGTGCCGTCGTGAAAAGACCCTGGAAATAGTCATCGGCGGAGATCCGGCGGCGATCCGTGACCACGGTGGCGCCAAGTCCCAGAACGGCCGCAGGGTAGTCGGCGGCAGGGTCGTTATTGGCGACCGAGCCACCCATCGTGCCGCGGTTCCTGACGTGTGGATCGCCGATCCCACCGGCAAGCTCAGCGAGTGCCGGGATGAGGCGGCGCACGTCGGCGCTGGCGGCCACATCGGCATGCCGCGTCATGGCCCCGACTGTGATCCTCGACGGCTCAACCTTGATACCGGCCAGCCCCGCCACGCCACTCAGCGCGACGAGGTCGCTCGGAGAGGCGAGCCGTTGCTTCAGGACGGGGATCAGCGTTTGCCCACCGGCCAGGAATCGGCCTTCCTCGGCGGCCTTGAACAAACCGGCGGCTTCGCCGAGGTTCTTGGCGCGATGCATCTTGAAGGGTGTCATGGATCTCAGCTCCTCGCGCCGTGCATCGTGCGGGCACCACTCATGATGGCCTCGACGATATTCTGATAACCCGTGCAGCGGCAGAGATTGCCCTCCAGGCCTTCGCGCACTTCGGCTTCCGTTGGCGCTGGATTGTGCTCGGCAAGCGCCACCGCAGCCATGATCATGCCCGGTGTACAGAACCCGCACTGCAGGCCGTGGTGATCGCGAAACGCAGCCTGCATCGGATGAAGCTTATCGCCCTCGGCAAGGCCCTCGATCGTCATCACGGCGAGGCCGTCCGTCTCCACCGCCAGCATCGTGCAGCTTTTGACAGAGCGGCCATCGACGTGGACCGTGCAGGCGCCGCACTGGCTGGTATCGCATCCGATATGCGTGCCCGTGAGCCGCAGCACGTCACGCAGCAGTGAGGACAGCAACATGTTGTCGGGAACGTCGACCGTTTGCGTCGCGCGGTTCACGGAGACCGTGATGACTGGCATAGGCTCTATCCGATCTGGGCTTGATCTGGCATCGGTGCCGGACGTTACCGCGATCGAGGTCCCAATGCCAACCCGCCCCCTCAACCACCTCCCAGCCTGAAGCAACGAGGCCGGTCGGGTCGTTAGCTTCGCCGCGGCAGGAGCACCTGCTTGCCCCAATACTGACCCAGCATTTGAACGACATCGAGAAGCTCGTCATAATGCGACGGCTTGACGATGTATGAGCTCACGCCGAGGTCGTAGGTGCTTTCGATGTCGTCCTCGGAGTTCGATGTCGTGAACACCACCACCGGGATGCGCTTCAGCAGAGCATTCGCCTTGACATGGCGTAGAACCGTTCGACCATCGATTTTCGGCATATTCAAATCGAGCAGGATCAATTGCGGCGCTTCGTGGCCGGTCGTCTCGCCGACCGAGGCGAGGTAGCGCAACGCCTCCTCGCCGTCCGGAACAAAGCTCAGATCGCAAGGCAACGCGCTTTCAGTAAACGCCGAGCTGATCAGATGACGGTCGTCCGGATCATCCTCCGCGATAAGGATGGGGATCTGTCTCGTGGAGGGGGAAATAGTGAACCGTTCGCGACCTGTGGGTTGATTCGACATCGGCCCCGTGTCGCGGCTCGAGCTGATCGTGAAGTTCACGCCAATCTCCTTGCCACGTCGCCAAGCCAGCTCGCAATCGACCTCCATGCGGGCCAGCTCGACATAGAGCCTGAAAGATCTCGGAATACTATCTGGCGAATAGACAACCAGTCGTGCACCGGTCTCGGACAGGGCTCGCACGAGGCATGGCACGGTCTTGCCAGCAAAAAAGAGAGTGCCACCCCGCAGAATAGCCGCTCTTTGCGGCTGCTGGCGTGCATGCGAGAGCGTCATGATCCATCAACCCTGAATTGCGCATTCCGGCGGACGGAAGTTGACGTCCGGACGCGGCTCGTTGCCGAGCAGAGAATATCGGTGAAAGATTAACGCTTCGACGTTCTCGAACGAAACATCATCTCATGGAACGCCGCCTGCCGCACTTGGCCGTCAGCGCGTGGCATAGCTGATGACCGCGTCGACCGCGCTGCGCCAGTTGCGATACCGTCGCTCGCGCTCGTGGGCGGCCATCGTCGGCTCAAAGCGCCGGTCGAGTTCGAGGAGGCGCGCAAACCCGTCCTGGTCCGGCAAAACGCCCGCCTCGTGCCCCGCCAGCCAGGCCGCACCGAGCGCCGTTGTTTCCAGGATCGTCGGACGGTCGACCGGTGCCGCCAGCGTGTCGGCCAGAAACTGCAGCATCCAATCGCTTGCGACCATGCCACCGTCGACACGGATCACAGTATCGCCGACCGCCGGCCAGTCCTTCCGCATGGCTTCGACCAGATCACGCGTCTGATAGGCGACCGCCTCGAGCGCCGCCCGTGCGATCTCGGCGGGCCCGGTCGCCCGCGTCAAACCGAACAGGGCCCCCCGTGCCTCCGGCACCCAGTACGGCGCCCCAAGTCCGACGAAGGCCGGGACCATGACGACCCCTTGCGCGGGGTCTGAGCGGATCGCCAGGTCTCCCGTCTCACTGGCAGAGCCGATAATGCCGAGGCCATCGCGCAGCCACTGCACGGCAGCCCCCGCCATGAAGATGGCGCCCTCCAGCGCATAAGTCCGCCTGCCCGCAAGCTGATAGGCCACCGTCGTCAACAGGCGGCTCGATGACACGACGGGCGAAGCGCCAGTGTTAAGCAGCGCGAAGCAGCCCGTCCCATAGGTCGACTTCATCATGCCCGGCCGGAAACAGGCCTGCCCGATGGTCGCCGCCTGCTGATCTCCGGCGACGCCCCGAATGGCGACCGAGCCACCGAGAATGTCGGGCTCGGTCAAACCGAAGTCGCCAGCCGTATCACGCACCTCGGGCAGAATTGCCGGCGGTACCCGGAACAGCTTTAAGAGACCGTCGTCCCATACGCCCCGGCGGATATCGTAAAGCAGCGTACGCGCCGCGTTGGTGGCATCTGTTGCATGCACACGGCCGCCCGTCAGGCGCCATACCAGGAACGTATCGATCGTTCCGAACGCAAGTTGCCCGGCGTCCGCCGCCGCCCGCGCGCCCTCGACGTTGTCCAATAGCCAAGCGATCTTCGTCGCCGAGAAGTAGGGATCGAGCACCAATCCGGTCCGGTCCCGCACCATCGCCTCGACGCCATCGGCCTTGAGACTTGCGCAGATCGGGGCTGTGCGCCGATCCTGCCAGACGATCGCCCCGTGAATTGGCCGCCCCGTCCTCCGGTCCCAGATGACCGTCGTCTCGCGCTGATTGGTAATGCCGATCGCAGCCACGCCGCGAGCTTCGACGCCGCCTCGTTGAAGCGCGGCGCGTGCCGTCGACACGGTGCTCCGCCAGATGTCCTCGGGGTCATGCTCGACCCAGCCCTCGTCCGGAAAGTGCTGGGCCAACTCCTCTTGCGCCATCGCGAGCACGGCAAGGCTCGGGCTGAACAAGAGGGCCCGGCTCGATGTGGTGCCTTGGTCGAGGGAGAGGACGAGACCTGTCATGTCATGGCTCCGCGAGGCCTGACCCAGATGCCGCAGGTCCAAGACCCGTTGGTGCGCGGCTCACTTCTCTGAATCGACCAACCCGCGCACGAACGTCCGGCGCATCAGTATGACCACCACGGCGGGGGGCAGGAGGGCAAGCGTCGCCGTCGCCATGATCGTATGCCAGGTCGGCGTCGAATCCGGCACCGCCATCATGCGCTGAATGCCCATGACGATCGTGTAGTAGCGCGGCTCGGTCGTGACGAGGAGGGGCCACAGGTACTGGTTCCAACCGTAGACGAACAGGATCACGAATAGTGCCGCGATCGAGGTTCGCGACATCGGAAGCAGGATATGCCAGAGGAATGCCATCGGGCGAGCCCCGTCGAGGCGCGCCGCATCCGCTATCTCGCGCGGGACCGTCAGGAAAAATTGCCGGAACAGGAACGTGGCCGTCGCGGATGCCATCAGCGGCACCGTCAGTCCCCAGTAGGTGTTGACCAGACCGAGATGAGCGATGACCTCGAACGTCGGCAGGATGCGCACTTCCACTGGCAACATGAGCGTGATGAAGATCAGCCAGAACGCCAGCATGCGGCCGGGAAACCGGAAATAGACGATCGCGAACGCGGAAAGGAGGGAGATCACGATCTTGCCTACCGCAATGGCGACGGCGACAAACAAGCTATTCGCCAGCATCAGCCAAAGCGGCGGCGCGCCGCCGCGTGCGTGCCCTTTCACCAGGACGTCAGTGTAGGTTTGCACCCCATGACCTCCGGGCACCAGGGGCACCGAGCGCGAGAGTATGTCAGCCGGATCGAGCGTCGAGGCCACGAAGGCGATCCAGATCGGCCCGAGAACGAGCGCCACGCCAAGCAGCAAGGCGATATGCCGGATGACCTGCTCCGTGGTGGTTCCGCCGACCATCAGTACGTCACCTTTTTCTCGACGTAGCGGAACTGCAGAAGCGTCAGCACGATCACCACCGCCATCAAGACGACCGATTGTGCCGACGAGCCGCCCAGATCGAGCCCGACGAACCCGTCATTGTAGACCTTGTAGATTAGCGTCGTCGTCGATTGTCCCGGCCCGCCTGCCGTCGTCGCGTGGATCGTGCCGAAGGTGTCGAAGATCGCGTAGATCAGATTGACCACGACGAGGAAGAACGTCGTTGGCGAGATCAGCGGCAACGTGATGTGGATGAACCTGGACCAGGGCCCGGCACCGTCGATGGCTGCGCCCTCGATCAAGGATTTAGGGATCGAGCGTAGTGCCGCGACGAAGAACAGGAAGTTATAGGGGATCTGCTTCCAGGCCGAGGCGGCGACGACCAGCGCGAGCGCATCGCCGCCCCTGATCTGATGATTCCATGGATAGCCTAGCGCCTTGATCGCGCCGGAAAGCGTCCCGATCGACGGATTCATCAGAAAGAACCAGAGCACGCCCGCAATTGCCGGCGCGACGGCATAGGGGACGAGCAGAACCGTCTCGTAGATCCCACTGCCCTTGAGAACCCCGTCGACGGCGGCAGCCAGCAGAAGCCCGAACAGCAGCGCCAGCACGATCGTCGCCATCGACAGCCAGACCGTCAGGATGGCCGCGTCGAGATAATGCGGATCGGAAAGCACGCGATGGAAGTTTGCAAGGCCGACGAACTGTGTCTTGAGACCGAACGGATCCTCGCGCAGCACCGATTGCTGCACAGCCTTCGCGGCCGGCCAAAGGAAGAAGATCACCGTTATGGCGAGTTGCGGAGCCAGGAGCAGGTAGGGGAGCAGCCGGTTCGGAAATACCGGCTCCTCGCTTCGGCGTGCCATGGGAATTCCGAGCTGTCGGCGGGAGTGGTGCAGGCCGGTGGGTGAGCGCATGACGTGGTGAGCCGAAGCTCACGCACCTCACGCACTCACCAGCTCACGACATCTGGTCAATTGTTCGCGTCGGCGAACTGCTTGATCAGCGCGTTGCCACGCTTCACCGCCTCATCGAGCGCCTCCTTGGCCGACTTCTTACCTGACCAGACGTTCTCGAGTTCGCCGTCGATGACGTCTCGGATCTGCACGAGATTGCCAACGCGCAGGCCCTTGGAGTTTTCGGTCGGCGGGTTGAGTGTCATCTGCTTGGCAGGAAGATCCGTGCCGGGGTTCTTGCTATAAAAGCCTTCCTTCTCGGAAAGCTGGGCCGACTCGAGCGTGATCGGCAGGTAGCCGGTCTCCTGGTGCCACTTGGCCTGCACCGCCGCACCAGACAAATAC
>LNDR01000201.1 GCA_001464755.1 Rhizobiales bacterium Ga0077524
GATGGCGACGACTGCAGGGTTGTCTGGCGCAATGCTGAACTCGCTGGTGAACGCCGCGATTACCCCAGCTTGGGCCACTGATGGTGGGTCGGAAATGTAGTCGGTTACCGGAGGACTCAAGCTAGCTAGTCCAGAGAACACGTAGGTCCCGTTGCTCGTAGCGGATAGTAAGCTTGTGACAGTTGCCAGCTTCGAGCGCGCGCTCTCTATGAACAGAGCCCTGTCTGAACCCGCTTGTCCGGCCTGCGTTGCCTCCGCAAAAAGACTTCGCGCTAGATCGACCATTGCACCAATCGACGACTGCATCGTCGAAATTCGCTGACTTGCGACGTTATTCATTGACGCAATCGCATCCATGTCCTCAATGATGAGGCGTGCATCGACAGTGCGCGCCGTATCGATACCGAGGGCGAGGCCAACATCGTAGTGGCGACCGGAGGCTACTTCCTGAGTTACTGCACCAATCATGAACTCCGTGCGAGACATCGAAATGCGTGCGACGTTCCAAAGTGTCAATGACGAGATCATTGTGGTCGTCATGAGTCATCTCACCGCGGAGAGGAGCGCATCGTACATTGTATTGACGGAGCTAATGAGCCTCGTTGAGGCTTGATAGGAACGCTCCAGCGCCATCAAGGCGGTGAGCTCATCGTCAAGATTAACTCCCACTTTCGATTGCCAGGCACCCGTCGCCTTTTCCGCCAGCACTTTGTCCTGCTCACTGTCTTTGGTCTTTGCCGAGCGCTCCCCTTCGAGCCAGCCAGCACTCGTTATGGCCAACGCCGTCACGCCGCCCGACAATACTGAGATTCCGACTGAAGGAGAGAATGGCTGGTCGTCGGAGAGCCGGTCGATAAGCTCCCTGAGCCTCCCACTATAGCCGGGGAGTGCACCGGAATTGTAGACGTAGCGTGGATCACCGGGGTCTGAAATCCCACCGTCACGAATGCGCTCCAAGGCTCCACCAACTTCCGGCCGCGCGTTTGCATTGACATTAATTATGGTCGCTAGCCCAACCGTGACAAGCCCACTTGCTGGTAAGGTCGGGCCACCCGGATACGTAAAGAGCCCAGCCAGGCTAGCCCCAGTCGGCAATGCGGATTGATCCTTCTCGCTCGTCGCGACGATCAAGCCTCGGGCGATCTCATCGAGCTGTCGCTCCAGTTCGAGCGTGATTTCATCTCGAACCACGAGGAGCCCACCGATCCTGCCTTCCAAGCTTCCGCCATCGCTCTGCGGAAGACCGTCAATGCGCAGCACAGCGCCCGGCTGACCTGGAACGACAGGAGCCCCGCTACCAAAAGAGATTTCCCGGACCGTGGTCTCGAACAGAATCGTGTCGTTTGCCAGGAATAGCGCCATGTCATTGTCGGACCGGACCTGCGTCTTGATGTTAGCGAGTTCGGCAATCTGGCGTAGTATGCTATTGCGGCGATCGATCTGGTCTGTGATATCACGGCCAAGTGCGGTTCCAGCCACAATTTCGCTATTCACATCGGAAAAGGTGCCAAGGAGAGATTGAAGTTCGCCGATGGCTTGCTCTAGCGAGCCCTGTGCATCCTGGCGCGTGGCAGCGCTAAGTTGCGCGGCGGAATTCAGCGATATCGCCAGATCGTCGGCGGCCGATACCACGCCTCGCAAGGCCGTCGGGTCGTACGGGGCGCCAGCAGCTATCTGCAAAGCGGTGCGGAACGCTCCGATCAGAGCCGCTGGGCTTGATTCCACCTCGGGGTCTCCCACGACAGCCGAAAGCTGCTCGAGTGCCTTCGCCACCTCGATGGACTGGCTGCTTGCCGCCCTACTTTCGAGAGACCGCTCAAGAAGCGCAGTCTCCACTTGGCCGGCAATTCCGGCAACGTGAACGCCCCCAGACATGCCGGTAACGAGGAGGGCCGTCTTCCGGGCGGCATCAGGACTCCCGACGTTCGATATATTTCGCGAGACCACTGAAGCCGACGCAGAATTGCTGGACAGAGCGCTCCGAGCGATATTGTAGGCGAGAGTTAGCGACATGTTTAAGCCCACTTGCTATCTCACGACGCTACCGCTTAAGGTTGACGAGGACGTCCATAAGCTCGGAACCGGTCTGAAACACGCGAGAGTTCGCCGTATAGTTTCTCTGCGCCTCGACCATGTTCGTCAGTTCTGAGGCCATATCGACCGTCGAGGCTTCAAGCGCGCCTGAAACGATTAATCCTCTTCCGCCGCTGCCCGCAGCATCCAAGATCATATCGCCCGACTCGCTCGAAAGTTGGAAAACATTTCCGCTCTTGGGAATGAGCTTGTCCGGGCTCGCAACAGTCGCGATGGGAATCTGATAAATGGCTCGCCGTGAACCGTTGGGGTAAACCTGCGATATAATACCATCGGAACTGATGTCGAGACCAGACGGCTCCAGCGGCGGATTGCCATTCGTCTCGACCGCCATAACGGTAAAGTCGGTGGCGAGCTGAGTAGTATCATCCAACGCAAGCGTCATCGTTGCACCTCCCGGAACGGGTATGCTCAGGGAAGAAGGGCTGGCAGCGGTCAGCTGACCATCCGTCCCGAATTGCAGCGTAGCTGTCGTCAGGGGGCCGGCTGTGTACGGAAACCCACCATTGACCGAACGTCCCACAGCATCGTAGACCGAAACTTCCCACTCACCGGTTGTCGCCGAACGCGCGTAATAGACATCTAGGGTCGTCTCTTCGCCGAGGTTTCCATAGACGACGACAGACGTTCGAGATGAAAACTGAGCCCCCGCCCCGTTAGTGGACGGCATATCTGCGGCGGCCACAATGCTAGCGCTTGACGGCAAATTGACGGACAATTGCCCCGTCGTTGTCGGCGTGCTTTCCAGCCTGCTACTGCTCAGGTCGACGACTTGAAGACCTGAAACCCCATTGGCAACCAACGCGGTCGCTTTCCCGTCATTTAGAGGCATGCCGAGAAGACTGAAGCCGGCAGAATTGATAAGGCGACCCTCACCATCCGACACAAACGCTCCCGCTCGTGACATGCTTATGTTCCCGCTCGAATCCTGAACGAGAAAGAAGCCATCTCCCCGTATCGCGAGGTCAGAGTAAGAATTGCCGCTTTGCAGCACTCCCTGCCGGGATATTTCGTGTCGCACCAAGGTCTCTACTCCTCCGGATGAGTAGCTGGAACTCGGCATACCAAAAAGCAGCGACGAAAACTCTGTGCGGGACGCCTTATAGCCAACTGTCGAAGCATTGGCGATATTCTCAGCGACTGAGCTGAGCCGGTTCGATTGCGCTGCCATTCCAGAAACGCTCGTCCGCATTAGTCCGCCGATCGACATCGTACCCTCCAAGCCCATCTCGGAGACGACAATGCCTACGTCACCTTGCGCGAGACTGTCTGACGGCGATCGGCGCAGTCCCCCTGAGTGAACCCAACGATAAACACCCCATGGTGGCGCCAGGAGCGGGAAGGGCTTGCAGTGGACACGGAGCAAGCACGTATCATCTCCAAGCCAGCTGATGAAGTCGGCAACGGGTTGTTAACCAGATTATTCGGCGCGCCCTGGAATTATCTGCCTATAAACGAGTGCGCCGCATTCTTCGACGCCATGGTAGACAATGAAACATACGAGCTCATCGAAGGCCGCGCGCGGGAACTCGCCCAGTGGCTCGAACAGGAGTCACCTTACGTCCAGTTTGATCAGCGTCATCTGGACGGGGGCACGCCGCAACAGGCGTATTGGCATCTCGGCTACCTGTCGGCGCTCCGCGACATCCTCGGCCTTCTCAGGGGTGAAAGCGAGCACATACCGGGCAGAGCCAGTCCGTCCTCTTCGGCCGATCCGGGTGAGTGATATTGCCGGGAGGCTGGAACCTGTGGAATAGAACACATTCCCGTTCAAAGGCGGATTGACGAGACGTCGCGATCGCAAACTTGAACCGAGTGCTGGAGCCAATAAGCTCGCGAAGCCTTTGCCTGAGATCGTCGTCCCGGCCGATCCGCTGGACACGGAATATATCCGCAGCATCGACATAGCCAAGAGCGAAAACGCCGCAGATGGACGGGGGCAGCTCACGCTCGATGTCATCGTACGCCAGCTCGAATGGACCAAGCAGGGTCGTTCTCATAGTGGTCCTCCACTCCATTCGCACCTCTTTAGTTGCATAGCTTACTGCTTCTCCTATCCCAATCTATTTCGCCCGACGTGCCTGGACTTCAGCCTGGCTGACGAAGTTCAAGCTCTCGATCACTGCCTCCCGCACAGCGGGCGTTCGGAGGCGCTTGTTCGCAAATTCAACAACTCTGCGGCTGATCTCGGACAGATCAACTGCTCGCATTTCTGAAAAGTTGAAAGAGCTGTCAGTGTAGATTGCGCGGAACACCGCTTCGCCTGCAAACGCAATGAGCAAGTCCTTATGGACCTTAGCTTCGTCCACTGGAACGGCGATAGATATCCGCGCGATGACGTATCCGGCGACCATGCCATCCCGAATCACAGGAGCGGAAATTGGCTCGAGCTTGATAACCTCAACCTGATCCTGGGCCGCCCCCTTCGGGGCTTTGGGCGAAGACGCAATGCCGGCTGCATAGTGGCCGCCGAGAGTCGCTGCAATTGCCAGTATGCCCAAGAGAAGGCTGCGCGTCATGGTCGCGCTCCGCGACCGGGTGCGCTGCTTGTATAGGTGCCGTCGCTGTTCGCGCTGACGAGGATGTTGCAGATAAGACTTGCAACTTCACTCACCGCCTCAATGTGCCGGCGAAGCAGGTCGGCGTTCGATCCCAGGAGGCGCGTCGCCTCTCCCAAAAGTTCGCGCGCATCTCGGTCGGCTCCACTCGCGCCGGCACTCTTTGCGTAGCGGGAAAGCTCCATCGCCAACTGATCCTTGCGAGCGACGACACGATCGAAGCCCTCGAAGTCGGAGGCCGCAAGCAGCCTGCTTTCGTCTTCAACCACAGTCTTGATGCGGTGCACTATCTGACGCAGCGTCTCGCCACGCTCGCCCTTCATGCTGCTCGAAAGCGACATACTTTTCCTCTCCGCTGGACCGCTTCTCAATTAGATCTATCGGCAGATACTGGACCTCTGTCGGCAGCGGGAAACACCGTCGTCTGCCAAGACGATGCTGTGGCAGCGTCGCGTCGTCCGTCCCCACCTCTCCATAATTGTCTCTTAGCGAAAGACGTAGGCGCAGAGACGGCCGGCGCGCTCGGGAGCTTTGGCAACAGCTGCAATCGACCACTCGACGCAATATGTCGTGCCACGTGCTCAGCCATCAGCGACTGCCAATATCGTCCTGCGGGCCCAGAACCCACGGGACCACTCTTGGCGCCAGAGAGCATGGGTGCGATCAGGGCCTGAAGGGCGACGGCGTCAAACTCCACCTGAGCCTTCCTGGATCGAATGGCAGCTCGATCGGCATGAGGACCAATGCGCTCTGCCGGTATTCCAGCGGGATCGGCAAAGGCATCCGTGGCAATTGTTGCGACGAGCAGGGCGAGAGCCCCCCCTATGGAACACGACATCGCCAACGTCCCGACACAGCATCTGTCAAGCGAGTGCCTTGACGGAACACCGACAGATTGATTCACAGAGCGCGCTTGTGATCGGTCCGGGCAGAGGAGCATGTCGAGTCCTTCATAAGGCGCAGCGCTTGCGTCAGGCTGGTCTTCTACGGCCGCGCAATCCGCTCCAGTATTTCGTCCGCATCTTGACTGGCGATCAATCCCCGGCCCTTTTCTGCATGGGCGTCGAATTCGCTTTCGGCCCCCTTCTTCTTCGTCATTGCATCCATCGCCGTATTTAGTTGCTCGTCGACCCGGGCAGTCGCCTCCACGAGGCGCGTACGTGCCCGGGCTGCGCGCGCAAGAGTGAGTTGGGATAGAAAGTCCCCCGCCTCAAGGGGAGCGTTCATTCGCTGTTCAGCCTCAGCCACGACTTCGCCGGCCTCACGCGCTTCCGATCTCCTGCGTGCCAGATCTGCGGACTCACGCTGATACAGAATCCGAGCGACGCGTGCCAATCGATGCAATCGAGTTCGCTTTTTCATGGACAATTATCAGCCCCCCGCTCGCCATCAATTTGCATCATCGGGGCACCATCAGATTCGAAATCGCGCTGCTCAGAACGAGCAAGAATTGTCCGGTCACCAAATAGAAAATCATCAATCCACCCAGAGCCACAAATGGGACAGAAACAAAGTAGGACGGCAATTGCGGCACCAACCTTCCCAATATGCCGAACATCGCATTAATGATGATTGCGTAGATGATGAACGGCGCACTGATCTGGGCGCCAACGACAAAGGCCGCCGACAACGTCGCAATTGCGTTCCGCAACATGGCCCCCGGGTCTGGCATCGTCGCAAGAGGAATAACTGAATAGGACCGTACTAAGTTGGCAACCAGATACAGAGGAAAATCCATTATCATCAGGAGCAGAACGGCTGTCGCCGACATGAGCAATCCGAGTGCAGGTTGCGGTTGCCCGTCCTCGATGCTTCCCGCAATGCCGCTGAGACCAATATAGCTCGCAATTGCAGAACCGAAGAATTCCAGCGCTTCGATCAAGAGCCGAGCCATGGCGCCCAGCATCATACCGGTGAGGCATTCGCCGATCACCATTCGGAGAAGGGTCAGGTCTTTCGGCCGCTGCGCCAGCGGCTCGACAAGGGGTGCGATTACCACGGCGATCACGAGCGCCATATACAGCCGGATGCGGGCGGGCACCCGCGCCGATGACAGTCCGGGCACCAGCATAAAGCAAGTCCCTACCCTACAGAATACGAGAAAGGCCTCTAGGCTAAGCTGGTCGAGCCTCATTTGCAGGCTACCCGATGCTGGCGAGCTGCTTGATCTGGACTCCTCGCGCGAGCTCAGCATGCGACAGTACCGGAAGGGTGGGGAACAGCCGCTCGATAACCAGTCTGACGAATGGTCGCGCCTCAACCGAGGTAACGATTGCAACCGTCTCACCCCTGTCGTTGTACGCCTGCATGATCCGCTTGGCGTCGCGACTAAACTCTTCGATCAGATGAGGATCGATATCGAAATCGATGACTTCGCCCCGCTGATCCCGACGAAGACTCTCGTGAAACGCGAGATCCCATCGCGCACCAAGCCGCACGACAGACAAAACGCCATCCTTCATGAGATCGCCGCAGATTTGGCGGCTCAAGCGTTGCCGAACATATTCGGTGATTTGCTCAGAGCGTCGCGAATTGGGTGCTATCTCCGCGACGGCCTCGAGGATCAGTTTGAGATTGCGGATGGATATGCGTTCCGAAAGCAAGTTCTTGAGGACGGCCTGAATACCCGAATTCGAAATATGCGCCGGCCGAATCTCCTCAAGAAGTCGCTTATACTCGGGAGGGAGGCTATCGATTACGGCGTGCATGTCTCGATAGGAGAAAAGCGATGCAAGGTTGTTGCGGATTGCCTCGCTCAAGTGCGTCAACAAGATGGTTAGCGTGTCGACTGGAGTGAAGCCGTCGCGCTTAAGCTCCTTAGTGTAGGTCTCTGGTACCCATAAAGCGCGAAGTCCAAACGCCGGCTCGCGTGTCTCCACGCCCGGAATTGATGGGCTAGGCCCGTCGCCGATGATGACGAGAACGTCTCCTATGGGTAGCTCATGGCTCGCGATCGTCGCGCCATGCACCCGAATCTCATAGCCCCGGGACGGCAGTGTGAAGTCATCGGAGATCTGGATTTCTGGGACAATGAATCCGTATTGCCGCGCAAACTTTCGTCGCAGCTTGCTGACACGCTGGGCAAGCTCTTCGTGCCGGCGCAGAAAGAGTGTCGACAACTGCTGACCGAATACCACTTCGACATCACTGATCTTGAGCTCACCTTTGATTGAGTGCCGCGCATGCTCCTGCTCGCGTAGACTTTCCTGCACGGTCTCGGCGTCAGCCGCTTCCTTTAGTCGAGCCCAGTGCCTGGGAATCAGCCGGCCGGCAAGAATGGCGGCCGTCGCGAATGCCGCAAACGGAAAAAACGGCAAGCCAGGAACAAGGGCGAGGATGGCCATCATGCCACCCGTAACCACAAGTGCCTTCGGATGGTTGCCGAGCTGGCCTAGCACCGCAGTCTCGACGGATCCTCGCGTGCCTCCCTTTGCTACAACAAGTGCAGCTGCAAGCGAGATGATCAACGCGGGCACTTGCGTAACGAGGCCATCGCCGACGGAGAGTCGGGTGAAGACGTCGACGGCCTCTGCAATCGGCATTCCGTGACGAAAGGTGGCAATCAAGATGCCTCCGAACACATTGATTGCAGTGATGATCAAGCCGGCAATCGCATCACCACGCACAAACTTCGACGCGCCATCCATGGCACCGAAGAACGAACTCTCTTCCTCAAGCTCTCTGCGGCGGCGCTGGGCTTCCCGTTCGTCGATCAAGCCGGACGATAGGTCGGCATCGATGGCCATCTGCTTACCGGGCACCGCATCGAGAGCGAACCTGGCACCGACCTCCGCAATGCGCGAGGCACCTTTCGTGATAACGATGAAGTTGATCGTGAGCAGGATAAGAAACAGGACAACACCAATAACGAAATCACCTCCCATCACGAGATTGGAGAAACCAGCGATCACGTGCCCTGCCGCCGTGTGTCCCGCTGCTCCCTCCGTCAGGATCAGGCGGGTCGTTGCAATATTGAGCGCCAGACGGAGGATTGTGACGATCAGCAGGACTGTTGGGAAAGCCGAGAAATCAAGCGGGCGCTGAATCCAGAGCGCCACCATGAGCACAAGCACACATAGTGCGATCGACATGGCGAGCCCGAGGTCGATCAAGATTGCCGGTACAGGCAGAAGAAGAACAGAAAGAATCAGGACTATGCCGACGGCAAAGCCGATATCGGCGCTCAGCGACAACCCGGAGGGCACTAAGCCTTTCTTCTGTGAAGCCTCTGCCTGCACGAAGGCGTCTCCTGTGGTTGCCGAACAAGCCGTTCGGGAAAGAAGCATCGCAGCCCTCGATTGCGCGAAGCTTTCGTGTCGAACGGCACCCTCACCTTGAGACCGGCCTGCGTTCACCGTCTACATTTCCCCGCCAAGAGGCGTTCGCCCGACGATTGTGGCTTTCAGGCATCGCGGAAGGTGTAAATGGGGTCACGCCCAATTTCTTGTTGATTTGGCAAACCCGGCGCAAGCTTCGGGCCCGATGCTTGCAAACTCAGAAACGAGCCCCTCGGTACAGATGATCAGCAAGCAGCGTGTAGACCACATTAGCGCGGGCCTTTTGAAACTTGGTACGCGGCGACTCGCCGCCCTGGGGGTCGTAGGCATTGTGGTTATGGCCTGCGTGGGGCTGGCTGCGGCCTACCTTTCCCGTCCCGTGATGCAGCCGATCTACACAGGTCTGTCCTCTCAGGATGTTGCCAGAATAGCGGAATCGCTCGCAGAAGCTGGCGTCCCGTTTGATGTGAACGAACAGCGGAGCAGCGTACTTGTTCCATTTGGCCAGGCGGTACGGGCTCGTACCTTGCTCGCAAAAAAGGGATTGCCCACCAGCTCGCGAGCAGGATACGAGGTCTTCGATCAGCTTGGATCGATGGGGCTCACATCATTCATGCAGGAGGTGACTCGGGTCAGGGCGCTCGAGGGAGAAATCGCCCGCACGGTTCAGGCGCTTGATGGAGTTGTGGCCGCTCGCGTTCATCTCGTGCTGCCTGATGCTGGCTCTTTCCAGCGCGAACAACGCGTACCCTCAGCATCAGTTCTATTGCGACTGGATGCGCATTGGCACGCGCGTGCCGGCCAGGTCGTGCGCCACATCGTTGCCGCCGCGGTGCCCGGAATGAAGATCGAGCAGGTCAGCGTAGCGACCACCGACGGACGGCTGATCGCGAGCGGCGGGGATGACAAAAGTCTCGCCACTGTGAAGCTCAGCGAGCTGGAGCGCTCCATGGCCGC
>LNDR01000202.1 GCA_001464755.1 Rhizobiales bacterium Ga0077524
TACGAGCCTCTGAAGTAGTTTTCTAGAGCAAAGACCACTGACGGAACACCAACGCCCAAGCAAAGATCAGGGCGTTGGCCGTGGCATGTGCAAGGATGGCATCTCCTAATCGGCCACTCCGCAGCATAACGAGTGCGAAGATTGCTCCGGCAAGAGTTCCGGCCAGCCAGCGGTCGTGCAGAACGCCAAACAAAAGTGAACTCGCGATCAGCGCCATCCACGAGAAGGTGGTTGGTCCCACGAGATGGAAGTCGCGCTGGATGAGCCGCCGGTAGAGAAAGCCTCGAAACGCGAGTTCCTCGGCGATGGGTACCAGGACAATGGTGCCGATGCCGCGAACCGTGAGCCATCCGATGGCTAGCCATGGCCCGATCTCCGAGAGCCACTGGCCAAGAGTATGACCGGCTTCACTGGTCGGGCTGGTGGCAATCCAGGCTATGCCGACGAGCAGGCCGGCGGCGAGGGACGTTGCTGGTATCGCCGCGCGCCACGTCTCGTAGTTGCGACGACAAACCCAAAGCGCAGTCCCGACTAGAATTACCTTCAGCAAATACACTGGCCGGTCGTGTGGCGCGACGGCCGACATCGCGATGGAGCCGATCATAAGTGCCACGAAAGGAAGAAGATGGGTGACAGTCGCGCCGAACCGGCCAGGCAACGGAGCCAGGTCAGGGGACTGAGCACGGACAGAGGTCGAGGTGTTCGCCATCAACCCGAGCCGCCCGGACAGCGTCATCAAACCTAAGGCCACCAGCAGAAACGCGATCCAGCCGGCTTGGGAATGAAAACCCTTGACGGCCATCTCGGGCGAGACGTGGGCGCCGATCGACACTAAAGCCGCGATGCGCACGCCATTCAACAGCCAACTCGCGGCAAGACCAATCGGATAGAGCCAAAGCGCCCTGGGAAAGCTCAGCTCGTTTCGGAACGCCCACAAGTAAATCGTGACGAATCCCGCGACCAGCGCCAGTCCTTCGAGCCCCGAGCATGAATCCCAGATGAGGACACCGAACTCGCCGACCCGAATTCCGCGCTCCACATGATCGACCACGACGTTGGTCTCGTAGAGGCGGAGAATTGATGCAGCGAGCAGGAGCGTCGCATCGGACATCACCTCCCAAAGATGAAGCGCCGCGTCGGCAAGCAGAACCACTGCAAGTGACGCCCCGCCGGCGATCAGGGTCTGCCGGCGCCAAGTCCAAACGAGTGAGGCGAGCCGCGGCAACGGAATGATGATGCTCAGCAGGGACGCCGCCATCGCAGCAACGAGAACACCGAGCAAGCCGAGAAGATGCCAAGGTGGCGTTGAGGACGTCGCTGCGTGAGCCGTGAAAGCGGCACTAGCAGCGGCAGTGACCGCAAAAATGGCAAGATTGACCAGAAGTGCGGGTCCGAGAATGCCGCGGTTCTCCAGCGCGGCCCACGTCGCGGCCATGGCCTGCCGCTCGGTCCATGTGAGCAGGATGAGCATTGGAATTGCGATTGCGACCCAGCGGGCGGCGCGCGTCACATAGTAGACTGGGTTGTGGTGAGGCGCACCGCCAGGGGTGAAATCGAAGAGCAGGCTGATTATCAGCATCTCAGTGATGCCGAGGATGAGCCACGCCAGCGTGCGGAACCCGACCAGCCCGCCTACTCCCACTTTGCCGAACGCACGGGTAAACATGATCACAACCTACAGCCGGCCGGGCTCGGCTGCTGATTTCAAGCCGCGAAGCAGAGCCAATCGTCAACTGACCCTTAGCCGCTTGGCGAAGACGGAGTTCCTGCGCGCGATAGTCGGGTCAGGCTTTGTAGCGCTCGTAAGCCATCACACCGATGGAGACCAGAACGGCCATCACGGAGACGCCGGCGGGGCCGTCGATTTCAGGCACTGCGCAATTCCATTTTAGTGCCGAGGCGGTTGGGATCGACCACAGCACTGCAGAGGCGGCAAGCATGGCCTTCGAGGTGAAGCGCATGGCGAGCTCCGGTTACTTAAGCGTTGACGGTTGCTCGATAATTCTCCAGCGCATCGCCACAAGCAATCTCATACCTAACTGATAGTTAAAGTGGTTGCCAAAAGCGAATTCGAGAGAACGATTTTCATCGTATGCGTAGTCCGATTTGTCGTCGGATTATCTATCTAGTTGCTCCTGCAGAAATGAGGACGGCCGGGTGCGTTGCCATGCTGGCTATCGCTCTGTGCAGCCGGAGGCGAAGAGGGGCGAGCCCACGTCTGGATTTGGCTCGCCCCGCCGCAATCACCCGATGCGGCTGACCTCGGTCTCCTTCGACGTGATGAACTCGAGCAACGCCGGCTGGCCCTTCTCGGTCGCTGCTATGCCGCGCTTGATCGCCGCCACAATATCGCCGGGCCTTTCCACGCGCTCGCCGTATCCTCCGAACGCACGCGCCATCGCGGCATAGTCCCCCGAGATGTCGGTCGATCGGTATTTCTCCGTCGACACCGGCATAACCTTGAGTTCGATCGCCATCGAGAAATTATTCAGGAGGATCGAGAGGATCGGGATGCGCTCGCGCACGCATGTCTCGAAGTCCATGCCGGTGAACCCGATGGCCGCATCGCCCCATACGTTGATGCACAGCTTGTCGGGCTTTGCGAGCTTGGCCCCCATGGCGAAGCCGAGACCGGCGCCGAGTTGGGTCGTCTTGCCCCAGCCGATGTAGGAGAGCGGCGTCACCGGCTTCCAGAACGGCGAGAGCTGATCACGCGGGCTGCCGGCGTCGTGCGTGATGATGGTGTTGGCGATGTCGACCGTGTGCTGCAGATCCCACAGCACGCGATAAGGATTGAGCGGCGCGTCGTTCGAGGTCAGCTTCGGCAGCCACTTGGCGAGCCACGGCTCGTAGACTTCCTTGATCTCGGCGGCGACGGCCTTGGCGTCCTTCGCCTTGCCGCCGTGTAGCTTCCTGACCTCGTCCAGCATGGCCTGGAGCACGATCTTGGCATCGCCGACGATGCCGAGTGAAACGGGCACGTCCTTGTTGATGTCAGCCGGATCGAGCGTGGCCTGGATGATGTTCTTGTGCCCATTCGGCATTTTCACGCCGAAATTGGTCTCCGTGAACGAACATCCGATGCCAAAGATCAGGTCCGACTTGTCGAGGAACGTGCGCACCGATTGAGGAATGGCGAGGCCGCCCGAGCCGAGCGACAACGGATGGGTTTCGGGGAAAGCGCTCTTTCCTTCGAGGCTGGTCGTCACCGGTATGGCGAGCAACTCGGCCAGCTCCTTCAGCTCGGTCCAGGCCTCCGCCCAGTGCACACCCTGGCCCGCATAGATCACTGGCCGCTTGGCGGCGACCAGTCGCTTGGCGGCCTCGGCCACGGCCGAAAGATCCGTTCCGGTCCGGATCGGAGATGGCGAGAAGTACGTTTCGGGATCGACCTCCTCGTTGAACACGTCCGTCGGGATCTCGACCAGCACAGGCCCGCCGCGGCCCGAGCGAAGTTGCTGGAATGCGCGGCGCATGATGTTCGGGATCTCGGCGGCGCTGGTGATCGGCTCTGCCGACTTGGTAATCGAGCGCATCGAGACCGAGGCATTGTAGTTGCGCTCGACCCAGGCGATCCGCCGCGCATAGCCCATCGGCATGACCAGGATCGGGATCGACTCCGAGTAGGCCTGCGCTACGCCGCCGTACGCGTTCTCGGTGCCTGGGCCATGCTGCATGGCAAAAACGCCGATCTTCTTGCCGGATGTGACGCGGCTGACCGCGTCGGCCATGTGCAAGCCGATGCGCTCTTGGCGAACGATGATCGGGCGAATGTCGAGCTTTGCGACGAGTTCGAGGATGTGGTTGACGGGATAGCCGATCACGTACTCCACACCCTCCTTCTTCAGGATATGCGAGATGGCGTCGCCGGCTTTCATCTTTGCCATTGGGGTGTCCTCCGGGGTGTTGTCGGGGATAGCGTTGCAGGTTTCCGTTGTTGGGGGAAGTGTGCAGCATCTCCGGTCCGCCGGACTGTTTTCCTTGGGCTGAATGGTGTAGTCACGAGGCATGCCGAGACCCGTCACACCGCTGCTTGCCGTCGACTGTGTGGTCCTTGACCGCGTGGATCGCGTCCTGCTCATCCGCCGCGGCCACGAACCGTTTCGAGGCAAGCATGCGCTGCCGGGCGGCTTCGTCGAGGTTGGAGAGACCGTCGAGGACGCTTGCCGCCGCGAGTTGATGGAGGAGACTGGTGTCAAGCTCGGTAAGCTGACCCTGGTCGGCGTGTTCTCT
This sequence comes from Rhizobiales bacterium Ga0077524, assembly GCA_001464755.1. Classification (GTDB taxonomy): domain Bacteria; phylum Pseudomonadota; class Alphaproteobacteria; order Rhizobiales; family Hyphomicrobiaceae. The sequence goes on from LNDR01000202.1 coordinate 4,234, forward strand.
GATCCGTCACGCGACCCGCGCGGCCACACCGTTGCTGTCTCGTTCCTTTCCCGCGTGCGGTCAGCCAAGGCCACGGCCGGTGACGATGCCGCCGCTGTCGAGTGGGTCACCAACTGGCAGCGCCTCGACCTCGCCTTCGACCACAAGACGATCCTGCGCAAGGCGATGCGACTCGCAGCCGACATGCAGAAAGCCTGAGGGCGTGTGCGCAGCGCCCAATTCTGTGCCTCTCGCCACCGTGTTGGCGTGGTGCCATCATGCGTTCCCAAGCTCCCCAAAGAATAGTCGATCAGGAGGAACACCCCATGGATCTCGGTCTCAAAGGCAAGAAGGTTCTCATTACCGGCGGATCGAAGGGCATCGGCGCGTCGTGCGGCCATGCCTTCGCCGCCGAAGGAGCAAACATCATCCTCGTCTCGCGAACTGCCGATGCGCTGAAGAAGACGGCCGATGAGATCCGGTCGCGGCATCAGGTCCAGGTCGAGACCCACGCTGCCGACCTCGCGCAGGGCCCCGCCCGCGAGGACACCATCAAGCGCTTCTCCGACATCGACATCCTGGTGAACAACGCCGGCGCCATCCCGGGTGGGAGCATCGAGGATCTCACCATGGAGCGTTGGATCGAGAGCTGGCAGCTCAAGGTGTTCGGCTACGTCCACATGACGAAGCTGGCGCTCGCTGCGATGAAGCCGCGAAAGAGTGGCATCATCTGCAACATTATCGGTATGGCAGGCCCAGCCCCGCGCTGGGACTATGTGGCGGGCTCGACCGGCAACGCCGGTTTGAACGCGTTCACCAAGGCGATCGGCTCACGCTCGGTCGATTTCGGCGTGCGCGTGTTCGGCATCAACCCGGCCGCGACACTCACCGACCGTATTATGACCATCTCTCGCCAGCGCGCCAAATCCACATTCGGCGACGAGAACCGCTGGGAGGAGACCCTGGGCGATCTCCCGTTCAGCCGCATCAAGAAGCCCGAGGAGGTCGCTGCCCTTGCCGTCATGTGCTGTGCTCCGCAGGTCGAGTACCTGTCAGGCGCCATGATCGATATGGACGGCGGCGGCATGTTCCGGAAGTGAAGAGTGCCGTGAGCCGCTGACTGCGTGGGCTTCGTGAGTGCGTTGAAGGTCGAGCCCGACCCTCACGCCCTCCCGTCGCCTACGACTCTTTCGCCTCGAACAAATCAGCAGGACGTTTACCGATCTGCTCGGCCTTCCAGTTGGGAATCCTGAACTCCCAGCCCTGTGCTTTGGCGTTGATCTCGTCCGCCTTCTTTTTGGCATCGCCTTCGCCTGTGGCAGACAGCGAAAGCCAACTGGCTTCCCCGTCTTTCCTCAGTCGGAACGTCACGGCTGGCTCACCTTCACTCTCGAGCTTGATCACCTGCGCCTTCTCGGGAGCGGGCGGGGCATCGAGCTTGCGAACGTCATCGAGATTGATTGAGGCGAACGCCTCGACGATGTCGTCGAGCTTGGCACCATCCTTCAGCTTCTTGCCGTCAGGCATGGTCGCCAGTCGATACTTGCTCTCCTTCGCTGGGGCGCCGGGCGGCTTTGGAGATCCCTTGGCATCCTCTGCCTTGGTCTCGGGTGGCGGCGCCTTCTCGATGACAAGTGCCCCTTCTCCTGGACTCTCGATCGTAACCTTCACGACCTTGGCTGCGTCGCCGGCAAAGACCTTGGTGTCTATCCAATCCTTGATCTCGGCGGTCACCTTAGGGTCGCCAGTTGCGAGCCAGCTCTGTGTCTCGGAGAAGCGGCGTACATAGATTCCACCCTTGCCCGAGCCGAAAGCGTCGAGTCGCGTCTTGCCGACAACCACGTCGGAGATCACGCTGCCGGACGTATCGAGCACGCGAACTCTGCGCGACTTTGCTTCCTTCCCTGTCGGCTCCTCGAGTTCGAGCAGGGCGAGCTTTTCCTTGATCGAGGTCCGCGGCTCGACAAGCTGGGACTGAGCGAGCGCCACGAGTAGGCTCCTCGCCTGCTCTGTATTGGCAGGGAAGCCAGACCGATCGCGTACCTTCCACGCGCTGCCTTCTCGCGCGATCGTCAACGTCGTGCCGCCTTGCGTCACCTCGATCGCGCCCACCGAATTGATGCGCTGGGCGAGATCCGGCACGAACGCGGCGCCTTCCACCTTGCCAGCGGACCAGCGGTTGGAGCTCGCATAGAGCCCCACCGCCAGCAGCACGGAAACGGCCGAAGCAACGGCGAGACCGATGAATTGATGCGGCTTGATCACGAGTATGCCTCCTCTCGCCGTACCATCAGGCGCCGTTGCGGTTGCGGCGGCGCATGAACCCGAGCCCCAGGCCGCCTAGCCCGATCAGCAGCGGGATCGCCGCGATGTTGAAAAATTTGAGCCATCCATCGAGTCGGTCGATGTCGCGCCTGAGTGCCGACTTGACGTCACGCAACTCGCGCCGGACGGTAACCATCTCGCCGCGGAATTTTTCGATCTCGGCTTTCTCGGCATCGGACAGGATCGCTTGTTGTGGCGCCCCTTCAGAGCCTTTCGTTTCGACCTTTGCGAGCTTTTGCTGCAAGTCCTGCAACTTGGCGACAAGACCCTCTTCCTTCTGCCGAAACTGCTGCTCGGCGGCGCGGCGAATGGCAGTCACCCGCTCGAACGGCCGCTCGACGACGCCCCGTCCACGCAGATCAGCTAGCGCCTCGCCACCCGACAGGTTCTCAAGCGCGTTGACCACGAAACCCGCGTTGTCGGCCTGGGGCACCGCCATCTTCTGGCCGAGGAAGTCCCGGACCTCGACCCAGAAATGGTCGGCAAGCATATCGGCATCGGCGACGACCACGATATTGACCCTGCCGGCGGCGATATGGGACTTGTCCGGCTGGCCCGCTCCGTTCTTGGCATCAGCTGCCTTGGGTTCCGCCTTCGCGCCTTCCGCCGGAGCATCGGCCTTGTCCGGCTCGCTCTTTTCGTCCTTCTTTTCCTCGTCTTTAGGGCGTCCGTCGGGATAGGCTGTCCTCGCCTCTCCGCCGATGCGGGCCGCCAACATCAGCGCCGCGCCGCCCGACTTGAAGCCACGAAGGATGACGAGTGGATCGGGTCGGAGCTTGACCTTGTCGGCTTCGATCAGGCCGCTCTGGGCCGACGTCTGGATCAAAGGTTGGATGATGGTCGTCGCACCCTCGACCTTGGCGAGGGACCCTGCGGTCGATAGGTTCAGGCGCCGGATCGAGGCCGCGAGCGGGTCCTTGTCATTGATCAGATCTTTCTCAATCTGCAGCCACGCTAGGTAGTCTGTCACGATGGGTTGGCCGCCCGGGCCTCCGCCGAATTGCACGCGGCGCGCGATGGTGGGGTCGCCAACCACCTTGTCGATATCGAGGGTCAAGCCCCATTGCTTCATGATGTTGCGCAGATCAGAGCTGACCGGCAAACCTCCCATGCCGGGTGGTCCCGACTGAGCGGAATCTGTAACGGGGTCGACGAACGCGAGGATCCTTCCGCCGGAGAGAGCGTACTGATCGATGGCGTAGGCCGCGTCCCTGGTCAGAACCGTCGGCTGTACGATCATCAGGACATCGACGTCCTTTGGGATCTCCTTGACGTTGAGCTCCAAAGTCCGCACCTCGAAGAAGTCGCGGATCTGCTCCATGATCATCCACGGCGGCTGCGGTTGCGCCCGCGGATTCATGGGGTCCATGCCGCCGTCCAGTTGGACACCGGATAGCAGGCCGACAATCTTCTTCTTGGGATTGGCGAGCCCATTGATGAGCTTCGTCAGATCGTACTCGAGAAAGCGCTCGCGGTCGGGCGAGAAGAACGGGACCACTGAGTCGTTGTCGGTCAGGTTCGATGCGACAAGCCCGAAGTAGCCGGTCTCGCCGTCCTGGTTCAACCGCTGCCCCTTGAGGCCCGCCGCTGCGGCTCGATCCTCGGCATCGGAGAACGGCTCCGGATCGAGGTACGTCACCTGCAACTTTCTGCCCGAGAGGTCGCTGTACTGGTCGAGGAGCCCTTTGAGGCGATCGAAGTGGCGAGCGAACAAGGGAGCAACCTCGCCCAGGCGCCGCGAGTAGTACACGCGGACGTTGACCGGCTCCTGCAGGCGCGACATCAGCTTCCGCGTGCCGTCGGAGATCGTATAGAGCCGGTCCTCGGTGAGGTCGGCTTTCAGGTTGCGCACCGACAGCGACGCGGCGAGGTTCAGTGACAGCAAAAGAACGGCACCGAGAGCGAGAGTGCCCCAGGCCAGCGTGGAGCGGCTAAGCCCAGACGCCCATTGCACGGCCTCGCCGGGTGCCAGCAGCGCCCAGCCGGCCGCCCGCTGCGATTGTGCAACGACGGTATTCTTGAAGTTGCCCCGATGGCGCGGCGAGCCGTTCGGAGCGGCGGGGGTGGAATTGTCCGTCATGATCGGCGGTGTCCTCTCAGGCGGCCTTGCGCTGCTCGATGATGATCGCGTTTGCGAACAGGAAGAAGGCGATGAGCGAGAGATAGAAGAACAGGCTCGACAAAGAGATCACCCCGCGGATGATCTGCTCGAAGTGTGTCAGGAAGCTCAGGCTCGAGATAGCATCGACGAGGACGCGCGGCGCCCAGCCTCTGAAGAAGTTGAGCACGAGGTCGCTGCCGCTCATGACCAGAAGGAAGCATATGGTCGAAGCGACGATGAAGGCGATCACCTGGTTCTTGGTGAGCGCCGAGATGCATGATCCGATGGCGAGGAAGGCGCCGGCCATCAGGAAGCTGCCGAGGTAGCTCGCCAGGATGACGCCATTGTCGGGAGCGCCAAGGTAGTTAACCGTGACCCACATTGGCACTGTCAAGACGAGGGCGAAGCCGATGAATGCCCACGCGGCGAGGAACTTGCCGATGATCACCTCGCCGGTCGTCACGGGAAGCGTCATCAGCAGCTCAATCGTGCCGCTCTTGCGCTCCTCTGCCCACAGTCGCATCGCAACGGCGGGCACCAGCAGCAAATAGAGCCACGGATGGTACTGGAAGAACGCGAGAAGGTCGGCTTGGCCACGCTCGAAGAAGTTTCCGATAAAGAATGCAAAGGCGCCCGTCAGCGCGACGAAGATGACGGCGAAGACGTAGGCGAGGCCAGTTCCGAAGTAGGCGTTGAGCTCGCGCTTGGCGATGATCCAGATATTACGCATGGTGCCGCAGGGCCTCCTCGCTCGTGATCTTGCGGAACACCTCGTCGAGCCGTCCACGCTCGACATAAAGCTCCGCGACGGGCAACGATCGATCCGAGAGCATCGCGGCGACCTCTGTAGCGATCATGGCGCCGTGCTTGGGAATTGCCCGCAGTTGAACGTGCCCGTTCTGCATGGCTCCCCGCTCGACCGACTGCACGCCCGAGAGGCTCTTCAAGGAGTCGGCGACCGCGTCCACATGCGCGGCGTCCACCTTGATCGCAACGGCGTTATGATACGGCATTCGGCGCTGCAATTCCTCCGCGGTACCGTCGGCGACGATGCGCCCGCGATCGATCACGACGGCACGCGTGCAAACCGCCTCAACCTCCTCGAGTATGTGCGTCGAGACGATGATCGCCTTGTCTTTGGCCATCTCGGCGATAAGCGAGCGCACATGATGCTTCTGGTTCGGGTCGAGACCGTCGGTTGGCTCATCCATGATCAGAACGGCGGGGTCATGAAGGATGGCCTGGGCCAGCCCTACGCGTCGCTTGAAGCCTTT
>LNDR01000203.1 GCA_001464755.1 Rhizobiales bacterium Ga0077524
GTCTTCAAGATCTATCTCGAGATCGGCCGTGAAATGCAGCTGATGCGGTTCCATGAGCGGCGCCACGATCCGCTGAAGCGGTGGAAGATCACCGACATGGATCTGGCGGCCATGGAGCGATGGAACGAGTACACCCAGGCCAAGGAGGAGATGTTCCGTTTTACTCATACGGCTGTGGCACCTTGGACCGTAATCCTCGCCAACGATCAGAGGCGGGCCCGGCTGGAGGCTATCCGATTGGTGCTCGGAGCGCTCGACTACGAGGGCAAGGACGTGGCGGCAATCGGCGCGACCGACCAGCGCATCACGGGAGCGGGTCCGGAGTTCTTCACCCGTCCGGCATGAATGCCGCGCCGTCCCCGCGATGGCGGCGGGTCAGCGGGTTATCGTTTGTCAACCTTAGTTCCGGTTTACCAGGACCACGTAAAGCTCGTGAGAACCCGCGCACCGCATCCTCGGGCCAGTTCGGCGACCGGAGCACGCGGATGACGAGCAAAGCAGTGATCTTGCCAGTCGCGGGTTTCGGCAGAGACAAGCGTGGGGGCGTCGCAATCATCTTCGCCGCCGTCATCATTCCGGTAATCGGGATCGTTGCGGCCGCCATCGACATCGGGCGGGCGGCCAACGTGCGTAGCACGCTGCAAACCGCCGTCAACGCGGCGGCAGCATCAGCCAGTCAGCATCTGGGCCAGGATCGCAGCGTAATCGAGGAAAAAGTCCGGGCTATGCTGTCGGCCAACCTGCCGCGCGACCTGGCGGAGCTACCGCATACAGTGCGTGTCCCGAACGACAACAGCTCGGTCGAGGTACTTATGGAGGCCGCGGTACCGACCAGCCTGATGGGCGTGGTTGGGGTTTCCGAGATCTCAATTGCGGCCTCTGGTTTCGCCCGTCCGGTCGGGATGAGCATTCCGGGTACAGCAACCGCTGCGGATACCCGAGCCGGGGTGCTGGGCAGCAGAGCCGAGGGCGCGATGGAGGCCATTGCAGAACGGGTACGGCACATGCCGCCTGGCACGATGCCTGTATCGCCGGCAATCCGAAACAGCGAGGATCTCAGGGCCGCAGCCGGGGTCATCGCGGAACGGCTGAAGGAGCTTCAGAGCGCGCACGGTAGCCCAGCGAGTGGCCTGCCGCCGGAAGTGGCGTCGGAACTCGAACGCATGATGCGCGATGTCAGGCGCAGCATGCGCTGAGACCGGCTCCTCAGCCTTGGATCGAGAAGCCGCCATCGACGGCAACCGCCGCGCCGGTGACGAAATCGGACGCCTTAGAGGAGAGGAAGACGGCGATGCCGGCGAAATCGGTCGGCTCGCCCCAGCGGCCGGCCGGCGTGCGGCGCAGCACATTATTGTGGAGCCCATCCACCTGTTCGCGCGCCTTCTGGGTCAGCTCGGTATCGATCCAGCCGGGAAGCACGGCATTGACCTGAATGTTATCGACGGCCCAGGCGGTGGCGAGCGCCTTGGTCATCTGCACGATGCCACCCTTGGATGCCGCATAGGGGGTGGCGAACGGGGCTCCGAAGATCGACATCATGGAGCCGATGTTGATGATTTTGCCACCACCGGTGGCCTTCATGGCCGGCTGCGCCGCGTGCGAGCAATAGAAGGCGCCGTCGAGGTTGATCGAGAGAACCTCGCGCCACTCGCTCATCTTGTACTCTTCGGGGCGCTTCCTGATGTTGATGCCGGCGTTGTTGATGAGGATATCGAGGCGGCCCATCCGCGCCACGGCCTGGTCGATCATGGACCTCACCGAGGCCTCGTCGGCAACGTTGACCTCGATGGCGGCGGTGCGCACGCCAAGGCGAGCGAGCTCGGCGGCAGCGGCCTCAGATTTGGCTGCCTGACGTCCGGCGACGACGATGTCGGCGCCAGCGGTCGCCAAGCCGCGGGCCATTCCGAGACCGATGCCGCCGTTACCGCCTGTGACGATCGCCACGCACCCTTTGAGATCGAACATCGACATCGAGCCTCCTCCTAGTTTTCGTGCTATGAGATCGCCGGACGCTGCCGGCTGTTCGCCCACCTTACGTGGCGTCGGCTCGGGGTGCGAGCCCGGATGCTCCAGCGCCGGCCTCGTGCGCCAAGCGTACCAGCCAAGCCGTAAGATCTGGCGCAACGCGAGTGAGCCCTGCCGCAGATGCCTTCGTACAACTGCAAGAATTGTCCAGGCTACTGTTGCAGCTATCCCCTCATCCGCCTGGAGCGGCGTGACGTCGAACGCTTGGCGAAGCATCATGGCCTGAGCTTCGAGCAAGCGCGCGCCAAATTCACCAAAGTGGCAGACGGAGCGAAGTATGCCATGCGCCGAAAGGCCGATCCGCATTTCGGTAAGATCTGCCGCTTTTTTCATATCCAAGAACGGCGCTGCACGATCTACGACGCCCGCCCGGGCATCTGTCGGCGCTATCCCGGTGAGGGGCGTTGTGGATACTACGATTTTCTTATGTTCGAGCGGCGCGCGCAGGACGACGACACCTGGGTGGCCCTGACCAGCAACGGTTGAAATGGGCACAAGACTTTCCGGAGCCGTGACGTCGATCTGGTGCTGGCGTCGACCCCACAAATAGACCTATTCTGAGTTCATTGTGGCCAGATCAGTTCGAGTGCCGGTCGCGAGCCCCGAGCCGAGAGCGCGCCGATGACGGAGCATCAAGACAAGCTGGACATCACGCCGAGGGTTGTGGACCTCGGTGATCGTATCATTCAAATGCAGCATGTCGTCAGCGTCGGGCGGCAGGCGCTCTATCCGTTCCGGCCGTTCGGGATACTGTTGGTTTTGACGGGGCTGGGCCTGATCGGCAACGAGTTGGCGATGCGTGGGGTTCTGGCGTTCAAGCTGCAGAGCGGAGGATCGCTGCCGCTGTGGCTGGGTTTCGGTGCTGCTGGCATCGGCCTGTTTCTCCTTCTTTATGCGCGTCGGGTCCTGATGATCCGTACCTCGGATGGTGGGCGTGTCGAGCTGCCGTCGGGCAGTGACGAGGCGTCGGCGGCTCTGATCCTTCGCATTCGCCATGCGATGGAGGAACTCGGTAGTGGGTCGGCTGGCCGAGTGGGTTCCATCGCGACACCGGCTTTGCAGGCGAGTGGAGGGTCGCAGCCTGCCATCGCCTGGTCTGGGGCGCCGGCAGGGCTGCCACAGCAGCTGCCTCAGGGACAGGCTCGGCCGCAGCTTACTGCGGATGCCGGGATACCGCAGACGGTTCCAGTCGGGCGTCGAGGCGAAGGGTATGCGAACGGCCATGCAGGGCGTGGCGCGTTCGGTATCGGAGGCGCACCGCCTGAAGGGCTCCCGATCGGCGATCCGTCGGCGGGAGCCTATCGGCGGGCGGGCGGTGCGCAGATCTCCCAGCAGCCGGCAGGTTTAGGCGTCGGCGAGCGTCGCATGTCGGGGGTCGAGCCAATTGCACAAGCCGCCGTACGTGAGCCTCTCGCACTTCCATCAATGATCCCAGCCGGCCTCGCTCGTGATGACGGTTCTCATGAGTTAATGGCCCTGATGGAGCATGTGCGCCGGGCCGACGTGCAACACAAGGAAGCGTTGATCGACCTCCTCAAGGTCGTCGAAGACCATTACCGGGGGCGGGCAAGCCGAGAAGACGCGATAGCCCATTGGCGCAGTTTCGCCGATTATGTCGTGCAATATCTCGGCGATGTCGATGGCCTGATTGCGCATACGGAGCGGTTCGGTCGATTCATGCTCGCGCGGTGATCGGGCAAGCATTTCGCTGCAGCTTTTTGGGCGGCTGGGCGGGTTCGGGCTGGCGGTGACGCCCCGACCGACTATCGTGTGGGCATCACAATGCAGGAGCCGACCATGACCACCCCGCCCATCAGTCGCTTTCCAGTGCCGAAGCTCGCGGACCTGCCCGACGACGTGCGCATCCGCATCGAGGCCGTGCAGGAGAAGAGCGGGTTCATCCCCAACGTATTTCTGGTGTTGGCGCATCGGCCTGACGAGTTTCGCGCCTTCATGGCCTATCACGACGCTCTCATGGATAAGCCCGGCGGTCTGACGAAGGCCGAGCGCGAGATGATCGTCGTAGCAACCAGCGCGGCGAACCAGTGCCAGTATTGCGTGATGGCGCATGGTGCGATCCTGAGGATCCGGGCCAAAAATCCACTGGTGGCGGATCAGGTGGCAGTCAATTTCCGCAAGGCGGATATTTCCCCGCGGCAACGGGCCATGCTCGAGTTCTCGATGAAGGTGGCGTTGCGCTCAGCGGAGGTGGACGATGCAGATATCGCGGCTGTCAAGTCGCATGGGTTCACTCAGGAGGACGTCTGGGACATGGCCGCCATCGCCGCGTTCTTCGCAATGTCGAACCGCATGGCCAACGTGACGGGCATGCGACCCAACGACGAATTCTACAAACTGGGCCGCTGAGGTGTGAGTATGCAGGCTGAAGCAGCCTCGTTTTCGGGCTTTGGCTGCACCTGCGATTTCACTAGCCTCGGTATGTCGGCACTCGAGCATGGGCGAGCGTGACATGAAGCGCGTTTTGTTGACTGGAGCGGCCGGAGGGATCGGAACGTGGCTGCGCAAGCTGCAGATGTGCGCGAGCCCAAGGACTTGGCTCCCGGAGAGACGTTCATCAAGGCCGATATCTCGAAGGCTGCCGAGATCGATGGCGCGTGTGCTGGCGTCGAGGGCATCATCCATCTCGGCGGCCGCTCGGGGGAGGCTCCTTGGGAGGCCATTCTCGAAGCCAATATCGTCGGCTGTTACAACCTGTTCGAAGCGGCGCGGAAGGCCGGCGTGAAGAGGGTTGTTTTCGCGACCTCGAACCATGCGGTCGGCTTCTATCCGCGGGCGACGATGATCGGCACCGACGTCATTCCACGGCCGGACAGCCGATATGGCGTGTCGAAGCTGTTCGGCGAGGGTCTAGGGGCGATGTATGCCTACAAGCACGGCATCGGCGTCACGTCGCTCAGGATCGGCAATGTCGGAGACAAGCCACTCGACCAGCGGCGGCTTGCGATCTGGATCAAGCCCGAGGATCTTGTGCAATTGATCCGGATCGGGCTGGAGCGGCCGGGCCTCGTCTATGAGGTGATGTACGGGGTCTCGGATAACCAACGCTCTTGGTACGATAACAGCCATGCGTATGAGCTGGGCTACAAACCGGAGCACCGGGCGGAAGACCATGCCGAAGAGGTTCTGGCGGCCGAGCCGAGGTCGGGAAAACATCCGGCCGCCGAATTCTACCAGGGCGGAACGTTCTGCGCCGACGAGTATAGCGCCGACCTCGACACCATGAAGTCACGGAGCTGAGACGAGACAATGCCGACGATCGACGCCGAGCGGGTTCTGCGCGACCTCCGCCATCTCAGGACAATGGGTGCCTTCAAGACAGGCGTGCATCGGCCGGCGCTGTCGGCCGAGCATCTCGCCTCGATGGCTTGGCTCAAAGGCGAGCTCGAGGCCCTGGGGCATCAAACAACGATCGACGGCATCGGCAACGTGTTTGGGATCGCTCCGGTCAATGGGCGCAAGCTGCTCGGGGGATCACACCTGGAAAGCCAGAACTATGCCGGCTGGCTCGATGGGCCGCTCGGGGTGGTCTATGCGCTGGAGGCGGCGCGGGCGGTCAAGGCCGATTCGGCGCTCGCCGGCTGTGGGGTGGATGTCGTGGCGTGGTGCGACGAGGAGGGGCATTTTGGGCACTTCCTCGGCAGCCGGTCGGGCATTGGTCAGGTGTCCGAGAGCGACATCGATGCCGCGGTCGACCGGACGAGCGGCACGACGATGCGGGAAGCGCTCAAAGCGGCGGGACTTGACGGGCGACCGCGGGTGACCGTCGATGCGAAGCGCTATGTTGGGTTTCTCGAGGCGCACATCGAGCAGGGCGACTGGCTCGAGGCGAACAAGCTGAAAGTCGGAGTGGTGACGGCGATCGTCGGCAGCCGCAACTTCAACATCACGTTTGAGGGCGTGCAGAATCATGCCGGCACCACGCGCATGGCGATCCGCCGCGATGCGGGCGTCGCGTGCGCGCGCTTGGTCATGGCGATTGAAAAGCTGTTTCCGACGATCTGCGGTCCCCGCACCGTCTGGACGACGGGACGCGTAACTCTATCGCCGGGCGACCCAAGCATCATTCCGGGGCGCGCGGAGATGCTGTTCCAGTTCCGCGACACCGATGCCGACCTGCTCGATCGCCTGGAGGTGGCGCTTCGTGGTCTCGTCGAGGATGCAAATCGCGAAGGACCGTGCACGGTGGTTCTCGAGCAGAACCGAAAGGGTATGCCAGCCGCAATGGCGGAAAGCTTTCAGGTCGCCGTAGAGACATCGGCGGAGGCCCGATCGCCGGGACGGTATACGCGGATGCCTTCGGGTGCGGGACACGATGCCCAGATATTGGCTGCGGTTATGCCGGCCGGCATGATGTTCGTGCCGTCGATCGGTGGGATCTCGCACCACTGGTCCGAGAATACCTCGGACGAGGATATCGTACTGGGCGCCCAAGTGTATGCGGACGCGGTGGGCCGTCTCTTGCAGGGTTGATCGAGTCGGCAGGGTGGCCAGCGAAATGGCGATGCAATCTCCAACTTGTGGACTCGGAATTTGGCGCTGACGTGCTATATCTAAACTATGCCTCTACATAGCAGAGATCCCATGACCGAGATCACCGCACCCGTGCCGCCGACCCGGCAGTCACCCGCTTCCATGATCGACCCTTTCGGGCGGCATGTGTCGTACCTGCGCGTTTCGGTGACGGATCGCTGTGACTTCCGCTGCGTCTATTGCATGTCCGAACACATGACATTCCTTCCTAAAAAGGACCTGCTGTCGCTCGAAGAGCTGGACCGGCTGTGCTCAGCCTTTGTCGCCAAGGGCGTGCAGAAGCTGCGGATCACGGGTGGCGAGCCGCTGGTGCGGAAGAACATCCTTTGGCTTTTCCAGCGACTGGGACGGCATCTGGAGACGGGAGCGCTTGAGGAGCTGACGCTCACGACGAACGGCAGCCAGTTGCCCAAGTACGCGGCTGACCTCAAGGCGGCGGGTGTCCGGCGGATCAACGTCTCGCTCGACACGCTCGACGAGGCAAAGTTCCGCGCGGTCACGCGGTGGGGTGAACTCGGCGCGGTGATGAAGGGGCTCGATGCTGCGGACAAGGCAGGGCTGGCCGTCAAGATCAACGCGGTGGCGCTTAAGGGGGTCAATGAGGACGAGATCGAGGATCTGCTGCGCTTCGCGCACGGGCGGGGCTACGATCTCACGTTGATCGAGACGATGCCGCTCGGCGATATCGACGGCGACCGGACGGATCAGTATCTGCCGCTGTCGGTGGTGCGTGGACGGCTGCTCGATCGGTTTTCGATGGACGACATCCCGTACAAGACAGGCGGGCCGGCGCGCTATGTGCGCATCAAAGAGACTGGCGGCCGTCTCGGGTTCATCACGCCGATGACGCACAACTTCTGTGAGAGCTGCAATCGGGTGCGTTTGACATGCACGGGCACACTTTATATGTGCCTCGGCCAGGACGATGCGGCCGACTTGCGTGGTCCCCTCAGGGCCAGCGCGGATGATGCCCTGCTATCGGCGGCGATTGATGCGGCGATCTCACGGAAGCCGAAAGGTCATGATTTTGTCATCGATCGGCGCACCAAGCGGCCCGCCGTGCAGCGGCACATGAGCGTCACAGGCGGCTGACCCGCCTCTACTTGAGGCGGAACAAATCGGAACCGCCAACCTTCAGCTACGTTGTACCCACAGGCCCAGTGGCCACAGTGGAGCGACCATGCGCAATTCATTCTACATCTCAGCGTGCGCGGCGAGCATATTGGTCCTGATGGGACCAGCAATCGCGCAGCAATCGGCACCAGCGAAATCTTCGGACGATCTCATCCAACTCGCGCAGCGCGACGGTGGCGGACGCGGTGGAGGTGGGGGTGGTGACCGTGGAAGCGGAGGTGGCGGGGGTAGTCCGCCTGCCGCTTCGCCTAGCGGTGGCGGCGGCGGTGGTCCAGGACGTGGCGGCGGCGGCGGGCCTTCCGCGGGTCAACGCAGCGGCGGTCAGAATTTCGCGCCAGGTGCTCGATCGGGCGGCGATGGGTCGCGCGCGGGCCAGCGGTCGCGCGGTGGGGAAGGAATTCGAGGCCGCGGGGATGGCGGGGGTCCGAGGATCGGCCGCGGGGATGGCGGTGGGCCGAAGGCCCGGAGTGGTGATTCCGGACGACGGGTTGGAGACCGCGATCGACGCGGCGGCCCCCGTCTCGACGCGCGGCCAGGTCGGCGTATAGGCGACGGTGGCGGGCGACGCTTCGATCGAGGCCATGTCCGCAAGCATGGACGCCGCTACTCGTGGGGTCCGGGCATCTCGTTCTGGCTCTACGACGGCTACTACTACGGCGATTGCTCGTGGCTACGCCGCCGGGCTGTCGCGACTGGCAGCAGCTACTGGTGGCGGCGTTACCGGCAATGTCGCGAGTGGTGAGTTCGCGCGTTCTTCAGGCGGCTATCAAGGCCGCCTGAGTTTTTTCTGAGCGGCCATCAATGCGCGCGCCTCGGGCGTGGCGTAGATGGCGAGGCGATAAGGACTAAGCAGGCGGATTTTCGCCGCGCTTGTCAGTGGCAGATCGACTTTCGAGAACCCGTCGACGGCAGCGAACGCACTCTCGTGGAGAGGGTTGAGATAGGCGACGATGATCGAACGGGGTGATCGTCGCCATGACCGCGACAGGCTTGCGGCAACTCGCTCAATGACGGGCGGTCCAAACGGATTGAACAAGAACGCGACTACTGGCGTCCCTGGAATCGCGAACGCTGCAGCATCGCCTTCATGGATGTCGATCGAGCCGGCAACGGGACTTGGAAGGTCAGAGACATTGCCGCGAGCCAGCGCCGCCAATTCGGCCGCGAACTCGACGCCGACGACGCGATGATAAGGCTGCTCCGCCGCCGAAAGGACGACACGGCCCTTGCCGCAGCCATAGTCGACAAAGGTGGAGCCAGGTGGTGGCACTGGCAAGGCTGCGTGGACCCAATCAAGAACGCGCCACGGTGTCGGCAGATAGTGAACGCCGGTGGCCCGATTGGGGCTGGCGATTGTGACCCCGTCGAGCTCGACCTTTTCGGCGGTGGTGTCGTTCCGGGCTGAAGGGTGGAATCGGCGATCAACGGCCGACCAGGCATGGTGTAGGGATACCGTTCGGTAATGCGTCCATGCGCGAGCGATTCCGTCGTGCTGGACACGATTTGCGAGGGTCAATCGGGGCGTTGGTCGTGCGGAGACAGCGGACATGCATCTACCCTGCTCGGAAGGTGGGGATGGGATCCTTCCGAGCAAGGAGTGTGCCAGCAGGCCGGCAACGGCCGGTACGCGATCCTCAAATTCCCAACAACTCGCGCACTTTCTCCTGGGTCAAGGCATCACCTGCGTAGATGTGGCCGTCGACCTCGAGTGCCGGGGTCGAACGAATTCTCGCCTCTTCGAGCCGGTCTTGGGCGTCCTCGTCCATGAGCAGGTCGCGGACGCGATAGGGCACCCCGTTCGCCGTCAGAAAGCGCTTCAACTGCTCGCATGGGGCGCACATGGGCGAGGTGTAGACGATCACGTCGCGCTCTTGAGAAGAACCAGTGGGGGCCGGCTCGGCCATCAGACTTGTCCTTCCGACTTCAGGCGCCGGTACTCGTCCTTGCGGGCGAGCCATTTGGCCTTGGTGTCCGGGTCCTGCCACGGTTGCTCCTCGGAGAAGACGAGGCGCTTCCAGTCGTAGCCTTTGCTCCAGTTGTACTGGGGCGCGACCGTTGTACGAGGGCCTTTGGCGTTCGAGAGGAGATCGAGCGCAGCTTGGAAGATCTCGCGCTGCTGGGTCACGTTCCACGGTTCGCCGCAGGGACTGCCGAGGGGGAAGTCAACGAACACAAAGCGGGCGACGCCGCAGTGCTCGACGATGTCACG
>LNDR01000204.1 GCA_001464755.1 Rhizobiales bacterium Ga0077524
GACGATCTTGACCGCGCCGGCCGCGCTATCCATCGCCGAGACCGTATAACCCTCGCCTTTGAGAACCTTGGTCAGTCCTTCTGAGAACGATTTGGCGCTGATATAAGAGGGCGTCACCGAGGCCACTTTGCTTCCGGCATAGCGAGGGACGTCGATCGTGTGCACGGCCGCGACCGCCGCGCTGACATCCCCGCCGGGCCCGGAAATCACGATCGAATTGGCGGACTGCAGGGCCGCCACCTTGACCCGCTTTGTCGTCACCGACTGCAGAAGCTGATGTGCGAGATTGGGCTCGATCGCGGTCAGAGGCACGAACTGGACGACGGGCTTGAGATCGTCCGGTGTTTGGGCGTCGGCACGATTGATGATGGTCGGCGGCGTATCATTGAGCATCGCATCGATCGGCGAAAGATTGAAGCCGCCCTTCTCGTAGGAGACCGCGATGCCATGGGGTTGAAGCGCTGCCTGGGCAAGCTCTACGGCCGTGGCGCCAGAGACTTCGCCCGATGCCATGAGGAAGATCTTGCTGTTATTGGTTTGCAAAGAGGGATGAAGCGTCACCCTCGTCTGCAGCAGCTGGTTGAAGTAGAGATCGCTGAACTGCTTGATGGTCAGTCCATCAATCGATGAGACTTTGACGCGCTTTTGTTTCAGCTCCTCCAGCACAGCCATTTGCGGGCGCATATCCGCCTGCTTGCGGATCTCAGGCACATTGGAAACCTTTGGTTTCCACCCTTTTTCTGCGCCCGCTCTATTCTCGTTGATCTTCGCACTTAGAGACGGCTCGTCTCTCTGTCGCGGGTTCGCCGCCGATGTAATCGAGCCGCGTGAGACGTCACCCAAGGAATAATGTTCGCTGGCACAGCCCGTGAGAGACAACGCCACGCAACACGCCTGTGCAATCGCCCGCAGACGAAATGCTCGCTCACCGACTATATCCCGCCGCTTACGAACTCGCATTCCGTCCCCCGCACACCTCAGGCAAACCCGCGTGACACACTTTCGTCATTCGAACAGTCGAAAAATCCGTGTCTCTGTCCCCTTCGCGAGCGTTGCCGTCGATCCCTCTATATTTATGACCTTCCAGGCCGGAACAACTTCCTCGTCTAGCCCACGGGTGACAACTTGGCTAGCACCGTCACCGCCAACGACGAAGATCGCAAGCCGAGTGCCGCTTTTTTCAACCACACCGGAGAACTGGACGGAGCTAAGCGGGTCGAGCGATTTGACGGCAACAGGCTTCGGCGGCGCGACGGGGTTGAGACCGAGCAAACGCGCGTGCGTCTCCACGAGCCGTTCAGCATGACCCTGGACCGTCTCTGTCTGACCGTGCGCGCGAACCGGTCGTTCGCCAGCTGCGCCGAGGACGCTCTCCCGGGGTTTATAGACCCATATGCCCATCATCATGGAGAGAGCGCTGAGTAGGAGCGCCCCTGCCGTTCCCACCGCTACCCGCTTCATCCGCTCCCCTTCTCACATGTACTGCATACGAGCATGACGGCAGCAATGTGGCGGATCGAGCCGGCCGAGGAATAGGTGCGTCTCCGGCTAGTCGCCCAGATCGCATGACTCGATCGCGACGCTGACCTTGCCCAATGGGCCAGGGAGCGTGATTCGCCGGCCGCTGAGCCGTGCTCCTACTTCGACTAGACGCACCCCCCACCGGACAACACGCTTGGACATAAGTCTGTTGTGTTGATCGACAAGAACGTTCATCTGCGCTTGTAACTCGGCGGATTTTGCCGCGAGACGCGCGTTGTGCGCGGATACGACGTCGCGGATGTTTTGGAGCCGGCCTGCGGCACCTTCGGCGTCGACCTTCATGCGCCAGATCTCGTTGTTCAGCTCTGTGGTTGTTCGGAAAAGTTCATTGTTCAGGTCGGTCGTCTTACGAAGCAGTTCGTTCTTGAGGTCGGTTGTCGTCTGAATGAGTTGATTGTTGAGTTCCGTGATCCGAGTGTTGGCCTCATCGCTCTGCTGTCGCAATTGCGTCCTCAGCTGCAAATTGGTTCCGCGCTCCTGCGAAAGCGTGGACAGGCCTTGTTTTGCCAACCTGAGGCAGGCCCTGATCTCGGACTCGTTCAGGCCGCGCAGATCCAAACGTTCCGGATCCAAGACGGCCTCACTGTCGGGAGTTGGAGGGCTATGGCTCCATACGGCCAGCAGCTGATGCCCCACCCAGCGCGAAGCAGGGAGAAACGTCGTTTCGATGACCGCGACGTATGTCAACAGATGACCCGCCTCAAGCCGCGGTGGCAGCAAATCGCAGTCGAACGCCACCATGTGCTCGTCGGCGAGAGGTGCTGCCTCCCGAAACGGCACAAGCACGACGACGTGCTCGCGAGCGATTTTGCCGACCGCCTCGAGCATTGCTCCCCATTCGGCGAAATGCTCAAGCACGTTCGAGCAGACAATCAGGCCTGCTTTCGGCAGTGCGCCGGCGCCTGCCTCATCAAGTACCGTGAAGCGGAAGTCGGGGTGGCGCTCATGTGCGATCGTGATCGCAGCGACGGCCACATCGGCCCCTTGCACGTCACTCCCGGGAAATGCGTCCGCCAGGATCGGCACAGCATCACCCTCGGCGCACCCGTAGTCCAGGATGTCAATGCCTCGGCGGCGTATGTCCGTCTTCAACCACTCAGGCAACAGCGAGACCAGCAGCTCAGCGAAGAACCGCGTCTGGTGTGGCCCTCCGCATTCTGCCCAATCGGTCTTGAACCGGTGATCCCAGTACTCTGACGAGTTGACTTGCATCTGTTCTTGAGCCCTCACCAAATCGGGCCGCGCCGACCACGCAGCGAACATGCCCCCGCTGGGTGCGAGTGTTGCCAAGACCTACGACAGCGAAGACGGCGTGTCATCCTGGCAACCGAGGGGTGATGCAAAGCCATCCCGCTCCCCTAATGGCTTCTATACGCCGAGCCGACCATCGTCGACGGCTCCGGCAAACTTATCCAGCCCTGGGTGTGGGCACGAGCTGGCTGCGCCGTCTGCGGCCGCGATCGGGGGCGGGCACCATATCCGAACTCAACGCGCACCTGCCGCGGTGCTTCCGGGCCCGACACATCGAACAAAGTGTTAAGCTTTCCCGCTTATTCACAGATTATCGGTTCAGTGGTGGGAGTGGAACATGACGTTCGATTCCGGCCGGCCGACCGAAGCCCGGTGCTTCGGTCGTCGGGACGCAAATCATGCGGGCTGGATCCTTGTCCCCGGTCGTGCGCGACAGCATTGTGTCGTGCGCAACATGTCACAAGGTGGTGCCATGTTGGAGTGCGACAGGCCACAAACCCTCCCGATGAGGTTCGAGCTGCTCGTTGAGGCCACCGGGGCTTGGTACGCGTGCGAGATCCGGCAGCGATCAAAGGAAGCGGTCGGCGTTCAATTTGTCGAGAATGCCTCCATCTCAGCCAAGGCGTCAGAGACGAAGCCCACGTGGCGCCGAGCAAACCGCCCACCGAGGTGACCATCGGTTGAACCCTGCCCTTAATGGCGAGGACTTGCGTCTATGGGGGCGGCGGGGGCGGCCGGGGACCAGCGTGCGATACACTGCGGCATCCCTTGAGATTTGAAGCGCCAAGTTCGGCATAGCCACGTTCGACAGGGACCCTCGGTGCACTGGGCTGCCATGAGACGAGGCTGTCGTCGTCGGGACACCCACCAGTGTCGCCAGATCGATACGAAACGCGGTGATGGCATGGTGCGAAGGGAAAACGTCTCACCCCTGGGCCGGCGTCTTCGGTCCGCTCGTCTCGATCGCCTTGGTGCGCCGCTCCATGATCTGGGCCGGTGTGGCGCTCGACAGGACGGTGCCGGCGGTGGTCTCGACGCGCGAGCGGAAGGTCTGGCTCAGGGTGTAGCCGCGTTCGCCGACCAGCTTGGCGGCGTCGTCCTTGGTGAACGGATCGGCGCGCTTGATGTTGGCGGCGACGACGTGGCGATCGGCACCGACGTTGACGAGCCCGATCCCCTGCCCGCGGACGTCGTCGAGAGACTGCCGGGCAAGCTTGGTCGATTTGTCGGCGAAGTGGATGGCGATGTTGAAGTCGGCGGCGTCTTCGCCGTAGCGCTCGACGAGACGGGTTCGCTCCTCTGCGCCGATCGGGCGGATGAAACGGATGGTATCGACCGGCAATACGCTGCCGGAATTTATCGTCAGTGAGTTTTTCATTGCAATTCTCCAAATATATAATTATAGAAATAATGATTTTCTAATTACAAAATGTAGATATGTCAATAACTTTCGACAATGCCGAAAACAACTCGAATATATTCAAATAATAATTGCGTCATCATTGCAGGTCGCGACATCGCCGCCTATGTCATTGACGATGCACCGATACCGGCCAACGCCGCCCCGACTCGAGGTCACGATTTCTGGGCACTGCGGGCGCTCGCCGAGGACATGGCGGCGCGCCACGCCTCCGCACGCCAAGCCGACGGGCCTCGCCCGGATCCGGCCGACGCAACGCCGCCGGACAGCGGCTCCGAGACATGACAGCGGGGCACGCATGAGATTCCACACGACAGGCACCTTCGAGACCGAGGCGCTGATCGATATCGCGATGCGGCTCATCGCGCGTTTGCAGGATGCCGATGTCGCCGGCATCGGCAGTGTCAGCGTCACGCTGACACCGCTCGACAGGAAGGGCGTTCCCTGCCCGCTGCTGCTTGACGGCGGTGCGATCGAGCGGATGGAGATCGACTGCCGCGATATCGCGCATCCCGAGACCGCGCCGTGCCTCATGCTCGGGTCCCCCGACCAACGAACACCCCGCAAGCCGCCTGCCAAGCGCCGGCCGCGCTCATGAGCTACGCGGTCTATGCGATCATCGATCCGCGCTCGCAGCGTCCGTTCTATGTCGGCGAGACCGGCGCCTTCGACATCAGATGCCGGCAGCATCTCGACGGCACCGACCAGATCTCGGGGCTGGTCATCCGGCAGATCCAGGAGAATGGCTTCGTGCCGCATTTCGTGGTGCTGGAGGCGCACGCCAACGAGGAGACGGCGCTCCGGGCCGAGATCTTCTGGATCGAATTGATGCTTGGCCGCGGCATCGCGCTGCTCAACAGCCAGGCCTTCACCGGCTACATGGATCGCAAAGCCAAACGCCGGTCCGAGACCACACGACTGCGCCGCATGCAGCGCCTTCGCGCCATCGCCAACGGCCGCACGGCCGAGCGCACATCAACGACGGCCGCGAAATCACCGGTCCCGAAAACCAGGACGCGCCCATCCAAACGCTCGAAACCGAACCGCACCACCGACCAGCCCAAGCCGCCGCGCACCAGACGCCATCAATACAAGCCGCCAAGCTCGGCAGTCGACATCCCATCCGATCCCACCTGAGCGCCGCCACAGTATTACGCCCATCGCCCACTGATCGCGCCCATGATGCACCGCCACCAGCCCGCCAAGCGCCAACCATCGGCGCCTCATCGGCCACTTGGTCGCAATTCTGATTTCTTTCCCCCGGAGCCGCCATCGCGTGCCTTCGCCCCGACACGGGCACGCGCATGGCGGCGGAAGGGGAAAGCCCACTTTCCCCTGGAGAGTCGGAGCCCTGCCGGAATTTCGGCCAGACGCCAAGCCAGAAGCCGGCTCCAAACAGCCTGAAACTCACACCACAAAGCCCCGCGCTCGATCGTCAGACCGCTGCAAGACCAACATCACGACCGCATGTCCAAGCCTCGGGCTCGGTGTGCCGCTCCGTTCACCCGGCGCATAGAGCGGGTTCGGCGCCGAAGCGCCGCGCAGCCCAACCACAGCATCCAAGTAACGAAACGACCTCACACACCACCGGATGGATTGCTGATCCAGTCCTCGCGCCCATGCCGGATGCGCACGATCAACACATCGCGAGAGCCCGTCACCAGATAGACGATGACATGGGCGCCACAGGGATGAAGGCGCACGGGCGGCGTCAGCTCGACCCGCTCGCGTGCCAGCCCCGGAAACTGCGAAAGCAGCTCGAAGGTCTCGCGGAATGTCTGCGCATAGGCCTCGGCCTGGCGCTCGCCGAACAGCCGGAAGCCCTCGACGTAGATGTCGATCAGATCCTGCTCGGCGGTGTGAGTAAGCTTGAAGCCCACTATGTGCGCTGCCGCGCCGCCTTGCGGGCGCGGGCCAGGACGTCATCGATGCCGGCCTCCGAGATTCCCGACGCCAGACCCTCGTCGATCAAAGACTGCAGCCGGCGCACCTTGTCGGCGCGCTCCTGGTCCTGCCGGATGAGATCGCGGACATAATCGCTGGCGTTGGCATAACGCCCACTCTCCGCCTGGGCATTGACCCAGTCTTTCATGGGATCGGGCAGCGAAATGTTCATGGTCGCCATGGCCACCTCCTCAACCCATTATGCCAAAGACTGCCAATCCTTGTCAATTTCATCGCAGCCGCCGGCCGTCCTCCTCGAGTTCGGACTCGTCCACGCGATAGCCGGCCTCGACAAGAGCCGAGAGCACCAAAAAGCGCACCGTGACAGTCTCGGTGGCAGCCTTCACGCGCAATTCACGCGCCAGATACTCCGGCACCTCAAGGCTCAACGGCCGCCGCCGCACGGCGGCTCTGGCCGCTTCCACTCCAGGGCGGTGGGTGGGCTCAGGCCCTGGCATCCCAACCGATGGCCGCTCTGCCGTCACCCCGGCAGCATCGCCCGCATTCGGCGTGATCGCATCGGCGGCGATGGTGAGCGATGGGATCCGCTTGCGCTTGGCCGTCTCGGCGAGCTTGTCGTCGAGGGCATCGATCTCGATCGAGCGGAACTCGTCGGCGCGCCCGCTCATGCCGCCCTCTCCGTCTTGGTGAGTGCCCGGCCGAGAATGGCGTGGATCTCCTCGATCAGGCCCGTGATCTCGCGGGCGGCCTTGCCCTCGGGCTCGGCAATTGTCGGCGCCTTGCCGGTGAGGAACATCTCGCGGTATTGCGCGCGTTCGACGAGACCGGTGTCGAAACGGGCCATGGCGTGCCGCGCGATCTCGTGATGGGCAAACATCGTGACGCGGGTCGGCAGCGGAAACAGCTTGGTCAGCAGCAGGCGGTACTGCAGGCCGGCGGCGCCGGCCTCGACCACATCCGTGATGTCGTCGATGATGACGAGCGCCTCGCGCAGATCCGGCTCGGAAGCCTGCGCCGGAATGATGACGAGATCGGATCGCGCCATGGCCTTGAGCGCGGTTGCCTCGCGCGTGCCGGCGAGATCGATCAGCACGTGATCGAAGCGCGAAGCCGTGTCGCGAAACACTGCGGTAAAGGTGTCGGGCGCAACGGCGCGCACCTCCAGGCCCGGCATTGCCGCTTTCAGCGCCCAACGGGCGACGGTCTGGTTCTGGTCGAGATCGAGAACCAGGACGCTCATGCCGTCCTGGGCTAATTTGGCGGCGATGGCGGCACAGGTCGTGGACTTGCCGACGCCGCCTTTTGAAGATGCAAAAGACACTATCATGATAACCTCCGACTTCCAGTTTTTCACACATCGAAACCAATGCAAGTCGAATTCAGAATATTTGCAGAGTTATCCAGATCGGCAATTACAAATGCCCAGACTTGCCGATTTGAGCAAATCCACATTTGCAGAAGATAGAAACTCGCGGACTTGCAGAAACATCGACTTCCAGACTCCGGCAAGTCGGCTAATCTTGACTTGGGTCTTCCGGAGTCCGAACCATCCTTGTTTTCCAGAATGCGGATCGCCGCAATTGCGCACAGACGCGCGTCCATGCGCCGATCGACGTCGGGCGTCGGGGTAGCACCGATTTCAATCCATCGCATTGAGCGGGCCGCATTCGCCCGGTGCGGACCCATCGGCGTTCGCCCGAACGTCGTGGGGCGCCTGGATCTGTCGGTTTGCGTTCCCGCAAAGCCAATGCCGGACCATCACCAAACGCCGGCTCATCGCCTCGAGCACGATCGTCACAATCCATGACCAGGCGCGGCGACCGTGCGCGTCAGCGCAAAGGGAGGGTGAGGCAAAAATCAAACCGCGGTCGGCTCTGCCGGCCGCGTCCTTGTCGTGCCGGAGGCACGCCGAACAAATGACGAGCCGGAGGCACGCCGAACAAAATGAGCTGCCGAAAGCGCTCATCGTCAGCCTTCCGACCACCTCTCGCCTTTCAAGGATTCTTTTTGTTCAAGGGTTTCAGATTCGGGACGCCGAACACCGAGCCTTTCTGCGCGTCTCCGGGCGCCAAGGTGAGACAACGGGCGGACAGGGTGAGAAACTGGGCCGAGTCGGGTGAGACTTTGGGCCGAGTCGGGTGAGAAACTGGGCGGCCTTACGTGAGTTTCTGGGCGGCCATCATTCAGATCGCATGTGGACAAGTGAGACGTTTACGGATGTTTCTCACCCGAACGGCCTCGACTATGACACCATCATCGACGTGAATGCCGTTGCTGCCGAAAGCCGTCCCGAATTTCCGACCCTTGCCGTCAAGGTGGTCGGCGATCCGCTCGACCCCGACGACCGCGCCACCTTCATCAAGCCCACCGAGCTCGTCGACGCCGTCGAGATCACGCCGCTCAACCGTGCCGAGCTGATCCTCTACAATCAGCTGATCGCGCATGCCTGGAACACCATTGCGCCGGGCCGGGTCTACTCGGTGGCGAAATCACGCCTCCGGGGAAGCCACGAATCGAACGATCGCCTGCACGAGGCCTTCGACCGGCTGATGGCGGGCTTCGCCAAGGTCAAGGTGCGTGATCCAAAAACGGGGCTTTCCAAGACCGTGCGCATCAACCTGCTCGGTCCCAACGCCGAGGAGGAGGGGGCGGACGGCTTCTTCCACTACACACTCCATCCGAGCCTGCTCGAGGTCCTCAAGTCCAGCCGCAGCTGGGCGCGGCTCAGATCCGAAATCCAGTACCTGCTGCGCTCGAAATACTCGATCCGGCTCTACGAGATGATCGAGCAGCGCATCAACCTCCGGAAGCAGGCCCAGTCCTTCAGCATCGACGAGCTGCGCGGCCTGCTCGGCGTACCGAAGGGCAAGCTTGCCCGCTTCGCCGATTTCAACGCCCAGTGCCTGAAGGTGGCGGTCGGTGAGGTCAACCAGCTGACCGACTTCGAGGTCGCGCTTCGGCTCAAGAAGCGGGGCCGCACGGTCGAGACGATCACGCTCACCTGGCTGAGGAAAAGCGACGAGGCTCGTGCCCAGGCCCGACAAGAGCGTGAGCGGTCACGCATCGGCCGCATCGCGCGGCGCAAGGCCACCGTCGAGGTCATCATCTGAGGCCGCCCGATTTCTCACTTGAATACGGGAGCTCTCTTGCAGCGGTCAGTCGGTCGCGAGACGGCGGCAGCAAGACCGCTGGCATGGGCTATGCGTCATCGACGGCTGATCTTCGGGGCGTTCGGTAAACTGATATTCCAACCTCTGTATTGCTTGCTGCCCTCCCGATCTGTACACTGCCCACCAATGAGGTGCCACCGCGAGAGTTTAGTTCATGAACAGCGTAGATGTGTTTGTAGGAAAACAGATTACGGCGCGACGAGGTGAGCTGGCCCTGACCCGAGAACAGCTTGCAGAGCGCGCGGGTATCCCAAGGCACGTGATTGCGGAACTGGAGACCGGTGGTCTCAGAGCCCCCTCGCAGGTCCTGGTGAGTGTGGCAGAAGCACTCAACGTAGATGTGTTGTTCTTTTTCCGAGGACTGCCAACACCCGAGCCGGCGAGGACGCAGATAAGTTCGTCCGGAACGATCATCCCGTTTGTGAAAAAATAATAGCCACGGCAAATGGTGGAAAAGAGTATTCTTGCCTTTACGGAACCGACCTCTGGCACGGACCCTTGTTCGCGTAGCGAATCGCTCATAGGGGACGCAGATGTCGAAGCAAGCCAAGGTATTGGACGGCCGCATCGCGGTGGAATTCATTTCGAGTTTGTATGTGCAGCATGGCCCCCGAGACTTACTCGGGCGCTATTTCCTGCAAACAAACAAGGCTCTGGCCGATCGAGGGATTACATTGGAAATCGCGTCATTCGATGACCTGCTTCGCGTCAACGAAATGAACCGAGACAGTTGTCTTCCCTTGTTTCCAGCCCT
>LNDR01000205.1 GCA_001464755.1 Rhizobiales bacterium Ga0077524
AGGCGAGCCGCTCGAAGAGGTGGACGTCCTGCTCGTTCTTGAGGAGGGCGCCGTGGAGCGGCGGAATGAGCTTCTTCGGGTCGCGCTCCTTCAGCGTCTCGGGGCCGATGTCCTCGTTGAGGAGCAGCTTCAGCCAGTCGAGCAGCTCGGAGGTGGAGGGCTTCTTCTTGATGCCCGGCACCTCGCGCATGTCGAAGAAGATCTTGAGGGCCTCGGAGACGAGCATGCCCTTCAGGCCAGGGAAGTGGACCTCGACGATGGCCTTCATCGTCTCGGGGTCGGGGAACTTGATGTAGTGGAAGAAGCAGCGCCGCAGGAACGCGTCGGGCAGCTCCTTCTCGTTGTTCGAGGTGATCATGACGATGGGGCGGCGGCGGGCCTTTACCGTCTCGTTCAGGAGGAGGTCGTTCGGGAACTCGATGTCGGCCTTGTCGATCTCGTCGATGAGCAGCACGGGGCGCTCGTCGGCGGTGAAGGCCTCCCAGAGCTTGCCGCGCTTGATGTAGTTGCGGATGTCCTTCACGCGCTCGTCACCGAGCTGGCTGTCGCGCAGCCGGGAGACGGCATCGTACTCGTAGAGACCCTGTTGGGCCTTGGTGGTCGACTTGATGTGCCACTCGATGAGAGGTGCGCCCAGAGCCCTGGCGACCTCAATGGCCAGCACCGTCTTGCCAGTGCCGGGCTCGCCCTTGATCAGGAGCGGCCGCTCGAGCGTGATCGCCGCGTTGACCGCGACCTTGAGATCGTCCGTGGCGACGTAGGACTTCGAGCCTGTGAATTTCATGGGAGTGCGGAACCTCTGTCGGGCGGCGGTCACGAAAAACCGGTCGAGCTTAGGTTCTGGCGCGGCGCGCATCAAGCCGCTTGCGTGAGCGAGCCGTTCGGCCTGCTGCGCGAGAAAGTGCGGCATCGCCATAGAAGCGAAGAAAGAGCGCCACCCCCGTGTGCGGGCGGGGATGGCGCCAAGTGGACCTGCTCGCGTCCGACGTGGCCGTGCGGGGGCTTGGGTGGGAGGCATTCGCACGGCCGGGGTCGTGTGCCGGCTCGACTGGCGGGTCCTGATGCGGGTACGAGAGGTCTCCTTCTTGGCGTGAGGTTGAGTTGCGGCGGGCCTTGCGGAGGCTCTGGTCCGCGAGGCTTCGTGCGAGGTTTATCGGCATCGGCTTGATTGTCTCGGCACGACCGGGCCCCGGGAGAGGGATGAGGTGTCGTACAATCGAGGCAGTCTCGACGGCGCACCCCGTTCTCTGGCGAGGCAAAAGTAGATTGCCACCTAAGATTGAAAACACTCTTAACGGGAATAATTTACGAATTCCCTCATGGATTGCAATCACGCTTGAAGTGCCGTTGAACGGCGTATTCTGGGGGCGAATCTCGACTTGCAGTTACCAAGCCGCCAATCTCTGGCGCTTTTTCTTGACTTGCAAAAACAGTCACTTAAATAGCTGCAACCAGATCGACTGCTACTGATATATGAGAACTTAGACGCCGCGCGATCGAGGTAAGGGCTCCCATGGCTTCCCGTCAGGTCGAAAAGGCCAAATCGAGAACGGGCTCGGCCCTAAAGGCAACGCGTTCACCTGGTCGAGCATCCGCAAAAGCGGCGATCAGCACCGCGAGAAGCGGTAAGCCGGCAACGAAATCGAATGGAGCCGCAGCGTCGGCAGCGAATTCGGCGCGGGGCACGGCGAAGGCGAAAGGATTGTCGGGTCCGGCCAAATCTAAGCCCGAATTCGCTGCGAAGAGGGGCTCGCCGCCTTCGACACGCCGGGCCAGCGGAGGCGGGACAGCAGCTAACGGTGCAAAGCCGCCGAAAGGAACACGACCGGCCGTCGCCAAGCAGATTGGGACGAGCGTCCGCGGAGTGGTGGCGGCGAATGGCAAATCGTCGGCTGTCGCAGGGGATGTCGCACCTCACGTCGCCAAGGCGGGACGAGGCGCGGCGGTGCTGGTCGCTGCAGCGAAGAATGGCTCGTCGACCATGGAGACGGCCGAGCGTATGAACGATGGTAAGGTGCATACGAAGTCGAGTGCTTCGGCGCCGCGGAGCCGGGCGGGCGGTTCATCCGCTCCGTCAAGTGCGGGCGGCAGTCGATCAGGGGGTGACACGGTGAAGGCTATCGACACGATCAAGGGCGGCGCGAAATCGGGAGAGGCTGGCTCCAGCGGTTCGATGCAGCCGACTGGTTATCGGCCGTCAGAAGGCGAGGCGTTCATGAGCGAGCGCCAGCGGCTTTATTTCCGCAACAAACTGATCGCATGGAAAGAAGAAATAGTCCGGCAGAACCGCGAGACGCTGCAAGGTCTGCACGAGGATAGCGCACAGCATGCGGACGTCGCGGATCGGGCGACATTCGAGACGGATCGTGCCCTCGAGCTGCGCGCCCGGGACCGGCAGAGGAAGCTGGTCGCGAAGATCGATGCCGCTCTCGCACGGATCGAGGAAGGCACCTACGGCTATTGCGAGGAAACCGGCGAGCCCATCAGCCTGAAGCGGCTGGATGCACGTCCCATCGCGACGCTGTCGATCGAGGCGCAGGAGCGTCACGAGCGACGCGAGCGGGTCTTCCGCGAGGAATAGCCGCGACAGCCCGCGGGCTCGCTCGGTCAGACTCGCGTGAACAGAGCGGCCAGCGCTTGGCCGCCGGAAGCCCCAATCACGACAGCGCCTCGCGCGCCAGGCGTCAGTTCCTCAGCGCACACGAGACGTGTGAAAAGGCGGACGGCCAGAACTGCGCTTGCGGCACCGCCGGGCTGGCCGCGGGCGATCTGACCGCCGTCGGCATTGATTATCCGCTCGGGAAGGTCGAGGGCCGAGCGGAAGGCGATCGCCTGGACCGCGGACGTCTCGCCGAGTTCGATGGCGTCGAGATCGACCAGCGGCGGACAGCCCTTGCGCCCGGCGAGCAATCGGGCAGCGGCGATCGGAGCCTCGATGTCGGCACTCGATGCGACGCCGACGGAGGCGGTGGCATCGATGACGAGCGCGGGCGGGCGGCCGAGTTGCTGGTAGACACGCTCGGAGACGACGACGACAAATGCCGCGGCATCGGCGGGGAGGCTGGAGTTGCCGGCTGTAATGGTGCCGTCTCCCAGGATGGTCGGGAAGGCCTCCATATCGTCAATGTCAGGCTCGTCGACCAGTTCGTCACGGGTTTCCTCGGGCTTGTTGCGCAACGCCACGATCTCGCGCGACAGACGCCGAGCATCGCGCGCCAGCGCGGCTTTGATATGGCTGGCGATCGTATGCTCGTCCTGAACATTTCTCGGAATCGAGAGGCGTTTTGCAAGCGCTTCGGCCGCCTCGACCGTGGCATGATCGCCGCTCTCGCCGTTGTCGGTCTGGGCGAGGCCGACGAAGCGCGGCAGATGATAGAGCGTGCGCGGCTTGGTAATACGCCACGGTGCGGTCGAGAACGCCTCGGCGCCGCCGGCCGCGACGATATCGGCCTCGCCGGATGCGATTCGACCAACGGCATTGGTGATGGCCTCGAGGCCCGATGCGGCATGGCGGTCGACGGTGAGCGTCACGCAATGGTCGGAAAGTCCGGCGAACAGTGCGATCAGTCGGGCCGGGTTGTTGCCGGCGGTCATGTTTCCGGCAACGAGGACCTCGACGCGGGATGCCTCGATGCGGGCGTCGTCGAGCGCCTGGAGGAGCACCGGCGTCGCCAGATCCTCGAGGCGGCGATTGCGGTGCATGCCTCCGAGGCGACCGTTGGCGGAGCGGCGGGCGGCAACGATATAGGCTTTGGCGCGGATCATGGAGAGCGACTACTCGGCTACAGGGTTGCCGCTCGCGGACACGGAAAGCGTGCGGAGCTGGCGTCGGAAGCATCCAGACCACGACAAATTGGCAAAAAGACGCATAGTTCGGGACGGGATCGGCGATCGGGACCACGGTTATGTTATATGTTTACATCGCATCGTGCGCGCCGGCAGTGGCAGCACGCCACATGACAAGCCCGACCAGGGGAGAGACGCACCGATGAAGGCAGGGTCGTCCGCATCGGGATTTCCGGTTCCGGATCACGATCACGCGTCGTGTCTGACCGAGGTGATCGTGCGTGCCGCAGTGGCGTTCGAGCGCCAAGGGCTGCGGCTGACGGACTTGCGGCGAAACGTGCTCGAGGAGGTAGCGGCATCACACAAGGCTGTCGGTGCCTACGAGGTGCTCGAGCGCCTCGCCAGCAAGGGCGGGAAGCGCCTCGCGCCAATCTCGATCTATCGAGCGCTCGATACGCTGGTCGCGGCGGGCGTGGTGCACAGGCTGGAAAGCCGCAATGCCTTCTTTGCGTGTCATGTGGTGCACGGCGGCAACAGACGCCAGATCGTGCTCGCTTGCGAGCAGTGCGGCGCGGTTGCGGAGGTTTCGCGGCCGAACGTGTTCGACGATATCCAGACGGCGGCGGGCGCGGTCGGGTTCCGAATGAGCCAAGTACTGGTCGAGGTGAGTGGCACCTGCGCGGCCTGCAGCCGATCGGAACGGCCAGATAAATGAGCGGATCGAAGAGCAATTCCGGGCTCGGGGCATCGGCCTCGAGCGGTCATGCGCAGGGCCAACACAGTCATGCGCACTCCTCGCACGAGGATTGCGGACATCATCATGAGCCGATGCCGGCCCGTGGGTCGCGCCGGGCCTCGGCGCCGACGGGCGAGGTTCTGGTCTCGGGTCGCGGCATGACCATGTCTCGCGGCGGCCGCAACATCCTCGACCATGTGGATATCGACATCGCGGCAGGCGAGATCGTCACGCTGATCGGCCCGAACGGTGCTGGCAAGACTTCGCTCGTGAGGGTTCTGCTCGGGCTCGAGCCTCCGGACGCTGGCACGGTGACGCGATCGCCGGGGCTGGTGGTCGGCTACGTGCCGCAGCGGTTCGAGCGGGATGCGGCTATTCCGATGACAGTGCAGCGGTTCCTGACGCTCGGTGCGCGGGCGCCGCGCGACCGGCTGCAGCATTGCCTCGAGGAGGTGGGCGCGGGCGGAATCGCGGATCGACAGCTCGCGCAGCTATCAGGCGGCGAGTTGCAACGCGTGGTGCTGGCGCGTGCGCTGGTGCGCGAGCCGAAGCTGCTGGTTCTCGACGAACCGGCGCGTGGCGTCGATCATCTGGGCGAGGCCGATCTCTACGCGCTGATCGGGCGGTTGCGAGACGAGCGCGGTCTCGGCGTGCTGCTCGTCAGCCATGATCTGCACGTCGTCATGGCACAAAGCGACCGTGTGCTGTGCATCAATCGGCATGTCTGCTGCCACGGCGTACCGGAGACGGTGGCGCAGCATCCGGAGTACGTGCGTCTCTTCGGCGACGCGGCGCGGGCGTTCGGCATCTATCAGCATCATCACGACCACGCGCACGGACTAGGTGGCGAGCCGCTGCCTCCGATCGCAGCGGGCGGCGGAGACAAGTCCCATGCTTGAGCCGTTCCTGGTCCGCGCGCTTATTGCGGCGGTGGGCGTTGGGCTCGTCGCGGCACCGCTCGGGTGTCTCGTCGTGTGGCGGCGCATGTCCTACTTCGGCGCGACGATCGCACACGGTGGCCTGCTCGGCGTCGCCTTGGGCCTCGCGCTCGAGATCGACCTGACGCTCGGCGTCGTGGTGGTCGCGCTGATCATCGGCGGCCTTCTGGTCGGCCTCGGGCGGCAGCGGATCGTGCCGGCGGACAGCCTGCTCGGCATTCTCTCGCATGCGGCGTTGGCGGGCGGGATCGTCGCGGCCTCGCGGCTGGCAGGCCAGCGCCTCGACCTGATGGGCTATCTGTTCGGCGACGTGCTCGCGGTCAGCAACAGCGATCTCGCGTGGCTCGGCGTCGGCGGCGCGCTGGTGCTCGGTGTCATCGCGGCGCTGTGGCGGACACTCGTCGCGGTGGCCGTGCACGAGGAGCTGGCGCAGGCGGAAGGGCTTCACGTGGCCCGCGCGGAGGCGGCTCTGGTCGTGCTGCTGGCGCTGACGGTTGCAATTGCGATGAAGATCGTCGGCGTGCTCCTGATCGTGGCATTTCTGGTCATGCCGGCGGCGGCGGCACGGCCGTTCGCCTCGACGCCGGAGGCGATGGCCGCCATCGCGGCGGTGATCGGCGGCGTTGGTGCGGCGCTCGGGCTCTGGCTCTCGATGTCGGCCGACGTACCGGGCGGACCAGCGATCGTGCTCGTGCTGTCGGCGGCGAGCCTCTGCGCCATCGCGTGGAGCGCGCGGAAGGGCGGCGGCTGAGGCTATTCCTGCTGTGTCCCCACGCGGTTCGCCTCAGGTGCCTCGCGGCTTGGCGCGGGCGGTCGGTGTCGCGTTGGCCGGATCGTCGGGCCAGACGTGTTTCGGGTAACGGCCCTTCATGTCGGCTTTGACGTCCCGCCAGGAGCCAGACCAGAAGCCGGGAAGGTCGCGCGTGATCTGCATGGGGCGTCCGGCCGGCGAGAGCAGGTGGAACGTCAGCGGCAGGCGTCCGTTCGCGATCGTCGGATGCGTCCTCAGCCCGAAAAGCTCCTGCACGCGGCACGCGACGACAGGTGCTCCGTCGCTCTCGTAGTCGATGGCGTGGCGGTTGCCGGTCGGTGCCTCGAAATGCGTGGGCGCATCGGCCTCGATCCTCTGCTTGAGCGACCACGGCAACAGCGCATCGAGGGCGTTGCCGAGCTGGTCGGCGCCGATGTCGGTGAGGCGCGTGGCGCCGACAATGAATGGCGCGAGCCATGTGGCGACCGAGGTCGCGAGCGCCGCATCGGATAGGTCCGGCCAGCTTGCGCGCTGCTCTGCGGGTTGAGCGTTGCGCACGAAGGCGACGCGGTCGCGAAGCTGGTGTTGAGTGCGGCTCCACGGCAGACGATCGATGCCGAGCCTTGCAATGCCTTCGGCGAGCGCTGTGGCGGAGGCTTCGTCGGCAGCAACGGGACGCG
Organism: Rhizobiales bacterium Ga0077524; assembly: GCA_001464755.1. Taxonomy (GTDB): domain Bacteria; phylum Pseudomonadota; class Alphaproteobacteria; order Rhizobiales; family Hyphomicrobiaceae. Next base: position 6,892 of record LNDR01000205.1, read on the forward strand.
GCTCGCTGGCGAGCACAATCGCGCCGAGACGGCGCTCGGCGCGTGCGCGGAGGGATGCGGACGTCGGGTCGAAGATCGTTTCCAATCGCGCCTCGATACGATCACCGGCAACGCTCTCGAAATCAGCTTCGTCCAGGCGCACCGCGAGCAGGATGCGTGACGAGGCGGCGATGCCGGACATCTCGGCGACGACGAGGAACGGGGAATCGGCGAGCGGGCTCGCGGGATCGACGATACCAGCGCGACCGTTGGCGAGCAGGAACGTGCCGCGTGCGCCGCGGGCCCTGGCGATACGGTCAGGGAATGCGAGGGCAAGCAGCGCGGCGGTGGAGTTGGGGGTGTCCTTTCGCGACGAGGTGGATTTTCGCTGTGCGCGCATGCTCGTCTCGGCCCATCCGGCGGCCATGCGACGCAACGCATCGGCGCGCGGGCCACGCTCGCGGCGCAGTCCCTGCAATCGGTCGTCGAGGTCGAGCGACAATCCGCCAGCACCGCGCTCGGACAGGACGGCCGCGATGCGTGCGGCATCCTCGGCCGCGTCGATCTCGGCAGCGGCATGGATCATGCGCGCGAGGCGAGGTGCGAGCGGCAGATTGCGCAGGGCGCGTCCGGTCTCGGTGAGCCGTCCGTCTGGCTCGATGGCACCGAGTGCGATCAGCTCGTCGCGCGCCGCCGCGAGTGATCCCTGCGGCGGAGGGTCGAGCCAGGAAAGCTGTGTTGGATCGGTGACGCCCCAAGCGGCGCAGTCGAGCACGAGCGAGGTGAGATCGGCTGCAAGCATCTCGGGCGCGGTGAAGGCGAGGAGGCCTTGCGTCTCGGGCTCGCTCCACAGCCGGTAGGCGACGCCGGGTTCGGTGCGTCCGGCACGGCCACGGCGCTGATCGGCCGTTGCACGCGAGACGCGCACGGTTTCCAGCCGCGTGACGCCAGCTCCTGCGTCGTAGCGCGGAAGTCGCTCGAGACCGGAGTCGACGACAACGCGCACGCCTTCGATGGTGATCGAGGTTTGCGCGATGGCAGTGGCGAGAACGATCTTGCGGCGGCCGGCGGCGGGAGGACGAATAGCCTCGCGCTGCAGTTTGCCGTCCAATCCGCCGTGCAATTCGACGATGTCGACGTCGGGCTCGCGAATGCTCTCGCGCAGGCGCTCGGCGGCACGGCGGATCTCGCCTTGTCCCGGCAGGAACGCCAAAACCGAGCCGGTTTCCTCATCGAGGGCGCGGCGGACGGCGGCGGCGGTTGCGTCGGCGATGCTGGTCCGCTCGGGCGGACGGCCGAGGTAGCGCGTATCGATCGGGAAGGCGCGGCCTTCGGAGCGCACGACCTGTGTCGTTTCCCCGAGCAGCTTGGCAACACGAGCGCCATCAAGGGTGGCGGACATGACGAGAATGCGCAGGTCGTCGCGCAGGCCGGCGCGTGAATCGAGCGCCAGCGCGAGCCCCAAATCTGCATCGAGCGAGCGCTCGTGGTACTCGTCGAAGATCACGAGGCCGACGCCATCGAGCGCGGGATCGTCGAGCACGAGGCGCGTGAAGACGCCTTCGGTGACAACCTCGATGCGCGTCCGCGCCGACACACGCGTATCGAGCCTTGCGCGAATGCCGATGGTCTCGCCGACCCGTTCGCCGCGCAATTCGGCCAAGCGCTCGGCGGCGGCGCGCGCTGCAATGCGGCGTGGCTCGAGCAGTAGAATCTTCCGGCCGCCGAGCCATGCCTCTTCGAGAAGTGCTGGCGGCACAGCCGTCGTCTTGCCCGCTCCCGGCGGCGCGACCAGCACAGCAGATGTGCCGGCTCGGAGTGCCTCGCGCAACTCCGGCAGCGCCTCGAGTACGGGAAGATGCGCGCTCACAGCTCGAAGATGTCCTGCAGGCAGGACAGCACCTCGTCGAGGATGAAGTCGGGCACGGCCTCGATGCGGCGGGCCCTTCTGGCTCGAAGGTCAGCGATCCGCACCTGTTGACAGAGGACGACGCCAGTCGTCTGGGTGCCTGACGAAGCCAGTGAAACAGTGAAGCCCGATGCCCGCTGCCCTGTTGCTGCCGTTGCAATTGGACAAATGATCGGAACCGACAAGATGTTCAGGCGGTCAGGCGACACGATCAGAATCGGTCGGAAACCTCGCTGCTCGCGGCCTACGGTAGGATCGAGATCGGCCTGCCAGATTTCGCCCCTCTTCAAGACGTCTTGTCCTCTTTGAGCCAGTCTGCCTCGCGACCGACGTCCGGAGCATCGATCCACTCACGCTCCTCGTCCGACATGGGCTGCGAGAAGTCGCACATGGCGAGGCGTGCCGCGAGGCCGATGCGGCCACGGCGTCGGCGCCGGATGATAATCCGATCGCCCTCGACGTCGATCTCCACGGGATCGTCTGGACCCAGCCCGAGCTTTTCGAGCGCAGCCTTGGGGAGCGACACGATGACGGAGCCGCCGGACTGCCGAAGTGTTGCCGTTCGCATGTCGCCTCCCATGGATATTATACTATATATAACATTGCACGCGGATCGTCAATCGCGCGAGCATGTGGGCACGACTTTGGACGTGGCCGAACACGACGAAAGACAAGCCCATGCGCATCATCGACGCCCAGATCCATCTGTGGACCAAAGGCCATGTCGTCGCCCCGCACCGCACGACACCCTATCTCCTGGACGAGGCCATCCGCGACATGGA
>LNDR01000206.1 GCA_001464755.1 Rhizobiales bacterium Ga0077524
GCGCTACACGTTTCTCAGGGACCACATGAAGTCGTGGCCGACGGACGGCACCATGGACTGGCTCTGGCCGGCGGCCGAGAAACACGGCGTTCCGATCGCGATGCTGTGCGGCGAGTTCCTGCCGCTCGTCGGCGAGATCGCGGCGAAGCATCCGGGCCTCAAGCTCATCGTCGACCACTTCGGCGTGGCGCGCGGCAACAAGGACGACGCCGCGTTCGTGACGATCCCCGAGGTGTGCAAACTCGCGCGATATCCCAACGTCGCCGTGAAAGTCACCGGCGGCCCGCAGTACGTGACCGACGCCTATCCGTTCCAGAGCCTGACGCCACACTACAAAGCCATCTTCGACGCCTTCGGCCCGCGCCGCATGTTCTGGGGCACGGACATCACGCGGATG
>LNDR01000207.1 GCA_001464755.1 Rhizobiales bacterium Ga0077524
CGCATGTCGCGTTGATGCCAAGGCGGGCGAACCTGCCGCGGAGAACAGAGACACCGCTCTTGGAGTGCGTCACCCGCCCGCGAAGATCCAGCCTCTCGATGCGCGGGCATCAGCTCTTGTCGTTTCTGGCGCGCCAGCGCTCGATTTCCGCGATCGCCGTCTTCGCGTCGATGATGTCGGCGTAGCGCCGTCCGACATCGGCTAGGTTCTGCTCGTGCGCCACCAAATCGTGATCGCCGACACAATCGCATGGCACCTGAACCCGGAAGCCCAGCGAGAATGCGTCGATCACGCTCGCACGGACGCAGCCCGAGGTGATGCATCCCGTCACGATCACGGTGTCGACGCGCTCCCGCGTCAGGATCGAGCCGGCCGGCGTTCCGAAGAACAGTGACGGTGCCGTCTTCTCGAGTACGACGTCGGGCGCCTCGGCGGCGATCCGCGGATCAAGCTCGGTCGATGTGGAGCCGGCGCGAAGTTCGAGCACCGGATCGACCTTCCAGTATGGTGCCGTGCCGGCGTTTCCAAACGCGATCACGCAGGCGATGACCGGCAACCCCGCAGCTTTGGCCGCGCGCATCACGCTGGCCGTCGCGTCAACCGCAGCATCAACCATCGGCGCACCGCCCATGGGAAAAGCTGGGTCCGTGAAGCCCTTTTGGAAATCGACGACGACAACGCCCGGCTTCTTTCCGAAACCAATTGGTCGTGCGCCATATCCCCGCTGCGCATATATTTCCATCCGACTGTTTGCTCTCAAGCTTGGCTGCCGAATTTTTGTGCGGACAATGGCTGACAATTCAGCATGAAACGAAGTGCGTGCTCAGGTTGCTGGATTGACGAAAGCACTATGCCGCCGTCTCAATGAGATATCACGAGCTGCCGCCGAAAAGCGAGCCAGAGAACAGGGAGCATGCACGGGGAATGGGTTATCGGATCTCTGTCGACACAGGCGGTACTTTCACGGACATCATTGTTTTCGACGAAGCGACGGGAAGCTTGCACATCGGCAAAGCCCTGACGACACATGGGCGCATCTTCGATGGCATGCGGGAGGCGATCGCGATTGTGGCGGAGGAGCTGCGTCGCCCCGTCCCGGATCTTCTCAGCGAAACAGACGTGCTCATCTACGGCACGACACGCGCGACCAATGCCGTTGTCACCAAGCGAACTGCCAAGACCGCGTTCCTGACCACCAAGGGCTTCAAGGACACGCTGACTTTCAAGGAAGGCGGCAAGCACGGTCCACACGACTATACGTACGACTATCCCGATCCCTACATCCCACGACGCTACACGTTCGAGGTCACCGAGCGCATCGGTTCGCAAGGCGAGGTGGTCGTGCCGATCTCGGAGGTGGAGATCGACGAGATCATCGCGACGTTGCAGGTCCGCAAGTTCGAAGCGGTCGCCGTGAGCCTGTTGTGGTCCATCGCGAACCCGTCTCATGAACTCGCCATCGGTCGGCGGCTCGATGCGCTGCTGCCGGGCACCGCGTTCACTCTTTCGCACGAGCTCGTCCCCATTCTGCGGGAGTATCGCCGAGCCTCGGCAACCGCCATCGATGCATCCTTGAAGCCATTGATGCAGCAGCACTTGCGGGAGATGTCAGCGGATCTGCGGGCCGCCGGCTTCGCGGGCGACTTGCTGGTATCGACGTCGGTCGGAGGCTGTCAGCAGGTCGACGAACTGATCGCCAGGCCGATCAATACGCTCAAGTCCGGTCCTGCCATGGCCCCAGTTGCGGGCCGCGCGTATGCCGCATTGGAGGGCCTGGGCGACAACGCGATCGTCTGCGATACGGGTGGCACGACGTTCGATGTCGGGCTGGTGCGCGACGGCAGCCTCGTCTACTCGCGCGACAGCTGGCTCGGGCAGCGCTGGCTCGGTGACATCATGGGGACGTCGACGGTCGACGTCCGCTCAATCGGCGCGGGCGGCGGTTCCATCGCCTGGTGCGACTCTGGCGGCTTGCTGCGCGTGGGTCCGCAATCGGCGGGCTCGATCCCCGGTCCCGCGTGCTACGGCCGTGGTGGCGATTTGCCGACGGTCACCGACGCCGCGCTCTATCTCGGTTACATCGATCCAGCCTACTTCAACGGGGGGCGCCTCAAGTTGGACGCGGCCGCCGCTGCTCGTGTCATCGAGAGATTTGCGGCGGAAGACGGCAGCCCGCCCGACCAAGTAGCCGCCGCCATCATGACGGTCGCCAATGAACTCATGATCAAGGCCATCGGCGAGATCACGGTGAGCGAAGGCCTCAACCCGCGCGAGAGCGTGATCGTAGCGGGCGGCGGTGCGGCCGGATTCAACATCATGCCCATCGCGCGAGAGTTGGGTTGCGCAACCGTTATTCTTCCCCGCCTCGCGGCCGCACTGTCCGCCTGCGGGATGCAGTACTGCGAGATCGTGTTCGAGGCGACGCGCAGCCGCTTCACCGAGTCCAACGCTTTCGACAAGGCAGCTGTGAATGCAGCCCTTGCCGAGATTGCCGCCGAAGTCGAGACGTTTCGCTCGCGCTTCAAAGGGGCCGAGCGCGCGCACGCGACAACACGTTTTATTGTGGAAACGCGCTACCGGGCCCAGGTTTGGGAACTCGATACACCGCTCTCTGTGGGACGCATCGAGACCGACGCCGACGTCGACGCTCTCGTCGAGGCCTTCCATCAGGTGCACGAGCGTGTCTACGCGGTGCGGGATGAGGCCAGCCCAGTCGAGTTTGTCAACTGGAAGGGGCGCATCGCCATAAAGCTGTTCGAGCCGCCGCCGCCACCGCCGTCGGTCGCCGTTGCCTATGCGCCCGACCCCGACAGCCAGCGCTCGTGTTTCTTCGTGGAGACCGGGCGGAGGCAGACGGGGATCTATCGTGGCCAACGCCTCCTCGCCGGGGCCGAGATCACCGGGCCCGCAATTATCGAGGAACCGACCACGACGCTGGTCGTGTACCCTGGGCTGACAGCGAAACTGTCGGCAGCCGGCAACTATCTTCTGACTTGCGCTTGAGGAGGCCATGCCCGTGACGTCCGATAAAGCCTCCATTTCTCCGATCGATCCCGTGCTCATGACCGTGCTGGCAAACCGCCTGGACGGCATCGTGCGCGAAATGACCAACACGTTGCTGCGCGCTGCACGTTCCGCGGTCATATCCTCGGCGCGCGACTTCTCATGCTGCCTCGTCACCGGTGACGATCGATTGCTGGCGCCGGCCGAAGGACTGCCCGTCCACATCTTCGGATGCCACATCCAGACAGCGAACATGCGCCGGTATCACGGCGCGGACATCCGCCGTGGGGATGCCTATCTCGACAATGACCCCTATGGCGGCAACACGCATCCAGCCGACCACACCTACATGGTGCCCATCTTCATCGACGGCGAGCATCTGTTCACGAGTGTTGCCAAGTGCCACATGGCCGACATCGGTAATTCCATCCCGTCGAGCTATTTCGTGCTGGCCCGCGATGTCTACCACGAGGGCGCGCTTGTCTTTCCGGGCGTGCGCATCCAGCGCGACTTCAAGAATATCGAGGATATCGTGCGCATGTGCCGTGCGCGCATCCGCGTCCCCGACCAGTGGTACGGCGATTATCTGGCGGGGCTGGGCAGCGCGCGCGTGGCCGAGCGACGCCTCGAGGAACTGTGCGCAAAGTACGGCGTCGCAACCATCAAACGCTTCATGGAAGATTGGTTCGACTACTCCGAGCGCCGCATGGTCGAGAGCATCCGGCGTATGCCGAAGGCGCGCCTCGTCAACAAGGGGCACTCCGACCCGCTCGAGGGAATTCTTCCGGGTGGCCTCGAACTCACGGTCAAACTCGAAATCGATCCGGACGAGGCGATCATCCATGTCGACCTCTCCGATAATCCGCCGTGTGTCGACGTCGGGCTCAACACGTCGCTGGGCGCGGCGACATCGGCGGTCGTCGGCGCCATCTTCAACGCTCTGGAAAAAGACGTGCCGCGGAATGCCGGCTCCTTCCGGCGCCTTCGGTTCACCTATGCCGAGGAGAGCGTCGTCGCAGCGCCGAAGTTTCCCCACTCCTGCTCGGTGGCGACGACCAACGTCTGCGAGCGGCTCGTCAACATTACCCAGTCCGCCTTTGCCCAGCTCGGAGATGGTCACGGGCTCTCGGAAGGCGGCACCGGCCTGGGTGTCGGTATGGCTGTGATCTCCGGCAAAGACCACCGCCGGAATGACGCGCCTTTCGTCAACCGCATGATGCTCTCGACCAACGGAGGGCCGTCCTCGCCGGTCGCCGATGGATGGGTCAACTATGCGATCCCCGTCATTGCCAGTCTCATGTATCGCGACAGTGTGGAAGTCGACGAACTGAAGCATCCTCTGCGCGTCACGTCGCTCAGCCTCGTCCCCGATAGCGCTGGCGCTGGACGCCATCGCGGAGCGCCTGCCCAGGAAATCGAGTTGACGCCGACGGGCAACGACGTGACCGCTGTCATCTCCTGCGATGGTCAGCACGCGCCGCCGCGCGGCGTCGTCGGCGGTTATGCCGGCACGGCCGGCTCGACGTGGCGGATCTCACCCAATGGCGATATCTCCCGTCTGCCGAACGTGATCCAGCTACTGCTGAAGAACGGCGAGAGCGTGCGTGGGCGCGACTCCTCGGGCGGAGGTTACGGTGACCCGCTCGATCGCGATCCGAAGCGCGTCCACCACGATGTTCTGGAGGGCTGGGAGAGCCGCGAGAAGGCCCGCGACATCTATGGCGTCGTCTTCATCGGCGCGATCGAAGACGATACGCTCGCCGTCGATGAGGCAGCCACCGGTGCACGGCGCACGGAGTTGCGGACAGCACGCACTACGGTGTGATCAGCCCTCAGTGACGCCGCCCGAGGTAAGCGTCGAGCACGCGTCGGTCTGTGGCGAGCTCCTGCGAGGGGCCCTCGAGTAGAATCGACCCGTTCTCCATGACGTACGTGCGCTGTGTCACCGCGAGTGCGTACGACGCCATCTGTTCGACGAGCAGCACGGCAAGCCCTTGGCGATTGAGGTCGATCAAGATCGGGAAGATCTGCTCGATGATTTTCGGAGCGAGCCCGAGGGACAGCTCGTCGATGACGAGAAGCTTTGGCCGGGAGAGGAGGCCCCGTGCGATCGCGAGCATCTGCTGCTCACCGCCGGAGAGGGAAGCGCCCAGCTGTTCGAGCCGCTCGCGGAGCCGCGGGAACAATGAAAGCGCCCGCTCCATATCCTCCGCGACGCCTGCCTTGTCGTGGCCGATACGCGTGTAGGCGCCGAGCAGAAGGTTGTCACGCACAGTCTGGTTGCCGAAGATCATGCGTCCTTCGGGCACCATTGCGATCCCGCGCGCCACTTTTTCGTAGCTGGGCAAGCTGGTGACATCCGCGCCTTTGAATTCAATGCGTCCGCCACTCGGGGGGACCGAACCGGCAATCGCCCGCATGGTCGAGGACTTGCCGGCGCCGTTCGAGCCTATGACGCCGACGAATTCCCCCGCTCCGACTTTCAATGAAAGGGTCCGGACCGCTTCGATGCGGCCGTAGGAGACCCGCAGATCCGAAACTTCGAGCAGGCTTTTCTGTTCGCCCATTACGCGCTTCCTGCAACGACGGGTGGCCGCTCATTTTCCGATGCGGGCACCAACAAGTCGCCCGTTCCGAAGTAAGCCTCGATGACTTTCGGATCGTACTGGACTGCGGCAGGCTCACCCGACGCAATCACCTGCCCGTAGTCCAGCACCGTCACCTCATGCGAAAGGCTCATCACCATATCGACGTGATGCTCGACAAGGACGACCGCGATCCCTTGGGCCGTGAGCGTTTGGACGAGTTCCTTCAGTTGCTCGATTTCGCCGTGCGTCAGTCCCGCGGCCGGCTCGTCCAGGAGCAACAGCTTCGGGCGCAGCGCCAAGGCTCGCGCGATCTCGAGACGTCGCTGGTGACCGAATGGCAGATTGCGCGCCAGTTCGTCCGCGTAATCGGTGAGACCCACGAGTTCGAGGAGCTGCGTGGCCTCCCCGACCATGGCCCGCTCCTCGGTGAAAAAGCGCGGCAGCCGCAGGATGGTCTCGGCGAGCGTTGCTTTATACTGACAATGCAGGCCGACGAGCACGTTCTCCAAGACCGTCATGTCGCCGAAGAGTTCTGTGTTCTGAAACGTGCGGGCAAGCCCGCGCCGCGCGAGATGGGAGCTTGCGATCCCGGCGGTGGGCGCGCCAAGAAACTGCATCGTACCACTCGTCGGTTGGTAAAATCCCGACATCAGGTTGAGGAGGCTCGATTTGCCTGCGCCGTTCGGTCCAATCAGGCCGTGGACTGTCCCGGCTTTGATGGACATCGAGGCCTCGTTTACGGCGGTAAGACCACCGAAGCGAATTGTGAATCTCTTGATCTCTGCAACGACCGTGCCCTCGACGTGTCCGCCTACCATGGTCACCGGCAGCGCCGCCGGACTGGGCCACGGCTTGGCGTCGCGCGTCTGCGGGCGTGCCGTCAGCCATACGGCAAGCTTGCTGATCGTACCGACGATGCCGCGCGGCATCAGGAACATGACGGCGGCGAGCATCGCGCCATAGAAGAACACCTGCCACTCCCTGAAGTCCTGGAAGAGCTCCGGCACGTAGGTGAGAATACCCGCCCCGACGAGTGGTCCAAGCAGCGTGCCGATACCACCGAAGATGACCATCAGCAGAAACGATACGGACTGGAAGAATGTGAATGTCTCGTAGTTCACGAACAGATTTAGGAACGTGTAGAGCGCTCCAGCGAGGCCGGCGAGTGATGCGGAGACGACAAAGGCAAACATCCGCGTCCGCGCGACGTCGATCCCAAGCGCGCTGGCGGCATTCTCACTTTGTGCCGTCGCACGCATGGCCCGACCATAGCGCGAGTATGTGAGTGCGTAGACAATGTTGAATGAGGCAGCGAGAGAGCCCGCGGCCACCCAAAAATAAATCTGCCGCGTCAGCCTGACGCCAAAGACTTCGCCACGCGGAATGCCCGTGAGGCCGAGCGTCCCGCCCGTCACCGGCACCCACTCGACCAGAACGTTCTGGAAGACGAGACCGAACGCGATCGTGATGACGGCAAGGTAGACGCCGCGCACTCTGACGCTCGGGTAGGCCAATGCCGCGCCCATGAGTCCCGCCGCGACGACGCCCGACACGACCGCCGGCAGGAACGGTACGTCCGCCCTCAGCGTCAACCACGCCGCGACGTAGGCGCCAATGCCGTAGAGCGCGGCCTGGCCAAGCGAGACGAGGCCCGCCTGGCCGATGAGCAGGTTGAGGCCCACTGCAACGATGGCGAGGATCATGCAGCGCGTCAGGACGCCGATCGCATAGTTCGTGGGTCCGAGCTCTCGGAACAGGTAGAGCCCAGCGAAGCCCAGAATCAGGATGAGCCAGAACTGATGGTGCGGCTTCATACCTTGACCACCTCGCGCTTGCCGAAAATGCCGTTCGGGAAGATGAGCAAGAGGAGGATCATCACGCCGAAGCCGATCGCATTGCGCGCGCCGGTCGAGATGAACCCCTCGATCATCTTCTCGAGTACGCCGTACGCCAAGGCGACGAAAACGACACCGCGCGCGCTCGACATGCCGGCCACGATGGCGATCACAAATGCCTTCAACCCAATCAGCGCCCCCATCGCGGGCGACGCCTCCGCCACCGGCGCAAGCAGAATGCCGGCAAGCGCGCCGATGCCGGCTGCCATCGCATAGGCAATCATCGAAATCCGGTTGACGTTGATGCCCATGAGGCCGGCGGCGATGCGGTTGGCTGCTACGGCGAGCATGGCGCGCCCGACGATGGTGCGCTGGTAGAAGATCTCGAGCGCGAGCATGATCGCGATCGCGACGACGGGGATCAGCAATTCCTGCGGGTAGATGCCGGTGCCAGAGATGCGGATCGGACTCTGCGCGAGTGGCGAGTAGAGGGGCTTTCCCAGTGGGCCATAGGTCGCCGTGAAGGCGCTCTCCATCATGAGCCCGATCGCGATCGTTGTGAGCATCCAGCCGACCGAGCTCGGCCCTTGGTTGAATGGGCGCACCGCCACCCGCTCGATCAGGGCGCCTGCGGCGGCGCTGAGCAGGATGGCGAGCGGCATCGCCAGCGGCAGCGGAATTCCGAGGCCAGCAAGAATTACCGTCGACACCGCGCCCAGCATGAAGATGTCGCCGTGCGTGAAATTGGCGGCTTTGGTGGCTGCCCACATCATGTAGTAGCCGATCGCGACGAGCGCATAGATGCCGCCTTGCGATAGCCCGCTCAATACGAATTGGAGGATCTGTTCCATCTGATTTCCTGCCGCTCCGCATCGCCTGCAGCAGACGGTTCGTGCCGGGGACTAGGCTTGCTTGGGCAAAGGTGGCACGCTCACCGGCGAGCGAGGCAGGCACGGCCCGCCTCGCTCTCCATTGGCTCAGCGCTTGAACGGAGTCTGTTCAACCGCCTTCAGGACGTTCTCATGGAAGGCGAGCAGGCGATATTGGGATGGTTTGATCGCGTCATGCCGCTCAGCGATGGCTCCGGGAGCCGCTTTCTCGAAGGCTGGATCGAACTTCGCAGTCAGCCCTTCGTACTTCACCTTGTAGAAAGCCTCGCGGACCTTGTCACGATCGAACGCACCTGCAAGCTTGATGGCTTCCGCAATGATGTAGATGCCGTCATAGGCGTTGGCCGCTCCGCTCGGCAGCAAGATGTCGTTCGGGCTCTGGAGATTGAATTTGGCTGCCATCGCCTCGTAGACCTTCTTGGCGCGCGGCGTTAGATCGCCGTTCCAGGCGAACGTGCCAGCAACGAGAATGCCATCGGTGAGAGCGCCAGCCGTTTTGCCGAGCTGCGAAGAGATGCCCCATGCGCTGACGATCGTCGGTTTGTAGCCAATCCGTTCCATGGAGCGGAGGATCTGGTTCGCCTCCCGATCGACGACATACATGATCAGCGTGTCGGCGCCCGCATCGCGCATCCGGATGAGCTGAGCGCTCATGTCCTGGTCGCCGATATTGAACGTCTCCTTGCCGACCAGCGGTAGGCCCTTTGCAACGGCTGCCGCCTCGACATCAGGAACCGCGCCTTGACCCCAGCCCGTCGCCTCGAACATCAAGCCAATCTTGCCACTCTTCGATCGAGCCTTGGCCTCGTCGACGAGAAACGGCCCCACCCACCGGTCCTTCATGGAGACGCGGAACATCCACTTGTTCACGCCCTTCTCCCACTCGATGACGCGGGTGCCGGCCGAGATCACACCGACCCACGGCAGTCCCATTTCGTCGATGGGCTCCCGCAGTGCCAACGCATTCGGCGAACGGAAGCCGCCGACCATTGCGACGCAGTTGTCCTTCTCACCGATACGGCGGCCGTTATCGACCGCGCGCGAGGGCTCGCCCTGATCGTCATAGGCGATGAACTTGAGCTTCTGGCCGAGGACGCCGCCCGCGGCATTGATCTCGTCGATCGCCGTCTCCGCACCTAACCGCACCTGCAGCCCGGTATGGGCCAGCGGGCCGGCGAGTTCGAGTGAGGCACCGATGCAGGGTTGAGCCACTTGGGCAACGGCGCTCGTAGCGCCGATCGTTACAACGATCGCTCCGGCAAGCAGCTTGCTGCCGAGACGTGTAACTTTAGTTGGGGAGTGAGCCATGTTTCTACCTCGCTCAACGGACGCTGTTCTTGCCGGTCGGCATGATGTCGGGGGAGACGGAACTGCGGGCAACGTTTGCAACTCGAGGCGGACGCTGCCCGAAAGGCGTTGCCTCTAGATTCATCGCCTGATCTCTAATCTAGGCAGAAGGCCGCGAAGCCGGGCACTGCTTCTTCAGGCAATTTCTGGCGCAAAACCGGGCGTTCAGGTTCTTGCCGTGCCGAGTAAGCTGCGCCAGTATTTCGAACGAAGCGAACCCAACTCAGGGTGGAGGCATGTCTTGGCCAAGGAAATTCTCTGCGCGTTTTCCGTTCACTGTGATGCCGTCGCAGGGTGGCTCGGCTCCTACGGTGGCGAGGATTCCCCCGGGGACATCTCGCGCGGTGTGTTTGCCGGAGACATCGGCATGCCGCGTATCGTCAAGCTCTTCGAGCGCTTCGGCATTAAGCAGTCGTTCTTCATCCCCGGTCATACCATCGAGAGCTTCCCGGCGGCCTGCGAGATGGTCGCCAAGGCCGGCCACGAGATTGGACTCCACGGCTACAGCCACGAGAACCCGCTCGCCATGAGCTACGAGCAGGAGGAGGCGGTCTTCA
>LNDR01000208.1 GCA_001464755.1 Rhizobiales bacterium Ga0077524
CAAGATCCCCGCATTGGGCTATCTTGGGGGTGCTTCGCAGCATTTTCGACCGCGAAATGAAGTTGTCACACGACCAAGACCCACTGCTGACTCAGTGCTGAGGCTCAACACCTATGTTGCAATTTTGCAGGGCGCGACCACTCGCGACGTGTGCGCTGCAAGAACCTTGGTTTTGACAGCTTCCAGCCGCGATGGCAGCTTGCCACTCGAGACCTGTTCCGTTCTCAAAATCGAGACGGGCCAACTTCTGCCGAATTCGGAAATGGTGCCAACGACGTCAGTATTTTCCAGCTCCGGACATAGCTTTGGCACTTACATCTGGCTCCGAGGCGTCTCAACCATCGCCCCGGCTTACGGTCCAAGTGAGCGCAATAAGCGATACAACCACCCACTCGCCCTCGGACGACCCGTCTTCCTTCCAACGGACGGCGGGTTTCGGTAACGATCGTGCATTGCGCCTCGTGCTCCTCCCGGAAATCCGACCAATTCCCCGAGAAGTTTGACGGTCCGAATAAGAACGGACCTTCGCAACAGATCAGGCGCGCAGTTTCGTCGCGCAGAATCGGTTCTTGGAACCACTGCGACGAAGCCAGAACCTGGAGCAACCAACTGAGGCGGCGCCTCTTTCTTCCGGGCGACGTACTGGGACGTCTCGGCTACTGTTGAACGCCAAGTCCTCTCAGATGGCGGGGTACTCGGATACAAGTATTTGCACCTGCGAGGGAGTCGGTATGGAGCCCTATCAGAAGTGCGTCGACGACCTACTGGCCGTGCTTGAGACCGATATGCTGGCCGGCTTGAGCCAGGAGCAAGCGCAGGAGCGACTTCACGCCCACGGCAGGAACGAGCTGACGGCTCAAGCACCTGTCCCGGAATGGCGGAAGTTTCTCGCTCAATTCACGGATGTGCTCGTGATCCTACTGATGGTCGCGACCGCGGTCTCCGCCGGTTTGTGGCTTTATGAGCGCGACACTGTGCTGCCATACGAAGCCATCGCGATCTTTACCATCGTGCTGCTCAACGGCCTGATGGGCTACATCCAACAGGCTCGCGCTGAGCAGGCGGTGGCAGCGCTGAGCCAGATGTCGGCGGCACACGCGAACGTCATCCGAGCGGGGACTAGGCAGAGCATCCTGGCAACCCACCTTGTACCCGGTGACATCATTCTCATTGAAGAAGGAGATACCGTTCCCGCCGATGCGCGAATGATCGAAGTTACGGCTCTACAGACGGCTGAAGCCGCTTTTACGGGTGAGAGCCTTCCCGTTTCGAAAGACACCGCAGCGATCGCAACAGAGGCTGGCGTCGGCGACCGTCACAACATGGTCTTCAGCGGCACGTCCGTGACCTACGGGCGCGGACGCGCTGTGGTCACGGCGACCGGCATGCAAACCGAAATGGGGCGCATCGCCGGAATGCTTAAGGAAGCGCCACAAGAGACGACGCCACTCCAGGAGGAGCTCGATCGCGTCGGCAAGCTGCTGGCGATCGTCGTTGTCGCTATCGCCGTGGTGATGATCGTGACGATCATGCTGGCCCAGGGGGTGCGCGGTTATTCGGCCATCTTTGGCGTTCTCATCCTGGGCGTTGCACTCGCGGTCGCTGCGGTGCCGGAAGGCTTGCCCGCGATCGTGACAGCAGTGCTGTCCCTCGGCGTCCAGCGCATGGCGAAGCGGAACGCCATCATACGCCATCTGGCGGCCGTGGAAACGCTGGGGTCGGCCAACATCATCGCTTCCGACAAGACCGGGACGCTCACGCGCAACGAGATGACGGTGCGGGTCATCGTCACGGCGAGTGGGCGCGTAAATCTGGGCGGTACCGGCTATGGTCCGGATGGCGAGATACGCCACGACGGGGGCAAGGAGATAACGGGGCCTCTGAGATCAGAGCTGGTGCGCGCGCTCGCAGCCGCGGAACGGGCCAACAACGCCGTTCTGCAGGAGCGCGAAGGTCACTGGACAGTGCATGGCGACCCGACCGAGGGAGCTCTGATCGTGGCCGCACGCAAGGCCGGGCTGCAGGCGGAGGCGCTGGATGCCCGCTTTGCTCGCGTCGGCGAAGTGCCGTTCTCTTCCGAACGGAAATTGATGAGCACTATTCACAGCGATACCGAGCGGCAGGAGCGTCTACTCGCACTGACCAAGGGCGCGCCGGACGTTCTGCTTGCTCGCTGTTCGCAGGAGCTGGTGGGCGAAACATCAATACCATTGACGGCACAGCGCCGGGCCGAGATCCTCGCGCGGATTGAGGATTTGGCCGGAGAAGCGTTGCGCACGCTCGGGGTCGCTTTCCGCTCACTGCCAAAAATTGCGACGGAGGCCAACGAGTTCGATGAAGATATCGAGCACGATCTCGTCTTCCTTGGGCTGATCGGAATGATCGACCCACCACGCGACGAAGCTCGAAATGCCGTCGCGAGGGCGAAGGCCGCCGGGATCCGTCCCATCATGATCACAGGCGACCACCCCAAGACCGCCGCCGTCATAGCCGCCGAACTCGGTATTGCCACCGATCGTCGCGCCATTACCGGCTCCGAACTTGCGAAGATGCCGGACGCGACGCTCGACCGGATGGTCCGGGAGGTTTCGGTGTACGCCCGCGTCAATCCTGAGCACAAACTGCGAATCGTGAAAGCCTTGCAGCGCAATGGGATGACGGTTGCGATGACTGGCGACGGTGTCAACGATGCTCCCGCCCTCAAGACCGCTGACATTGGTATTGCGATGGGCATTACGGGAACTGACGTATCCAAAGAAGCCGCCGACATGGTGCTCGCCGACGACAACTTTGCCACGATCGTGGTGGCCGTCGAGGAGGGACGCGCCATCTTTTCGAACATCAGAAAGTTCTTGCGCTATCTGCTGTCGTCGAACTTCGGCGAAGTCATGACCATGTTCTTCGGGGTTGTGTTTGCCAGCGTCATCGGCCTGTCAGCCGCCGAAAGTGGTGGCGTCGCACTTCCATTGCTGGCGACGCAGCTCCTCTGGATCAATCTGGTAACGGACGGCACCCCCGCGCTAGCCCTGGGCATGGATCCTGCGGCCGCCAACACCATGAGCAGACCGCCCCGTGTCAAAGGGGAGGGAGTGATCACGCGCCGCATGTGGATGGGCATCCTCTTCATCGGCGCAATCATGGCTGCCGGTACGCTTTTTGTGCTCGATGCTTCGCTCCCCGGGGGGCTGATCGAAGGCTCTGGAACCATGCGATACGGACAGACCATGGCCTTCACGACGCTCATGCTGTTCCAGCTTTTCAACGTTTTCAATGCGCGTTCCGACGAGCGGAGCGCATTCGAAGGCTTGTTGACGAACAATTGGCTCTGGGCAGCCGTCGGACTGTCGCTCCTTATGCATGCTGGCGTCGTCTACATCCCCTTCCTGCAGGAGGCGTTCTCGACCACGAGCTTGAGCGCGGGCGACTGGCTGTACTGTGTCGCGGTGGCAAGTTCCGTGCTGTGGCTGCGCGAGCTGAGTAAGATCGTTACAAGGGCGCGGGACAAAAAGCCGGGGACTCGCCCCTGGAGCCGCCAGGGCTTTCTGAGGTTTGGGGCGTTCCTGCGCAGAAAATCAGGCATATCGCGATCGGGCGGGAACACTGCCATCAAGTGACCAGCGACCGCTCGGTATCGCCCGGATGGACCCGATGATTGTCAAATCTACAACGTGTGCCGTCTACTGCGCCGCGCTCAAGCAAAAGGCAGATCACAGCCTCTAGAAAGAGACGCAGCGACGGACCCTCAAGCGGCAATCCACCGCTTGATGTCATCAAGCTTCGGGATGCGGCCGCTGCTGACGAGCTTCTCGTCGACCACGAGGCCCGGCGTCGCAAGAAGATCGTAGGCCATGATTGAGTTGATGGCCGTGACCTTGACGACCTCGATCTCGATTCCGCTGCTCGCGGCGGCTTCGCGCGTCAGGGCTTCGAGCTTTTTGCAATTGGCGCAGCCGGAACCGAGTATCTTGACGGTCTTCATGTGAGTAATCTCCTTACAATTGATCGGCGGTCGGTTCGATTGCAACCTGTCGGCGGTGCATCCATCCAAGCGTTGCGCCGAGCAGGCCGGCAAAAGCGGTCAAGCCTAGGAGGAGCCAGCCTGCACGAACTCCATCGACCCAAGCGCCGTAGAGCAGTCCTGCGCTCAGGCTGAATATGGCGACCAGTCCAACATAGGCGAGGGTCTTGGGGCGGCCGATAACGGCAGCCACCATCAGCATGCTTTGCAGGCTCAGCTCCGGGTCGGCCATGAGGTAGGCCAGCAGAGGTCCGGGGTGCATACCGAGATCAAGGAACATGCGCGCCACTGGCACTTCCACGAGGGTCGGGAAGTACATGAATACTCCGAACACTACCGCGACCGCGTTTGCGGACAGGGTGTTGCGCCCGGTCAGCGATTGAATCCATTCGGGTTGGATCAATTGGCGCAGGATGCCGACGATGAAGACGCCGGCCAAGAGGAGCAGAAATATCTGTTTCACAAATCTCCACGTCTCCCACAGCCACGCTTGCCTGTCCTCAGGCTCGAGACGGCGGCCGTAATGGGCGACAGCCCAGAGTGCAATTCCGACTGCGAGCACGCGTCCGGTGATCGAAATCTGCAGTCCCCCCGGACTCGCGGTGATCCGCATGGCCGCAGTGAGCAGGGTCGCGCTGGCCAGTCCCAGTGTGATCCAGGTCCATCTGTTTGCACCCTCGCCGATATTCTCCAGACCTTTCGATGCCGTGGCTGCGATCAATGCGAGCAACAGGATCAGAAGCGAGCCTTGCACGCTGACCCCCTCCTCGCCCTTGGCCGCGTCGAACGGAACCCAGGCGACCAGCTTGGCTTGCCATGCCTCGGCCCACGACAGCGGCAAGGTCATCGTGACGAGCTTGGCACCGAGCGGGGAGATCTGCAGCGTGCCGGCAATCAAGAGGCCGACGAGTGCCAGTAAGATGCCGGTTGCCTCAATTCCAATGCGCGCTTGCGTTGCGAAAAGCGTATCCGTTTGGGCATCGTGGCGCGCATCGTCTCGCGCGAACATCAGCGCCATTATCAAGCCGATGCCGATGCCGAACAGCAGGCATAAGATGAAGCGCGCCGCTGCGAACTCCAGTCCCAGGATGCTACCCGTATAGGACAACGCGAGGATGTTTCCGGCCGGGGCGAAAAACAGGAATGTGATTGCCGGTCCGATGCCGGCGCCCTTGCGGTAGATCCCGGCGAACAATGGGACGATGGTACACGAGCACACGGCAAGCAAAGAGCCGGCGGCTGCCGCTGCCGGATAAGACACATGATACGGCGTGCTCCGCCCAAGCCATCGTGTGATGCTGGCCTTGGGTATGAGCGCGGCCATGGCACCGGCTATGAAGAATGCCGGCAGAAGACACAGCAAAACGTGCGCTGCCAGATAGGCCGCCAAGTTTCCAGCGCCAGCGATCAACAACTCAAAAATGCGGCTCATCGCGACAAGCTCTCCCGAGCAGTTGCCATGAGCGGGCCGGGACCTCCCAACCGGCCAACCGGGCTGGCAATGTTTCAGAAGATACCGACCAAACCGCGCGCAAATCCGCAATGATCCGGATCAATTGCCGGTCCCGGCGCGCTTGACCGGCTGGCCAGAGCGGTGCTCGCGCGACCGCAAGGCTGCATCAAGGCGGGCGTGCGGTTCTTCAGACCGATGCAGTGGCGATTGCGGAGGCTGCGCAGCGGTCATCAATGAAGCCCCTCAATGTTCATAAGCTATCGGCTCAACAACAAGCCGAGAAGCCCAACGCGACGGACGGCTGCGAAGTTTTCTTTCGCACCATCTCGATCGCTGGGTCGGCACGCAGGTCCGTCTCGCGTTCGGTGGGTGTCTGCGTGTTGCTGTCAGCGGCGGTGCCCCGTTGCCCTTCGATCTTGCCCGGTTCCTGATCGGCCTCGGAATTCCTCTCGTGGAAGGTTATGGTCTCACCGAGGCTGGACCGGTCGTCACGGCCAACGAAGTCGGCGCCTATGTTCCTGGCACCGTCGGCCGGCCACTCGAGGGCGTTGAACTCGAGATCTCAAGCCGGGGAGAGCTTCTCATTCGCTCACCAAGCGTCATGAATGGATACTGGAACAATGAGACCCTGACGGCGGAGGCCATCGATGCGCATGGCTGGCTGCACACGGGTGATCTGGCCGAGATTAAAGAAGGGCTCGTCGTCATCCGCAGCCGTTTGAAGGAATTGGTGGTTCTTTCGACCGGCGAGAAGGTAGCACCCGCCGAGATCGAGGCCGCAGTGTTGCGCGATCCTCTCTCCACAGATACCACCTCTCGATCTTCAGCGGGCGCATCAGCCCCGGCACCGGGGCCACCAGAATAATTGCGATCGAGAACAGACACCGCGGTTTGGCCTCATCAGTCGGCTGCGTCGCCCAAGCCGCAACCAGCCTGGTCTGCCGCCCTCAGGGGATGCGCATCAGCTGGCGCCCACCGGCGCGAACCATCGGGTTAAACTCGACCGGACATTCTTGATGTCGACCGCAACATTCCATCCACATTGCAGCTGCTGCCGACGCCCCTTGGCGAGACGGGACCAATGCGGCGACTATAGGATTGGGCATCAGCTCACCGCGGAGGACTCTCTTTGCTGTCTCGCCACACCAGGGCCTGGATCCCATTGGCCGCTGCCGCGTTCGTGGCGGTACTGCCTGCCCCAATGGGCCTGCATTCGCATGCCTGGTATTTCGCCGCGATTTTCGCGGGCGTTGTTCTCGGCCTCATCCTCGAACCGTTTCCCCCGGCTGCCGTCGGCCTGATCGGCATTACCGCGGTCGCTGTCCTGGGTCGCTGGGTGCTCTTCTCCGCCACGGAGGTCGCGACACCAGGCTTCGACGTGGCCAGCCGATCGATCGAGTGGGCCCTGTCTGGATTTGCCAACAGCACGGTCTGGCTGTCGTTCGCGGCCTTCATGTTCGCTGCCGGTTATCAGCGGACAGGTCTCGGTCGGCGCATTGCCCTGATGCTGGTGCGGGCACTTGGGGGGCGGACGCTGACACTCGGCTATGCCGTAATGCTGGCCGATGTGGTGCTGGCCCCTTTCACCCCGTCCAATACTGCACGTAGCGCTGGCACGGTCTATCCGATCATTCGCAATTTGCCGCCACTTTACGACTCGCACCCGAACACGCCGTCGGCGCGACGCATCGGCGGCTACATCATGTGGACGGCACTGGCCGCCACCTCGGTGACCAGTTCGCTGTTTCTCACCGCGCTAGCGCCTAATCTGCTGGCCGTCGAGTTCATCCGCAAGGCGACGTCGCTCGAGATCACCTGGCTGCAGTGGTTCCTCGCAGCGGCGCCATCAAGTCTTGTCTTGCTGCTGGCTCTCCCCGTCCTGGTGCATCGGCTCTTTCCGCCCGAGATCACCGAGGGCGAGCAGGCACCTGGCTGGGCAGCCCGCGAGCTCGAGGCGATCGGCCCGGTCTCGGGCCAGGAGATGCTGCTCTCGGCGTTGGTGCTGCTTGCCATTGGACTCTGGATTCTCGGTGGCCGGCACGTCAGTCCAACCACGACCGCGCTGCTCGTCGTCTCTTTGATGCTGATCTCCGGTGTCTTGTCTTTCGACGATGTCATCTCGAACCACGAAGCGTGGAAGGCGCTGGTCATGCTGGCAACGCTCGTGACTATGGCCGACGGGCTCAATCGCACCGGGTTCGTGCGGTGGTTCGCAGAAGCCGCGGCAGGACACATGAGCATCCTGCCGCCCGTGCCGCTGGCAGTGATGCTGGTAATCATCTACTTCTTCGCCCACTACCTTTTTGCCAGCATCACGGCGCATGTCACGGCCATGATGCCCATCATGCTTTCGGTCGGCGCCGCAATTCCGGACTTTCCGCTCTATGGATTCGCGATGCTGCTCGCGCTGAGCCACGGTCTCATGGGCGTGCTCACTCCCTATGCCACCACCTCGGGCCCGGTCTACCTCGGCAGCGGCTACATCACGTCGAGCGAGTTCTGGCGGCTCGGTGCAGTGTTCGGTGCGATATTCCTGATCGTCCTGCTCGCGATCAGCGGACCACTCTTGCTGGCGAGATCATGAAGCCCATGCCACTTGAACACGCACCGTCTCGCATGCCTCCAAACGTGGCCATGTTGGGTCTTGTCAGTCTGCTGATGGCGGCGTCCTCCCAGATGACCAACAGCCTGCTGCCGGTGTATCTCGTCACAGTGATGGGGGCTTCGACGGCGACGGTCGGGCTGATTGAGGGGCTGGCGGAAGCGACCAACTCGTGTCTGCGTGCCGTTTCCGGGGTGATCAGCGATTGGATAGGCCGCCGAAAGCCGTTGGTGGTATTCGGCTATGCGCTGTCGGCCTGCGTGAAGCCGGTGTTTCCGCTCGCAGGCAGCATCCCGGTCATCCTTGCGGCGCGGCTCTTCGACCGGTCGGGCAAGGGCATCCGCGATGCCCCGCGCGATGCGCTGTTGGCCGACCAACTCCATTCACGAGTCCGTGGGTCCGGTTTCGGCCTACGCATCACCCTATTCACGGTCGGCACGGTGCTCGGGCCAATGCTCGCCGCCGGCATTATGGCGGTAAGCGCACACAATTTCCGCCTGGTGTTCTGGGTCGCCGTCATTCCCGCGGCTCTTTCCGTCTTGGTCCTGGTGACACGTGTAAGAGAACCGCCACACTTCGCGTCCGAACCGAAATCGTGGCTCGATTGGCAATCATTGACCCTCTTGCCCTCAGCCTACTGGTGGGTCGTCGCTGTCGCCTGCATTATCGCGTTGGCTCGCTTCAGCCAAGCATTCCTGTTGCTAAAGGCGAATGCTATCGGCGTCGGAATGGCGCATGTGCCCGCCTATCTGGCGTTGATGGGCCTCGTCTATGGGGTTTCGGCGTATCCCTTTGGCATTCTTGCAGACTGCATGGATCGGCGTCTCCAGCTTGGAATGGGTGTCGTCACACTGGCTATGACTCACGTGGTGCTTGCATTTGCGGACACTGGCAGCGTCCTCATCCTCGGTTCGCTTCTGTGGGGCTTGCAGCTCGGTATGATCGATGGATTGCTCGGCGCCAGCGTCGCAGATACCGCGCCACCCGACCTCCGCGGCACCGGCTTTGGGATTTTCTACCTTTCTGTCGGTTCGGCCTCGCTCCTCGCCAGCACGATGGCGGGGCTCCTCTGGGGAGCCGGCGGCGCGACCCTGACTTTCTCTATCGGTGCCGGCCTTGCAATGATCGCGCTGCTATGTGTGGTGGCTGCACGATCAAGCTTCCCGGCTTTCACCCCGCATCCCGCCACTCCTTGAGCTGTGGTCTGAGCTCTTCTGCGGGCTTCAGGGCGGGTGCTCTGTCCAGACTTCGACCTCGACGCCGGACGCTCGACAATTTCTGCCAGAGAAACGGAATCGAATTCGACGTCGTCGGTTAGACCTTTACCGCAAAGAGCGGAAAAAGCGTCACAACGGCGATGCACGCCGGAACGAGGTAGCGCAGCAGAGTCTGGAGGACCCCCTTACTGAGCGGTGAAAGCCCGATATGCTCCGCGAGCAGTCGCCCGGGCAGCATCCAACCCGCGAACATCGCGAGCATGAACCCACCGAACGGCAACATGATATTGGAGGTCAGGTGATCGAGCAGGGAAAACACGGTGGCGTTGGCGAAAGCCGGGATGGCCGACAGAGGATACCAGGTCGACGACGCATTGAACGACAGGACGGTCCCAAGACCGCCGAGCCAGCATGTCGCCGCGGTCGCGAGTGAAGCGCGAGGGCGCGGCCAACCGCGTCGCAAGAGAGCAGCGACTGGCATCTCCAGCATGGAAATTCCGAATGCGATCGCCGCGACGATCAGGAGCACGAAGAAGGCGAGCGCGGCGACGAAACCTCCGGGAATGCGGGCAAAGGCCAGGGGCAGCGTCACGAAGAAAGACCGAGCAGGACGCCATCGATCGCGACAGCGAGACTCGAGTGCATCAGCATGCCGCACACCGTGTGATGGCGCAGTCGCCCGCGCTTGTCGCGCCCGCTGTTGACGCTCTTGGTAATCCCGATCTGATCTGCTGCCTGCCTCAGCCATCGAATAGAACGACAACTCGCGCAACGCGTTTGCTTGACCAACGTTGGGTCCCGCAGCAACGCTGGAAGTCACTTTGATCGCCTCGTGCGCTATGTCCCCTCTTGGTCTTGGTCGTGTGACAACTTCATTTCGCGGTCGAAAATGCTGCGAAGCACCCCCAAGATAGCCCAATGCGGGGATCTTGAGAAATTCATTCCCTCG
>LNDR01000209.1 GCA_001464755.1 Rhizobiales bacterium Ga0077524
GCGGAGCCGGCCGCCTCGCGTGTGACGCTGGGCGCGCAAGGCAGAGGATGAAGGAGAATGACAGAATGGGTTGCCAAACAGGAAAACGGCCAAGCCCGAGGGGCTTGGCCGCTTGTCGCAAGGTCGTCGAAGGCGTCAGATCAGAAGTTGATCCGGGTGCCGACGATGACGGTCTGGAAGTCGGCGACGCCGCTCGCACCCTTGTTGAGGGAGGCCGCGACACCCGTGAAGCCCGTCGCGTCGAGCGAGTAGTTCTTGTAGGTGGCGAACACTTCCATCGCCGCCGCATCGACGTGCTGCGTCAGGCCGAGGCCCCACATGTTGACTTCGCTCGTGCTCGTTCCGGTGTTGACCTGGTTGAACCGGTAGTTGTTGTTGGTGGTCGCCAGGAATGCGGATTGCTCGAGGCCGCCTTCCGAGTTCAGGTACTCGCCGAACAGCACCGTCTTGCCGATGCCGAAGAAGTTCTGCGAGATACCACCAGACAGATACCACCACGTGAGGTCAGGGCCAGCGTAAGCTGTCCCTGCAGCCGGAATGCTGAAGCTGCCCTCGAGGACACGCTGGCCGGCGGCACCGGTGACGAACAGACCCGTCGCAACATGCAGGATCGAGGCAGATCCCTTCAGGTCAGAAGCCTTGACATCGCAGTTGGTGCTGCAGCGGACGGTGACGTCGCCGGCCACGATGCTCGGGGAGGGCCCGTTGAACTCGGTATCCTCCTGGTAGCCGATGCCAGCTGCGAGGCGGAAGCCACCGAACTCACCGGCATACCTCAGCGCCACATCCCAGTAGTTGTCCTCGGCCACCGCCGCCTGGAGCGTGAAGCCGATCAGCGTCGGCGTCTCGTACAGAACGTGGTTGCGACGGCCGGTGTCGAACGATTCGTGGCCGCGAATGGCCGCGTTCCAGTTCAGGTTGGTATTCCCGAACACGCTGTTGTTGCCGCGCAGGATGAAGGCGCCGTTGTAGAGTGCGCTGTCCGGCGTCGAGGCGCTGCTCTTCTGACCGAGATCGATCAGGATCAGATTGTCGGTCGCGGTCGAGCCTTGGCCGATCTTGACCATGCCGAGCTGCTTGTGACGCAGCCAAACGGTGGAGTCGCGCAACAGTGGAGCCGTAGCACCCCCGAGGTCGTCACCGCCGTTGTCCTGGGTCATCGAGCCGATGGCGTTATTGTTGACGCCGAACTCGTAGGTGAACCCCGCCGTCATCTGTGGCGTGATCTTGGCAGTGCCGGTGAAGCGGAAGCGCGAGAAGATATTGCCGCCGTCACCGATATAGGTGTCGGATTGTGCGCCGTCGTCCCACCACATGACCTGATGGCCAACGAAGCCAGAGATCGACAGGCTTACCTTCCGGTTGCCCTTGCGGACGGTCGTCGCTTCGAGCTCGGCAACCCGCTCCTCGAGATCAGCGCAGCAATCACCGCCAAGGTCGGCGGCATTAGCGTTTGCGAACAGGCCAGCGGCAGCGACTATCGCTACAGCGCTAGCCGACTTGAGCAGTCCCCCATGCATACTTTCATCTCCTGACTAACGCTACCCCAAGCCACTTTGTACTTGAAGCTAGGTCGCAACTAGATGGTCCCACCGCCGACGGCCGATCAGCCACTCTGCTTGCGATTGCCTGATACGGCCATCGACCTCGTCCGGTGGCATAGACTTACGAGCCCCCCCTCGAACTGTTAAGGAAAAACGAACTTGAATCCCCCGATCTCCCTCCGAGCGTGGCTTTTTTGCATCTCAGATTCGAGTCGAGCCTTGAAATGGACTGGTTTTGTGCGGAGTTCCGACCTGCCGACAAGGGTGTCCTGCCAAGGTCCGGGACGGACGCGGAACCGGGACTTGCAGTCGTTCTCCTTGACTTGGCGGCCGGTTGGCTTTGCACACCGTCCCCTCGATCCGGGCCGCAAATTCCGGAAAAGAAATACGCAGAAACAAGCTGATACGCGCCCGATGGACGTGCGTGTGACATTTGTGCGTCGCGGCGTGTGCTGTTCATGTTACGCAGGCTCCAAACGGCCGGGCGCCTGTTTTGGCGCCTTGCCTCGGAGGTCGACCGCAATCCGAACCGGCTTTGCCGAGTTAATGTGCAAGTGGATCAATGTCGGCTTGCGGTGAGACCAATTTTCGACTGGCCATTTCCAGAGCGCGGATGTTGATGTTTGAAATGGCGCGGAATTGCGGCGGAGCAAACTCGGGCGATCGCAGAGGCTGCTGGAACCGTGCAGGAGCATCGTCCCATTCATGAGTGAGACGCCAGACAGAACCCGACCAAGCCGCTGGGCCGAGAACGGCGCCGCTCAGCCGGGACGTCGCGTGGTTGTGGTCGGGACGGGGCTCGCCGGATTGTCGGCGGCTCTGGCGCTTGCCGCTCGGGAGGTGTCGGTGACGCTGGTCGGACCGCGCTACTCGGCCGATGCTGGCCGAAGCGATACACGCTCGACCGCGCTTTTTGGGCCGAGCCTCGACTTCCTTGAACGCCTGGGGGTGCTGCAACGATTGACTGCGAGGCCAGTGCCGCTGGTCGGGCTTCGTCTCGTCGATGCAACGGGCGGCATTTTGCGCGCGCCGGAAGTGCTGTTCGAGGCGGCCGAGATCGGTCTCTCGGAGTTCGGCATGAACATCGAGAATACCAGCTTGCTGGCGGCGTTCGCGGAGGCTGTGGCTGCCGCGCCGGGGATCGAGTGGTTGCCGGCAATGCTAGAGACGTGCGTGATCGACGCCGGAGGTGCGTCGCTCCGGTTGGCCGATGGCACGGGGATCGAGGCCGCGTTGATCGTCGGCGCCGACGGCGAGCATTCGGCGAGCCGCGGACATGCTGGCATCTCGACGCGCGCGTGGACCTACCCGCAGGTTGCGATCGCGAGCCGGTTCGCCCACCGCCGACCGCACGGTGGCATATCGACTGAGCTGCACCGCCGCGCGGGGCCATTGACGACGGTGCCACTGGCGGGGAACTGGTCGAGCCTTGTCTGGGTGGAAGAGCCGTCTGAGGCGGTACGGCTGATGGCGCTGGACGACGCCGCATTCGCTTTGGCGCTCGAGCGCTGTCTCGGAAGTGCACTGGGAGGCGTGTCGGAGGTCGGGCGACGAGCCGATCGCCGCGCGGCGTGTGGCTCTGGTGGGTGAGGCGGCGCATCGATTGCCGCCGATCGGGGCGCAAGGCTTGAATCTTGGCCTGCGTGATGCCGCCTGGTTGGCAGACCTCGTTGGTGAAGCGCGGGCGCGGGGCGAGGACCCCGGCGGGGCCGATGTTCTAGAGGCCTACGATCGCTGCCGCCGTGGCGACGTGGCGAGCCGGACGGCCGTTGTGGACGCCCTGAACCGGTCACTGCTCGTCGATCTGCTGCCGATAGACTTGGCACGGGGAGCAGGTTTGGCGGCTTTGAAGGCGGTTGGGCCGCTGCGCCGCTTGTTCATGCGGGAGGGCATGGCGCCGTCGGGTCGCCTCCCGACGCTGATGCGACCGCTCGGACAGGTCGCCAAGCCGTCGGCAACTTGAGCTGGGGCGGAGAGCCGACGGCCATTGCACGATGCTCCCCCCGAACGCTGCTGTGCGAAACCAGGGCCTGCGGCGGTGCGTTGGCTTGACGTGTGGCCTTGCCGCTGCAATCCCACGCGTTGACGATTGCCGCCCGGCCCTGCCGGCCGTGCGGCCAGTCACTCTCGCCGTGTCCAGGGGGCGCCGGCTCACCGATGATGTCCGCGCTGGTCGATCTCCGTCACCGCCTCGAATATGCGCTGTTGATGCTGCTCGTGGGCATCGTGCGTGCCATGTCGGTCGACACGGCCGCCGGGATCTCGGCGCGGATCTGGGGCTTGGTGGCGCCGCGCCTGCGCCGACACCAGCGCGCTCTCGAAAATCTCGCCATCGCATTCCCAGAGAAGACGCCGGCGGAGCGTGAGGCGATCGCTCGCGCGATGTGGGAGAACCTCGGTCGGGTGATGGCCGAGACCATGCAGATCGACCGGCTGATCCGCGATCCGGGCCGCATCCGGGTCGCCAACGACCGCGTGTTCCGCCGCTACAAGGACAAGCTCGGCCCAGCGATCGGATGCTCGCTGCACATGGGCAACTGGGAGCTCGCGATCTGGCCGCTGGTCGCTGCCGGGGCCAATCCGGCTGCCGTCTACCGCACGGTGAAGAACCCCTACGTCGATGCGTTCCTGCGCCATCAGCGGCGCGATCTCTATCCCGGCGGCCTGCTCGGCAAAGGCAAGGTCGACGGCAACTGGGAGGAGGGCCAGCGGACAGCTCGCCAGATTACCGACTTCGTGCGTCACGGCGGACGGCTCGGTCTCGTCTGCGATCTCTACGACAAGGGGGGCCTGCCCGTGCCGTTCTTTGGCCGCGATGCCCGCTCGGTGATGATCCCGGCCATGATCGCACGACGGCTCGGCACGCGGATCTGGCTGGCGCGCTGCCTCAGGATCGGCACGGAGAGCCGCTTCGAGGTCGAGATCAAGGAGCTGAAAGTGCCCCGCACGGCGAACGCCGGTGACGACGTGAAGTGGATCACGGCGGCCATGCAACGCGAGTTCGAGGCCTGGATCCGCGAAGCTCCGGAGCAATGGATGTGGTCCAACCGGCGATGGTCGTAGAAACGGTTGATCACGCGGCGCGGGCGAGCTGGCGCCACCGGCTGGAGTACGGGGCGCTTCGCGTCGCGATTGGAGTTGCCCGACTGATGACCGTCGAGCAGGTGGCGAGCATCGGCGCAGGCTTGATGCGGCTGGTCGGACCGCGCCTGCGCCAGAACCGCCGGGCTCTCGCAAACCTGGCGGTCGCCTTCCCGGGCAAGACAGCCGCCGAGCACGCCTCGATCGCACGTGCCATGTGGGCCAACGTCGGGCGCACCTTCGCCGAGACGCTGGTGCTCGACCGTCTGTTGGGCGACCCGGAGCGCATCGAGATCCGGGACAGAGAGTTGTGGGCGCGGCGGGCGGCAGAGCCGGGGCCGATCGTGGGCTGCACGCTGCACATGGGCAACTGGGAGCTTGCCATCCGGCCCTTCAGCCTGTTCGGGCGCCCTCCGACGGGGGTCTACAAGCCGCTCGACAATCCCCTGATCGATGCCTGGCTCAAACGGTCGCGGTCGGCGCTATTTCCGGGCGGGCTGCTCGGCAAGGGCGACCGCGAGGATAGCGACGGCACGGGGCAGCGCACGGCCCGATTGTTGATCGACCGCGCCCGCTCCGGAGGGGCGTTGGGCTTCGTGATCGACCACTTCGACCGCCGCGGCGACCCGGTGCCATTCCTGGGCCGGACCGCCCGTTTTGCGAGCACGCCGGCCGGCATCGCCCGCCACCTCGGAGCCCGCGTCTGGCTCGGCCGCTGCCTTCGCGTCGGGGAGACGAGCCGGTTCGTGTACGACATTCGCGAAGTGGTCGTGCCGCGCACGGCCGACAAGAAGGCCGACGGCGCGGCGCTGATGGCCGCGATTTTCGAGGTGTTCGAGGACTGGATTCGCGAGCACCCCGACCAGTGGATGTGGTGGAACACCCGCTGGGTGTCGGATGCCAAGCGTGATCCGCCGGCCGGTTGACCTTGTCCAGCATCGGGCAA
The DNA here is from genome assembly GCA_001464755.1 of Rhizobiales bacterium Ga0077524. Classification (GTDB taxonomy): domain Bacteria; phylum Pseudomonadota; class Alphaproteobacteria; order Rhizobiales; family Hyphomicrobiaceae. The sequence continues at coordinate 5,572 of LNDR01000209.1, forward strand.
CGATGCCACCTTTTCGCACCGCAACAAAACCGAGTAGGAAGTGCGACGAGCACTGCGCCCGCGCGCCGAGCATCGTGGCGCCCAATCCGAGACGAGCGATCCCATGACCACCCGCACGCCCGCCAAGTTCTATGCAGCCCTCGCCACGGGCGCCCCGGAGCCCTACAGAAGTCTGCCCGTGCGCCTCGAGCGCATGATCCACTTCGTGCCGCCGCATAACGACAAGATCCGCGCCCGCGTGCCAGAGCTGATCAGCCGGGTCGATGTCGTGCTCGGCAATCTCGAGGACGCGATTCCCGCCGACCAGAAGGAGAACGCCCGCAAGGGCTTCGTTGCCATGGCGCGGGACAACGATTTCGGCCAGACCGGTCTATGGACACGCATCAACTGCCTGAACTCGCCCTGGGGCCTCGACGATATCCTCGAGGTGGTGCCGGCCGCAGGCGCCAAGCTCGACGTCGTGATGCTGCCCAAGGTGGAGGGTCCTTGGGACATTCACTATCTCGATCAGCTGCTGGCGCAGCTCGAGGCCAAGCACAAGATCGGCAAGCCCATCCTGATCCACGCCATCCTCGAAACAGCGGAGGGGGTGCGCAACGTCGAGGCTATCGCTGGCGCCTCGCCGCGCATGCACGGCATGAGCCTCGGTCCGGCCGATCTTGCGGCCTCGCGAGGCATGAAGACGACCCGAGTCGGTGGCGGCCATCCGGACTACGGCGTGCTCGCCGACGCGGGCGCCGACCCGAAAGCGCCGCGCGTGCTGTTCCAACAGGACCTCTGGCACTACACCGTGCAGAAGATGGTGGATGCCTGTCTGATGTACGGTCTGAAGCCGTTCTATGGGCCATTCGGTGACTTCTCCGATCTGGCCGCCTGCGAGGCCCAATTCCGCAACTCGTTCCTGCAGGGTTGCCTCGGCGCGTGGTCTCTGCATCCGACCCAGATCGAGATCGCAAAGCGCGTGTTCTCGCCCGATCCCGCCGAGGTCGCCTTCGCAGCGAAGATCATTGCCGCCATGCCGGATGGGACCGGTGCCGCCATCGTCGACGGCAAGTTCCAGGATGATGCGACGTGGAAGCAGGCCAAGGTCATCGTCGATCTGGCCAAGCTGGTCGCCAGCCGCGATCCGGAGATGGCGAAGGTCTACAACCTCGCCTGAGGTGTCGCCGCGACACGTAAGAGCAATTACAGGCGCGAGGCGCCACGCTCCGCTGCGGTTCGTGTGTCGCCGTGCACGGGAGACGCGGCGAGCCCGGTGTCGATCCGCTCCGAACCGCGAGGTCGCCCCAGCGGCTTCGAGCGATAACGCGCATCAAAGCTACCGAGCACGTAGGTGCGGAACAAGAACCCCGCCAAGCTCGGCTGGATCAGCGATGGGTGCATGGTGCCGGCCATTGCGGCATGCATCGCCGGAGTTTCGCTCCAGTGAATACCGGCGCTCTTGTGGTGTGCGGTATGAAACCCGCTGTTGAACAGGAAGCCGTTGAGAAGTCGGCCGGTGAAGTTCCGGGAGTGGTCGATCTCGGATGTCTCGTCGGCATGGACGTGCTGCAGATAGTTGAACAGGAGCACGGTCGTGAGCGCGACTTGCTGGGGGAGCACGACGAGCAGCAGTGCCTTGCGCCAGTCGAGCGCGAGGGCCACCCCGACAAAGGCCATCAGCAGGGCGATCTGCGAAATGTAGAACCACGCGCGCCGCCGCTTCGTCGCCCAGCGCTCGCGCAGGAAGTCCGAGATCAAAACCATCTGCCGCACTCCGCTGACCAGCGGATACGACACGAGCGAAACGAGATCGTTGCGCTCGCCGAGTTGCCATGTGCTGCTCAGATCACGGTCGCCGTTGATGAACCTGTGATGGTTCATATTGTGCGTGGGAATCCAAACGAAGGCCGGCATTCCATAGAACAGCGTGAGCCAGTAGTCGGTGAGCCGGTTGAGCGTACGCGACCGCCACATCGGCGCATGGTTGTGATTGTGCGCGATCATTGGCACCGATACCGCCATCACGCAGCTGGCAAGCACCAGGACGGGCTCGATCTGCGGCATTGACCATTGCACCGCGAGCAGGGTGCTAATCCCCACGATGTAGATCACCGTCCGGACGTCTGCAGAATGGCACAACATGCACGATTTCCCCCGCCCCGCCCCGCCCCCGGGACTGGGGGAACCCTAGAGCGTCGGGGCGGCGCAGCCAAGGCACTCGACGCCGCGTGCGCCTGCCTGTGGACGACAGGCGATGCGGGGAAGTCTCGACGGCAACTCGTGCCGCTCGGCGATGCTCAGCTTGCCGGTCCGGTCGCCCATGACCGAGTGCTCTGGTCCGCCACAGCGACAGGCATCGGACGCGCCGGCTCTGCTGCCCGCAGCCGGCGGCGATTGGCGTAGAACCAAGCCACCGTGAGCAGCTGCAACCCGAGAACGATGCCGAATGCCATGCGGTAGCCTTCGGGTGCATAACCCCCGCCCGTCGTTTGCGGATAGAAGTCGATGATCCAACCCACGGCGTATTGCACAAAGAACGCAAATCCGAACATCGGGAGGTTGACGGCGGTATTGCAGCGACCCGAAAGCGCCGCGCCGAAGTAACTCGACAACCAAGGGTAGGCGAGCACGGCCGAATGCCCGGTCATGGCGAAGACAGCCCAGGTCAGCACGGGCGGCACGGGCAGCTCAAGGATCAGGGCGCCGAGCGAGACGAGGTAGACCGTGAGGAAGCCCATGTTCACGTCGAGCAGGCTGACCCCGCGGCGCGTCAAACGGTCGGCCACGATGCCGCTCAAGAGCACGCCGCCGAGAAACGCGATGCCCATCGCCATCAAGGCATGTCCGACGCCGATGCGGTCGAAGCCCGCGACGTCCCGGAACCACGGGCCTGCCCACAGCGTCTGCAGCGCAATGTGCGAGCCGGCCGGAATGGCAAGCACCGGCATCAGAGCGAGGAACACGGGATCGCGGTAGATTCGGCCGACGTCCGTCACCTGTGACTTGAGCGATGTCGGGATCGGCGCCGCTCCCTTGCGCTCCGGCACGACGAAGAGGATCAGGGCCCCAACCACCAGTGTCGCCAGACCGAGCCAGATGAACGCCGACCGCCACCCGATCTCGCGCACGGCCCACTCGGTCGGGGCCGAGGCAACGATGACACCGACCGCACCGAGCGACATGACGCACGCGTTGGCAAGCGCCCGCCGCTGCTCCGGCACCCAGATTACGACCGCCTTGAAGCTTGCCATCAGCCCGCCCGCAAAGCCGATGCCGATCACGGCGCGAGCTAGCGTCAGCGTCAGTACGTCGTCGCCGAAAGCAAACAGCAGCGCCCCCACGCCGCCGGTCGCGACGAGGGCGGACTGGACCCGTCGCGGCCCGAAGCGATCGAGGAGAATGCCGAGCGGCAGCTGGAACAGGGCGAACGCGAGCAGATAGGCCGACGTGAGCAGCCCCAGTTCCGAAGCGGTGAGGCCCACGTCGCGCACGAGATCGGGTGCCACGACGGCGTTCACGGCGCGGTAGAGATAAGAGAAGAAGTAGCCGAGCCCGAAAGGGGCCAGCGCGAGCACCATCAGCGCCAATCCCGGTGGCCGGGCGTCGTCGTCCACTCTCTGTTGCACTGCCGCGCCTCTTTTGGCTCGATCCGTCCAGCCGATGATACCGGCATTGCGCCTGAAGTTCAGGCACAAGCCGCTGGCCTCGTCAATCCGCCTGCCGCCTGCTAGGCAAACGACCGACCGTGCATTTCATTAGTAGAAGAGTGACGCCATGCCCCAGCCGACATACCGCCCTCTTGGTTCGAGCGGGCTTAAAGTTTCGAATGTGTGCCTCGGCACCATGATGTTCGGCGGGCCTTGTCCGGCTGAGGAGGCGGCGCGCATCGTCGCTGACGCCGCCGACCACGGCGTCAACTTCATCGATACGGCCAACACCTATGAGAAGGGCCGCTCCGAGGAGGTGGTCGGGCGGGCGATCCAGACCCGGCGCAACCACTGGGTGCTGGCGACCAAGCTCGCGCAACCGATGGGTCCCGGCCCGAACGACCGTGGCCTCTCACGGCGGAACATGATCCAGGCGACCGACGCCTCGCTCGCCCGCCTCGGCACCGACTGGATCGACATCCAATACATCCACCGGATCGACCCGACGGTGCCGTGGGTCGAGATCGCCCGAACCTTCGGCGACCTGATCCGTGCCGGCAAGATCCGCTACTGGGGCCTCTCGAATGTGCGGGCCTGGCATATTCCCGTGATCGCTGCGGCTTGCCGGGAGGCCGGTGCGCCGCCTCCCGTCGTGCTCCAGCCCTGCTACAATATCATGAGCCGCATGCCTGAGGTCGAGTTGTTCCCGGCCGCCCGCGCTTTCGACATCGGCGTCGCGGTCTACAGCCCCTTGGCGCGCGGCATTCTCTCCGGGAAGTATCAGCCCGGCAGCAACGCCCCACCCGATACCCGCGCCGGGCGTCAGGATCGCCGCATGATGCAGACCGAGTGGCGCCCGGAATCGCTCGCCGTCGCTCAGCGCCTGAAGCAGCATGCCGAGAGCAAGGGCCGGACATTGGTCGATCTGGCCGTTGCCTGGACGCTGAACAACGCCGCTGTGACGTCCGTGATCGCGGGTCCACGCACCTACGAGCAATGGACGGCCTACATCGCCGCTCTGGATTACCCCTGGACGCCCGAGGACGAGGCGCTCGTCGATCGACTCGTGGCGCCGGGCCATCCGTCGAGTCCGGGCTACACGGATCCGGAGTACCCGGTCGAAGGCCGATTCTCTCGGATCGACCCGTCTTGAGCG
>LNDR01000210.1 GCA_001464755.1 Rhizobiales bacterium Ga0077524
AGCAATCCCCGTTGCGCTCACGCGCCTTAGTCGACACGTCGGGGCGGGTCACCTCATCGGTCCCCCTATCCCCAGCTCTCAGCGGACATGATGGTCTAAGGATCGAGCCCGGCATATCCCTTGCCCAATGGGCTTACGATCGGATCATTGGCAATTCGGCGCTTATCGTTTCCGTTCTGGGCGGAGGCGGTGGCATGACGTACTTGACCGCCATAACCGACTGGATGCGCGTTTGGGGGCCCATCGCCTATGGCATAGCGTTCCTTGTTGGCGCCCTGTTTTCAGCCGTAATTTACTGGGTTGCTTTAATGATTCGCAGGCGCCACATCGACAACCAATTTGCGTCCTTGGCATTAAGGGATGGCAGCGGAAATCCGCGCAACACAGAATTTACTAGAGAGGCTATCAAACTAGCTGATTTCTTTAGTCCTTGGTACGTGCCGCACGAAAACAAGCGGTTCGTAGATTGCGATGTTATCGGACCAGCAATGATTGCGTTGGGAAATAACACCATGATCCGGAACGTAACCTTTCGCCAATGCCAAGTCGTCATCATGCGCCCGGGCATAGTATATGGGGTGGTATCCTTCACCAATTGCCTGTTCCAAGGTGGGACTATGTGCAATGTTACCCTTCTGATGAATAGAGCAACCTACGATCAAAACATGGACGAAGAATTTAAACGATACATTTCAATTATTTCTGAAGCTCCGTATGAGCATGACGCGGGCAAGACGGTTGGCTAGACATCCTCGATCTTAATCGTCGCCTCTTCCATCGCTGCCATGGCCGACAACCGGAACCGTGCTGGGAACGTCCCTCGCGCCAACTTGTGGGCGATGCTGGCCTTGGTCTCCCCTCGAATACTAGCGGCTTCATCTTCTCTGCAAGCTCGTCATAGGTCATGGCACGGCGCTTGATCTGTGCCTTGACGTATCGGGCCGTGCGATCGGCCCATTCCTTGTCCATGGTAGGGCATGCTGCCTCACGAGCAAATTGGAAGGTAGGTTGGGTTAGCGCGACCCGGGATGTTGAATGGTCGATGAGGCGCTTCTTCCGCGCGTAACCCATCGGGATGGGCATGTCGGTGTTGGGTTACGCGCGGAATAGCTGTTGCAACCGTGCCGCTCGCTCGGTGACGCGCTAACCCAACCTACACTTGCCCCACCCCCTCACATCACCAGCACGATCTTGCCGAAGTGGGCGTTGGCCTTCATGTGCGCGAGCGCGGCGGCGGCTTGGTCGAGAGGGAAAGTCCGGTCGATCGGCAGGGCGATCTTCCCCGCCTCCACGTCGCCCCAGATGTCGGCACGCATCAGCCGATTGATCTCGCGCACCTCTTCGACCGAGCGTGTCCGGAACGTCACGCCGATGTAGTCGATGCGCCTCAGTGCGTGCGTATCGAAGTCGAAGTCGCCGTGAAAGCCGCCGAGACGCCCGACGTTGACGATCCGCCCGAGCACCTTCGTGGCCAGCAGGTTCTGGTTCGCAACGTAGCCTGAGATCTGGTCGACGATCAGATCCACACCCTTGCCGCCGGTCGCCTCGAGCACCTGCTCATGCCACTTCGGATCCTTGGAGTCGATTGCAAGGTCCGCGCCGTGCTCTTTCAGCTTCTCGCGCCGCTCGGCATTCGTAGATGAGCCGATGACGAGCTTGGCGCCTTTGGCCTTGGCGACCTGTTGGGCAAGCAGCCCCACACCCGAACTCGCACCTTGGATCAGCACCGACTCACCCGCCTTCAGGCGGCCCGCGGTCACCACCGCGTTGTGCATCGTCTGCAAGCCGACCGGCAGCGTCGCCGCCTGCTCATAGCTCATGTTGTTGGCCGGGATCTTGTGCACTCGACCCATGTCCGCGATCGCGTACTCTGCGTAGGTCGCGCCGGCCGACGTCATCACGCGGTCGCCTGGTTTCACGTGAGTCACGGCGCTGCCGACCTCGGTCACCTCGCCGGCGCACTCGAGACCGAGAATTGTTCCCGGACCACCGGACGGACCGTGCATTCGCCCGGACGCGACGATCAGATCAGCCCGGTTGAGACCGGCGGCGCGCACCTTGACGAGCACTTGCTCCGGCCCCGGCTTCGGCCGCTCGACCTCACGAACCTCGATCCCGTTCGTTCCCAGTACGGCTGCTTTCATGGCCTGTAGCCTTTCGTCCAGTTGGTTGTGTGTTTGATGGCCTACTCGCCGCGGAACAATCCACGCGGACCTTCGACCCAGAGAACGACTAGGAAAGCACAGATGCCGAGTGTCGCGAAGCCTAGGGCGAGCGGCAGCGGCGTCCCGTCGAAGCTCTGTCCGATCAGGGTGCCACAGACGACGCCCGCCCCCGTTACGAAGGCGCCGAGCAGCGACGAGGCCATGCCAGCGACATGCCCGACGGGCTGCATCGCGATCGAGTTGAAGTTCGATTGCATCAGCGCGAAGAGATAGAAGCAGAGCCCAAGCAGCGACATCAGTGCCCAGAGCGGCGGACGCCCGGCGAGACAGAGCGCCACCAGCGTCAGGCTCGTCGCGATGAATGCGACGAGCGCTGTATGTGACAGCCGCCGCATGCCCAGCCGCTTCACCATCATGGCGTTGGTGAAGGCCGCCATCGCCATAGCCGACGCGATTGCCCCGAACGCCAGCGGGAACATGTTTCCGAGCCCATAGACGTCGACGAAGATCTGCTGAGCGCTCGAGATGTAGGCGACGAGACACCCGAACATCAGTCCGGCCGCGAGCCCGTAGCCACGCGTCAGACCGCTCGACAGGACGGCCATGAGCGACCGGCCGAGACTGAGCGGGTGCCCGCCCGCTTGGCCACCGACGCGCCAAGTCTCAGGCAATCGAAGACCCACCCAAAGGCACGCAACGACTCCAGATAGCAACAGGACACCGAAGCCCCATCGCCAGGTGCCGACGTAAAGTAAAGCTTGGCCGACGCTCGGCGCCAGCATCGGTACGATGATGAACACCATCATCACAAACGACATGGTGCGCGCCATGTCGCGACCGGAGAACGCATCTCGTACGATGGCGGTGCCGATCGTCCGTGCCGCTGCTCCGCCGAAACCTTGGCAGACGCGCGCCGCGATCAGCCAGAGGAACGACGGCGCAAGTAGCGCCGCGATGCTCCCCACCACATAGATGCCGAGCCCGATCAGCAACGGCAGCCGTCTACCGGCCCTGTCCGAGAGATGGCCCCACATGAGCTGCCCAACGGCCAGCCCGACGAGATAGGCCGTCACGACCATCTGGCGATCATTGTCCGTCGAGATGTTGAAGCTGCGCCCGATGTCGGGCAACGCAGGGAGCATGATGTCGATCGACAACGCCGTCAGCGCCATCAGCCAGGCGAGTAGGGCGACGAATTCCCGCATCGGAAGCGGCGGACCCGCCGATTGGGGGGCTGGGGTGGGGCTTGGGGTCAAGATGCCTCTGGGCGTTTTGTTCAGCGATAGTGAAGGCGCATCCGGGGATGGGTCTCTTCAAGCCGTCAAGTCGTCGCATGACAGAGTCTTGCGACGAAACGTCCCGAATCAGGCATCTTGAAACTGGCAAATAGTCCCATGGCCAACTACTTAGGCGTGCAGTAACGTAGTTTTTACTGTGGCCCGATCGCTACATGATTCTGATCAGGATCACGGTCGAAAGCCAGCGACGAGGGAACTCACCCTCGCTCCACCACGGGAGAAACTGAAGGATGGCTCAAGACAATGGCGAAAGGCACTGGTCTCGAACCAGCAGCCTGATGTGGACGATGTTCGTCCTGTGGCTGATCTTCAGCTTCGGGGTTCATTTCTTCGTCGATAGCTTGAATACCATTAAGATCCTCGGGTTTCCGCTCGGGTTCTACATGGCGGCTCAAGGCTCGCTGATCGTCTTCGTGATCATGCTGTTCATCTTCGCTCATCGGCAAGATGTCATCGATCGCGAAGAAGGTCAGGCCGAAGACTAGAGGAGGACGTCATGGCTACGACTAAAGATAACTCAGGCGGTTTTTTTGGTTTCGTGATCGTCCTGGCCATCCTCGAGCAGTTGGGGGTGCCGAACAAGTTTATCGGATACGGGTTCGTCTTCCTGACGATCGCCGTCTACGCGGTCATCGGCATCCTTTCCCGCACCTCTGAAGTGGGCGAGTATTACGTCGCTGGCCGCTCTGTCCCGGCGTTCTACAACGGCATGGCGACGGGCGCCGACTGGATGTCTGGTGCCTCGTTCGTCGGTATGGCCGGAACGCTCTTCCTGCTCGGCTATGACGGGCTCTCCTTCGTGCTCGGTTGGACCGGTGGCTACGTTCTAGTCGCAATTTTGATTGCGCCGTTCCTGCGTAAATTCGGTGCCTATACGGTGCCTGACTTCTTTGCCGAGCGCTTCGGCGGTGGTTTCGCGCGAATGCTCGCTGTCATTGTGTTGATCTGCTGCTCGTTCACATACGTGACGGCCCAGATCTACGCGACCGGTATCATTGCACAGCGCTTCCTCGATATGGACTTCGTCGTTGCAGTTTATGTCGGACTCGTCGGCATCTTGCTCTGCTCCATGCTCGGCGGCATGAAGGCGGTGACATGGACTCAGGTCGCCCAGTACATCGTGCTGATCGTAGCCTACCTCATACCGGTGGTGATCCTATCTGCGAAGAAGTACGGCATTCCGCTGCCACAGCTCACCTACGGACAGGCCATCCAGGACATAACCAACCTGGAGAACCAGATGGCGGCCAAGGGATTGATCGCCTCGGCCAAGGACGCGGCGGGCAATGCGGTGGCGGCCAAGCCGCATATCAAACCGTTCACCACCTATGATCCGCTCAACTACTTCGCGCTGATCCTCTGCCTCATGGTCGGCACGGCGTCCCTGCCGCACATCCTGATGCGCTACTTCACCACGCCGTCGGTGCGTGAGGCGCGTGCGTCGGTGGCATGGTCACTGTTCTTCATTTTCCTGCTCTACTTCACAGCACCGGCCTATGCCGCGTTCGCAAAGCTCGAGGTATATTCCCTCGTCGCCAAGGGCACGCAGCTCGCCGACCTACCGGCGTGGATGTACACCTACGGCAAGCTCGGCCTCGTCAAAGTATGCGGCGTCGACGTGACGACCGCCCAGGAGGTGATTGCGGCGTGCGGCAAGATCGCCAATCACCCGGGCGTTCTGCGCATGCAGGACCTCAATATCAATGCCGACGTGATCGTGCTCTCGACGCCCGAAATCGCCGGCATGCCGTACGTAATCGCCGGCCTTGTCGCCGCCGGCGGCTTGGCTGCCGCCTTGTCGACGGCGGACGGGCTTCTGCTCGCCATCGCCAACGCGCTGTCGCACGACGTATACTACAAGATGATCAACCCGAACGCTTCGACCAAGGTCCGATTGATCGTGGCGCGCGTCCTGCTCGTGTTCGTGGCGCTGGCAGCTGCCTACACCGCTTCCACCAAGCCGGCGGACATCCTGTCGATGGTGGCCTGGGCGTTCTCATTGGCCGCAGCCGGCCTGTTCCCGGCTCTCGTCATGGGCATCTGGTGGAAGCGAGCCAACACGCAGGGCGCCATTGCCGGCATGATCCTTGGCTTCGGTGTCTGCGTGTACTACCTGGTCGGCACCCGCTACTTCGCTGTCTCGTTCCACGAGCTGTGGGGCTGGCTCGGCACCGCGTCCAAGGCACAGTTGGATCAGTTCGCCACGCTGAAGCAGGCTTGGATTGCAGCACCCGAGGCCGGCAAGGCTGCGGCGTGGGCTGCACTCGACAGGCATGCTCAGGCGATCGCCAGCTGGTGGGGCGTCCGCAACATCTCGGCTGCGCTGTTCGGCCTGCCGGTTGGCTTCCTCGCCATCTGGATCGTGTCGCTCCTGACCCCGGCGCCGTCTCAGGCGGTGATGGACATGGTCGACGCGACCCGTCGTCCGCGTGGCGACACCATCATCAAGGATAAGGGTGCACTCGCCCATTGAGGCGACGCGAACGGTTCGACATTGGAAGGCGGGGCCTTGTGCCCCGCCTTTCGTTTAGGCACAGTCCGCCGCCACCCGCGAGGCTCCGGAAGGGATCCATGACACCCACCCAAAGCTTCTTCGAGCATTGGTACTTTCACGTCCCCAATCTTCTGATGGCGGCGATGATCTACAGCTTGATCGGCCGTTACGTTCTCGAGCTGTTTCTCGCCAGCAAACCGGACGCCGTCATCCTCAACGTTTTCCGAGCGATCACCGATCCCGTCGTGCGTCTCGTCAGGCTGATCACGCCCCGTATTGCTCCCGACGGCCTCGTCCTGGTCTTCGCAATCTGCTGGCTCATGGCCAGCCGCATGTTCTGGTTCCTCACCTGTGTCGCCGCCGGCATGCGGCCGAGCATCGGAGGCTAGACGATGGATGAGCTGCACCAACGCGAACGAACCATGCAGAGCGACGTGCTCCTGGTTGCCGCCGCCGCCGCTTCACTGGTGAACGGCATGCATTTTTCGCCTCTGTTCGATCCGGTCTTCTTTCTTTTGCGTCCGTTCGTTGTGCCGTTGCTGTCGAGCCCGCTCGTCCTCTTCTATCTGACCTCCATTTTCATCTCGGTCATGACGCTGCTGATCGCCGGAATACCGGCCGCGATCTACGAGCGCGTCCGGGGGCACGCCGAAAGCACGCCCATCTCGATCGGAATTTGGCTGGTCGCGACGGTGCTCCTCGCAATGCCGGGCATTCTGGGCGCGACCGGGTACTTCGACATCGAGTAGCCGGCGCCAATCGGCCGTGGCCGAATTTTCGACACCGTCGCCGACAATTTGACGTTGCCGCGCGCGCGGCGGCAGCGTCCACTGTGGTCGTTTTTGGATCAACGGTGCGGAGGCGGCATCGCGTCAATGATCGAGCGTATCGAGCATCTCGCCCACATCAGCGTAGCGCGCGGCTGCGGATTCGCAGCGCTGGGCATTCTGACATTCTTCATCGGCATGTCGCCGGATCTGGTGGCCGCCTTCAAGAGCGCTGGCTACCTGTCACTTCTCGCTTGTACGGTGCTGCTGCTGAAGGCGGGATACGCTCCGCGCCAGCCTTACCGGCGCACCGAGCTTTGGGTCATGTTGAAGCCCGGTGAGCGGCCCGACGCGTTGGTTGCCCAGCGGATCATCTCGACCGTACTGCGTGAGGCCTATCTGCGCTTCGCCAAACAGGCGGCGCTGCTGTCCACCCTTTTTCTCGTGTGCGGGGTGGTCGGCAGCCTGACACGAGTCACATGAAGCTGGTGTTTATGTGTGCACATGTCGATGGCGGCGCGGTCAGCCTGCAACGACCGGTTTGAGCGCCTCGCCCAGCAGACGAATCTTGGCCCCTTCGTCCTGAACGGCGAGCTGCGCGGCGAACCAGTCCTGAACCATCTGGCAGACCTTCTCGGGTGCGGCGCGCGACAGCGCCCGCGCATCCGTGAACAACTGCAAGTCAGCGGCCGACCAGCCGCGCTTGCCGAGCTCGCCTGACAGCATGTCGTAGTCCTCCCGACGCGGCGGCTCGCGGGGTGTAGGCGCCTTACGTCCGTCGGCGACCGCATCGAAGATAGTGGCGAGCTGCGCGTCGATCGCCGCAAGCTGCCCGGCCGACTTGAGGTCCGCCACTGCGGGGCTCGCCTCGCCCTGAGAGATATAGCCGTAGCAGGCGGAAGTGCTCGCCCGGGAAAGCTGCGCCAGATTCTCGACGAATGCCGCCGCCATCGATGTCAGTCGCGCGGGGCTGGCGGCCAGCGCATCGGCGTGATGGCGCCGACGCAATTCGACGATTGCGCGCACCATCGCGGCGTGGATCTCGCGCTCGCTCTTGCTCTCGTTGGAAAGCTTGGTGATCTCGCCGAGGCGCTCCCTGTACCACTCGGGAAAATCACGCTTCAGCAGTTTCCATAGCGCAGACTTCTGCAGGCTTTCGTCGATAGATCCCCCCGCTCCGGTCGGAGCCGAAATCGACGCGGTGGTCGCAGCGCTTGCCTCGCGGGTAGCCTCGGCCGGCCGGCTGATCACGGGCACCCTGTCGGACGTTGCGGGTGCGGCGAGGAACGGCAGATCGGTCAGCGCCCCCGACCTGTAGAGCGCCCATCCGCCTCCCGCCAGGCCAGCCAGGACGGCCAGAACGGCGGCTGTGCGCCACGGAAATCCCCGGCGTTCCGGCTCGTCGAATGTGCTGTGAGGCTCGTCCGGCTGCAGCGGAGCCTCTCGCTCCGGCCTGACGGGCGCAGGCACTGGCCCCCGCCCTGCGGCTGAACTACCGGGCTGCTGCCCATACCCATGATAGCCGGGCGTGCCATGTGGCGCCTGGGAATGCTGTCCGCCTGACTGCGGGGCGCGTTGTTGTGCAGCGCCTTGCGGCGCACCCGGGTGCCCGCCCGCCGACATGCCGGCGGCGGGATACCCGGCGCCCGCAGGCTCGGGCTCGCCTCTTGCCTGCGGCGTTGGTCGTCGATTGGCGTCGACGGTGACCGCGTTTTGATGGGGAGCAGGCCGGCCATCGCGCGGCACCGGCGCGGGTGCTGGTGGCGGAGACGGTCGCGTCAGGGCGAGGACCGTTTCCGCGGTTGCCCACTCGGCCATGCCCTCGCGCCAGACGAGATCGGTCGGCCGGAGATAGCCGAGCTCGATGATCTTCTTGAGCTCCGTATCCGACACGGGGCCGTGCTGTTGCCCGTCTCGCGCCAGATACCACTCGATCGGCTGATTGTTGTCCGCCATGCTGTCCGTCTGCTTGGCCTTCGCGCCCTGCCTGCTGCACCATCCCGGCGCAACCGATGTACGCGTATCGAGAGCACCGAACGCGCCCAGTGGTTCATGTCAACTGCAAGCGCGTAGTTATCCGCAGTCTAGTCGTCGCTAGCGGCAATCCCAAGGCAACCGCCGCCCAAAATGCTCCGATTGATGATCTCCTGCGGACGAGAATCTCCCGAATTGCGAACGCCGGCCGCCTCAGTCCCTCTTGAAGGCTTCGTCGACGGGCACTTTGTAGGCATTGGCGAGCCGGTTGGTCATGTTGGCGAGCCCAACGACCGCATAAAGCTCGTTGAGCTGAGCTTCCGTGGCACCCTTGGCGCGCGCTGCCGCCGAATGCGATGCCATGCAATACTCGCAGTTGTTGGTGACCGAGACAGCGACGTAGATCAGCTCCTTGGTCAAGGGATCGAGGGCGCCGTTGCCCATGATCGCCTTCAAGCTTTCCCAGGTGTGCTTCAGCATGCGTGGCTCGTTCGCGAGGTGGAGCCAGAAGTTGTTGAGTTCGTTGACCTTCCGGGTGGCCTTGATATCGTCGAACACGGCCTTCACCTCGGGTGAGGCAGTCGCTGGATCGATCGGTTTCATGGGTGTCGCGGAGCCTTTCTGATTGAGCCTGCGGATGGGTCGGCATTTTCAGCCCCGCCGCGCCATAGATTCGTGACGCTTGATCCCGGGACCCGCCTCTAACGATAATGGCGCCAGCCATCCTCATCGCAAAACGGATTTCCATGACCCCGAACGACCCGCTCGCCGAGCTTCTTTCAAGCGGCCTTGCACCCGAGGCAATCGCTGCTGAGATCGCCTCTGATGCCGAGGTCGTCAAGACCCCGTGCGGCGATGGCGACCTCGTCTGGCGGCGTTGGGGCAAGGGCCGCCCCATCGTCCTGGTGCACGGCGGCTCGGGATCGTGGACCCACTGGATCAAGCAGATCCCAGACTTGAAGCGCGACTACGAGGTCTGGGCCGTCGATATGCCGGGCCTCGGCGACAGCGACATGCCGCCGGTGCCGCAGATCCCGGCGACCTGCGGAACCATGCTGGCGCTGGGCCTCAAGACCCTCATACCCCGGGAGGCGCGCGCTCATGTCGTGGCCTTTTCGTTCGGTGCCCATGTCTCGACCCACGCCCTTCTGCACCTGCAGGATCATGTCGCCGACTTCACGTTGACAGGAGCCGCGGCGCTCGGCCTTCCCCAGGGCCCCGGCAAGGAAATGCCACGGGAGATGGAGGGCATGACCGACGAAGAGCGCATGGAGGTCCACTCTCGCATCGATCAACTCGCCGTCTATCTCCAGTCCGAGAACATTCGCTGCGCCCGCTTCCGCTCGCGTCCGTTTGCGCGCATCCCCGAGATCGCCCAGCATTTGCCTGAGGTCCAGATCCCGGTGAAGGCGGTCTGGGGCGCCGAGGATCAAACGGCTGGGCCGTCCATCGAGGCGCGCTACGACGTCATCCGCGAGAGCCATCCGGAACTCGTCACGCGCACGGTTCCGGATGCCGGGCACTGGGTCATGTACGAGCAACCCGCCGCCTACAACAAGGCGCTGCGGGAGGTGCTGGCTGGTTGATCGGCCCTCACCCATGTCATCCCGTTGCTTGTCACCGGGATGATAGATTGGGGCCTTGAACGCCCCGGATCGCCACCTATCTCAGTGTCAGCG
>LNDR01000211.1 GCA_001464755.1 Rhizobiales bacterium Ga0077524
ATGGGTTTTCGCCGGTCAGGATGGTTTTGTTCGGGTCTGTGATCGACATTGTTGTCTCCTGTTGCTGGGATTAAAGGACGGCGATGGCTTCGACCTCGATCAGCCATCCGGGCATGGCGAGCGCGGTAACGCCGACGAGCGTCGAGGCCGGAGCCTTCTTGCCGAGGACCTCCTCGCGTATCGCCGCCAGCTCGCCGCGGTGGCGGAGGTCGATGAGGTAAGTGTTGAGTTTGACGATGTTGGCGACGGTGCCGCCCGCCGCCTCGACCTGGGCCTTGAGCGAGGCAAAGGTAGCACGGGCCTGGGCTGCGAAGTCGCCGGGGTGGCCGACGCTGCCCTTGGCGTCGTAGTCGACCTGACCGGAGATCAGGATGATGGATTGAGCCCCTGTCACCTTGATGGTCTGGGTGTAGGCGGGCGGGTCGAACACACTCTTTGCCGCGATCTGCTCGATCTTCAGTGCCATGGGGCCTCCTTCGGGGATTGTGCTGTCATGTTTCGGCTTGTCTCTCTTAAATCTCGTCCTCGGCGACGGCTTCGCTCCAGTGCTGTTGTGGCTCGGTCGCGCCTTCGTTGTCGGCGCCCGAGCGGCGCACGGCACCGGCGATCGTGAAGTTGACCGGATGCGGCAGCGCGTCGACCTCGACGGTATCGAATGCGGTGGCGAGCTTTGCTTTCGTCTCCGCAGGGAGTTGGCGGTCGACGCTGACCGCAGCGCCGCCGGAGACGTCGATGCGAGGCTGGTGGAAGGCGCGGTCGAGGTCCCAGCCGAAGTCCGCCATCTGGGCGAGAAGCTGGAACACGGCCGGGATGATGCGCCGGCCGCCGCAACCGCCGATACCGACCGCGAGGCCGTCCTTCTCCATGATGGTCGGCACGTAGTTCGAGAGGCCGCGCTTGTCGGGGGCAAGGCCGTTCGGGCCGCTGGGCCGCGGATCGAACCAGTTGATGCCGTTATTCATCAGGATGCCGGACTGCGGCAGCACCACGCGGCTGCCAAACAACGAGAGCAGAGTTTGCGTGAGCGTGACGATGTTGCCCTGGGCATCGATAACGGAGAGGTGTGTCGTGGACGTGGGGAGGCCGCGCTCGCCTGCATCGCCCATTCGCCCGAAACGATCCTTCCAGGCAAAATCGAGCGCCTTGGCATAGGCAAGGAAGCGATCGCCGTCGGGTGCGCTGCCGGGGGTGCCGCCGTGCTTGGCCAGATGGTCGAAGGCGAGGAGGAGGGTCGGGCCGCCATTCAGCTCGGGCAGCACTGTCAGGGTGTGGCCACGGTAGCTGCGCGACAGAGGCTCGCGCTCCAAGGGGGCGACAGCTGAGAGGTCGTCGGTCGAGAGATAGCCGCCCATCGCCTGGACGTCCTCGGCCATGGCGCGGGCGAGGGGGCCCTTGTACATGACCTCGGCACCATCGGAGGCGATGGCTTTCAGGGTGCGCGCGAGGACCTTGCACGGCAAGCGCAACACCTCGAGGCCCGTTTGTGGCGCGGGAGCGATAGGGGGCAAACCGCTGCGAAGGAAGCGGTCCTTGCAGCCAGGGTCCTTCTGCAGATCGGCGATGGCATTGGCGACCATCAACGTCGTGTGAAAATCGACGACGAGGCCGGTATCGGCAAGGTCGATGGCCGGGGCGAGGAGGCGGCTCCAAGGTTTCGAACCGAGCAGCCGGTGCGCGAGTGCCAGTCCGGCCGGTTGAGTGGGGGCGACGATGGCCCTGGGCCCGACGGTGTTGACGTTGCCGACAACGGAGGGCCAGCCGAAGAGATTTTGCTCGTCCTTGCCGCCGGCGAGTTGGAAGTCCTCCATGCGAAGGCCCTTTGGGGACCGACCACCGAAGTCTATTGCGGTAATTGCGCCTGTCCGTGCGTTTCGGTGGAGCAACGCGCCGACGCCGCCGATGCCGCTCATCCATGGCTCGACGACGCCTACGGCGAAGGCTGCTGCAATGGCCGCGTCGATGGCGTTGCCACCTTCCTTCAGGACGCGTGCGCCGACCTCGGAGGCGATGCGGTTCTGCGTCACCACGATGCCGCCCTTCGAGCGTGTCGACGGCTTCGATACCAGGCGCTTCAGGGAGACATTGGGCGAGCAGAGGTTTCGGGCAGTCGGCATCGGGGCTCCGTCAGGTTTGGTCGACTTGATTTAGGGATCTGCTGCCGAAGTGCGCAACGAGCGCATCGAGTGTCGCGTCCGGCTTTTCCTGCATCATCATGTGACCGCAGGCGGCGAGGGTAACGCATTTCGCGTGCGCGATGAGCTTGGCGAGTTCCTGGCCCTTGCGGGCGGGGGTCATCACGTCTCCGTCGCCGAGCACCAGGAGCGTAGGTGCGGCCACCTTCGCGGCGGATTGGGTGGCTGTCGTCCAGGCGTTGCAGGCAGAGAGATCGGCAGCGAGCGCCCCGTCGCGGCCTTTACCGAGGAGCATGCGGGCGCCGCCCGTCATCCACATTCCCGGCGCCGTGTTGCCGCCGAGCTTGGCTGGATTGGCAAAGCACCAGCTCGTCATCATGTCGTAGGCACGATCTGGCGCCTCTATCGCGGCCGTCAGCAGCGTGGGGTGGACAGGCATCGCCGACGAGATGCCACACAGGGCGAGGCCGGTGACTCGCTCAGGCCGGCGCGCGGCCGTCTCCAACGCGATGACAGCACCCATGGAGTGGCCGACGAGCGCTGCCTTCTCGATCTTTGCCGTATCCATGACGGCGAGTATCCAATCGGACATCGCCATGATGCTTTCGAGCGGTGGGCCCTCGGAGCGCCCATGAGCTGGGAGATCGACGGCAATAACCGACCAGCCGTGCCACGCGAACCAGCGGCTCTGGAGTTGCCAGCAGGTGTGATCGAGACCTGCGCCGTGAATGAAAGCGATGGTGGGGCGAGCGGGGTCGAAGTCGCGTCCGCCGGTGGCGGCGTAAGCGGTGTTGCCGTTGACGGTGAGCTGCATCGGCTTAGCCCTTCTGCGAGGCTTTGAGGGCCTGGTCGAGATCCTCCGTCAAGTCCTTCGGATCCTCGAGGCCGATCGAGAGGCGGACCAACTCTTCGCCGATACCTGCCGCGGCCAGTTCCTGGGCGCTCATCTGTTGATGGGTCGTCGAGCCAGGATGGATCACCAGCGACTTCGCATCTCCGACATTGGCGAGGTGCGAGAAGACGCGCAGGCGCTCGATCAGCTTGGCGCCCGCCGCACGGCCGCCCTTCACGCCAAAGCTCATCATGGCGCCGGCGCCGCGAGGGAATTGCTTCCTTGCGAGGGCGTGATCGGGGTGGCTTTCGAGGCCAGGGTATTTCACCCAGGCGACGGCCGGGTGCTGGGCCAGTGACTTGGCGATTGTCTCGGCGTTCGAGACGTGGCGGGCCATACGAACCGGCAATGTCTCCAGTCCTTGCAGCAGATAGAACGCCGTTTGCGGAGCCATCGCGGCGCCGAAGTCGCGCAGGCCCTCGGCTCGCGCCCGCGTGATGAAGGCGGCGGGTCCGTACTCATCGGCGAAAGCGAGTCCGTGGTAGCCGGCATAGGGCTCGGTCAGGGTCGGAAATTTGCCCGAAGCGGACCAGTCGAAGCGGCCACCATCGACGACGACACCACCGATGGCGATGCCGTGGCCGCCGATGAACTTGGTCGCCGAGTGCATGACGATGTCGGCGCCCCACTCGAACGGGCGGTTGAGGTAGGGCGTGGAGAACGTCGAATCGATCATCAGCGGAAGTCCGGCGGCGTGCGCCACGTCGGCCACGGCACGAGTGTCGAGAACCTCGAGGCCGGGATTGCCGAGTGTCTCGGCAATGATCAGGCGGGTCTCCGGCTTGATCGCCTCGGCGAACGATCGTGGCGCTCGGGGATCGACGAGTGTCGCCGTGATCCCGAAGCGTGGCAGGGTGTGCACGAGCATGTTGTGCGTGCCGCCGTAGATGCGGCTCGAGGCAACGATGTGGGCGCCCTGACCCATCAAGGTCGAGATGGCGAGGAAGAGGGCAGCCTGTCCGCTTGCGGTGGCAACGGCGCCGACGCCGCCCTCCAGGGCCGCTATGCGCTCCTCGAACACGGCCACCGTCGGGTTTGAGATGCGCGAGTAGATGTGACCGGCGCGCTCGAGATTGAAAAGCCCGGCTGCGTGCTCGGTGCTCTCGAACACGAAAGAGGTGGTCTGATAAATCGGCACGGCGCGCGCGCCGGTCGCCGGGTCGGGCCGCTGCCCGGCATGGAGCGCGAGAGTATCAAAGCGGGGGTACTGGTCGGCGGTCATGACGGGCCTCGGTTGGGAGCTTGCCCGAAGCTATGCGACCGCCGGCCCGGATGCCAGGGCCTCGGTCGCCATAGGTGTCTCATGCGGTGACGGCGACACTGAACGGCTCGATCGCAAGCAGGGGGTTCTCGACGCCCAAGCCGGGGGCATCGCCGAGTTCGACATGGCCGTCGGCCACTGTCCCGCAGACGCGTGCGATCTCCGAGCGCAAGGGATTGGGGTTGGCGTCGATCTCGAGGGCGCCGTCGCCGCCGGCTGCCGCTAGAAGGTGGGCGGAGGCCAGGAGGCCGATGCCGCCGCCGAGGTAATGCGGGCAAAAGCGCAGGCCGGCGGTCATGACGCTTCGCGCCAGGGGGAGACACGCCGACAATCCGCCCCATTTTGCGAGGTCCGGCTGGACAACGCCGAGCGCCTTGGAGGCAATGGCCGCGGCGAAGGCATCGGTGCCCATCACGTTCTCGCCAGCCGCGATCGGAATTGACGTCGCTGAGGCGAGCCTCTTCCATTCGTGCCACGAACGGTCGGCGCGGAGCGGCTCCTCGAGCCAGTCCAGATCGAACTCGGCGAGTGCCGGCAGCATGGCCAGCGCGTCCTTGATGCTCCAAGCCTGATTGGCATCCACCATCAGGCGCACGTCGCCGCCGAGATGATCGCGCAGGGCCTTCAGATTGCCGATGTCGCGGTCCCGGCCGAAACCGATCTTCAGTTTGAACGCATTGTAGCCGGCAGCCTGCTTCTGGGCCGCAAGCCGTTCAGGCTCCGTTGGATTGAGGCCGCTGGCATAAACTGCGACGCGGCCGTTTTTGCCGCCGAGGTGCTTCCATAGAGGCAACCCGGCGCGTCTGGCGCACAGATCATTCAGGGCGGTGTCGATGCCGGCGATGGCCTGCGCAAAGGGGCCGGGCTCGGCGCATTGGATCGCCATTACGGCGGTTGCGGCAGTCAGTTTCTGGAACGCGTCCGCGGGGTTGTCGAAGGACTGTGCCGTGACGAGTGGCGAGAGGATGCTGGCGACGAGACGCGCGCGGTGCTCGGCGCCGACGGCGGGGAAGTTGCACCAGACCTCGCCCCATCCCACGACCCCATCACGATCGGTGGCGCGGACCAGGACCATGGGGCGATCAAGCATCAGTCCGAACGACGTCTGAACGGGTGCGGCAAGCGGCGCGCGGAAGACGAACGCCTTCAGCTCGGCGATCTGCAGGCGGTCGCTCATCTCACGGGCTCCATGCGGGCTGGACGGGTGCGTCGCAGCCATGCTGCCTCGGTGTGGCCGACCGGGCAATATCATGGTCGCATCGTGGTCGTGGCACTGATGGCGCGGGCACTAGCCCTGGACGTGGGCCGCGGCTTCGGCCCATCCTGGCTACCGACGATGATCACACGCGAGGACTTACCCATGGCCGAGACACCGCTCATACCACTGTCCGCCGTTTCCTGGGTCGGCGAGGGGCTGGCGCGGCCCGAGTGCGTGCTGACAACGGCCAAGGGCGAGGTTTTCGTCGGCGATCACCATGCGGGCATCGCGGAGATAGGGAAGCCAAAGCGGCAGATCGTAGGCGCGCCTCCGGGTTTTCTGCCGAATGGTGTGGCGATGACGGCGGGGCGCGAGTTCCTGCTGGCCAATCTCGGACCTCCCGGCGGCGTGTGGCGGCTCGACCAGGACTGGCGGCTCTATCCGCACGTCTTCGAGGCAGACGGCGAATTGCTGCGCGTGTGCAACTTCGTCGGCGTCGACAAAACGGGTGTCGAGTGGATCTCGGTCTCCACCAGGGCCTATCCGAGGGAAATTTCGTTTCATCCCGGGCATGCCGATGGTTTCATCGTCCGGCGTGACGGCGTCAATGCCCACATTGTGGCCGACGGTATCGGCTTTACGAACGAGTGCCGCGTCGACCCGACAGGGCAGTGGCTTTACGTCAACGAGACGTGTGCCAAGCGCATTTCGCGGTTTCCCGTCAAGGGCAGGGAGCTCGGTAAACGCGAGACGGTGCACGCGTTCGGGCCGGGCGAGTTCCCGGATGGGTTCGCGTTCGATTGCGAAGGCGGGGTGTGGGTCGCATGCGTTTGCGCAAACCGGCTTATCCGGATCGAGACGAGCGGGCGGCGCACGTTGATCCTGGACGACTCCGATCCGGCGGACGTTGCGTTTGCGGAGGACTATTTCCATTCCGGTCGGCGTGGGCGGGCGCACATCGAGATCGGCGCGCGACGGTCCCTGCGCAACATTGCTAGCGTGGCGTTCGGAGGGCCGGACTTGAGAACCGTCTACATGGGCAATCTGGCCGGGACGAGCATCGCGACATTCCGCTCGCCGATCGCGGGCGCCGAGCCCGTGCAATGGCGGTTCTGATTGGGAGAGGCGCGTGTCTGGGCGTCAGTCCGACACGGGTCGGAGGCAAGCTGAAGCCAGACACCGTGAGGGGGATAAAAGGGAACAAGAATGCGCGTCATCACACAAATTCCGAATAACGACCTCAAGGCCGCTCAGGCCGTGGCGCAACTCGCCGAGCGGACGGGCTTCGACTCGGTGATTACTGCTGAGAACGCGCACGGGCCGTTCCTACCGCTGGCGGCGGCGGCGCTGGTGACGGACCGCATTCAGCTCGGCACGGCGGTGGCGATGGCCTTTCCCCGCTCGCCGACGATCATGGCGCACAACGCGTGGGACGTGCACCTCGCGTCCAAGGGTCGATTCTACCTTGGGCTTGGCGCGCAGGTGAAACAGCACAACGAGCGGCGCTTTGGTATTCCATGGACGCCGCCGGCGCCGCGCATGCGCGACTACATCGCCGCCATGCGCGCGGTTTGGCACGCGTGGGAGACCGAAACTCCGATCGATTTCCATTCCGACACCTACAACCTGACGCTCGTGACACCGAACTTCTCGCCGAAACCCAACGGCTTGCCGCGAATCCCGGTATCGATCGCGGCGGTCGGTCCGGCGATGCTGAAGCTCGGCGGCGAGGTTGCGGATGGGGTTCGGTTGCATCCGTTCTCGACGCGGCGCTATCTCGACGAGGTGTCCATCGCGCGCATTTCCGAAGGTTTGGCGAAGGCCGAGCGCAAACGCGGGAACGTCGAGGTGATCGCGGGCGGCTATGGCTTCATCGGCACGGGAAAGGATGCAGAGACGGTGGCCAAGGCGCGCGCCTACGTCCGATTTCGAATCGCGTTCTACTGCTCGACGCGTGCTTACTGGGACGTGCTGCGGCTCCACGATATGGAATGGCTTGGCGAGAAGGTGAACCCGCTGCCGCGCGCGGGACGCTGGAGCGAGATGGCCGAGCAGATTCCCGAAGAGCTGATCGACCTCTTTGCGACCGTGGTCGACTACGAAGCGCTGCCCGAGGCGATCGCCAAACGCTACGGCGGCTCGGCGGACACAGTTCTGCTGCAGATCGGGGCGGAAGAGGACGAGGCGCGGCTCGCCAAGTGCGTGGAGGCAATCCAGAGAATCCCGTCGCCTTTCACGGGGTTTGAGGAGAAGGCAGTTTAGGGGGAGGATCGGAGTCCGCCCTTATGTGCGGCGCACTCTCGAGGCGTAGTACAGTGCCAGGGAAGGCACCACGAGCCATTGCAAGAGTGGCGAGAGGCCGGTGCCGGTCAGCGGGAGGACGGGCATGATCGGAGCATAAGTCCAACTCTTGCGCATCACTACGTTGATCCATTCGCTGTAGATCGTGTAGGCGACACCAGCCGTAATCGTCAGAGCTGCGACCTCGCCAAAAGACGCGAACGGCCATGCCGGTCGGCCGATCAGAACGAGAGAGGCCACGAGCGTCAACGTCGCGATCATCACGTCGCCTGCCGTGCAATGGGCGACGTCATATGCGATTTGTCCCCACGTGCTCGATCTCCAGAATGTGTAGAGGGGAAAGTGCAGAACTTCCCAAAACAGGTTGGCTACGGCAGAGACAATGACATAGCGCCTTAGCGCAGAATGCCACCCAGTGCCGGACTCTCGGGTCAGGTCCATCTGCGGGGTGATCCTTGAAGGGCGACACCTGCGGCGTGCTTGTCGCGGGTGGAGTTGGGTCGCGGCACCATTGCGATCGGCTATTCGGCGATGATGCGCAAGCTGATCCGGGCGAATGCGGACCTCGAATACTTTGCGGCTGCCCAACCGTACGTTTGCCACCTGGAGTTGGCGATCACGTTTCTTTCAGCCGATCAGATTTCCGACCGTGGCTGACGACCGTCAGTCTGCAAAACCTTGATCAGGGTCTAGGATGCGGCTGGCCGCGCTTGACGGTGATGCCAAGCGGCCCTTGATCTTCCTCAAGAGCTTGAGGTGCTGCCGGGCGCAGGTTGAACGCCCGTAACGCGGCCAAGCTGCTCCGCTATGAATCCAAGGAAAATCCGCTCGATGACGAGGCTCGCACGCAATCCTGCACGGGATGACGGAGTTCTGCGCGGCGCGGCGGGCGGGCGTTTACAGATGCGGCGCGGGCAGTGCTTGGCGCTAGAGCGGATCGGGATCAACGAGATCGTGCGAGTCGAGCGCGGTTGTGTCGTCGTGCAGTCGCCGCGTCCCGAGGGCGGAAGCCGCGTGGCAGTGCTGCTCTTTCCGGGGGACGTGTTCTCGCGCGATGCGGCGCCGCCATTGAATGCGATAAGCCTTGCCGCCGCGACACCTGCGACGCTCTATCGAGCGACGCCGGATGGCACCTCGGTGGCGCTGGGCGATAAGATGATGACAACGGCCTTTGCAAGACTGGCGGCGCGGACGGCACTACATGCCATTATGCTCAATGAACTCACGGCCGAGGAACGGGTGGCGACGCTGCTGGTCGAACTGGCGTTGCGATTTGGCAATCGGACCGCGGGGGGATGCTCGATCGAGTTGCCGCTTTCGCGCACGGACATGGCACATTATCTGGCACTGAACCCGGACACCATGAGCCGGCTGATGTCGCGGCTGAAGGCGCAGAACCTGATCATCACACCGTCTCGGGGATGGGCCACAATTCCAAGCTTGGCGGCGCTGGCAGTACTCAGTCCGCTCGCGACTGCGCTCAGGCGATTGTGGCCCGGAGGCGAGTGCGGTGCCGTGCTCGACCAGGATGCCACCTTGGTGCCGTGAGATCCACGGCACCTGGTTATGGCTTGGCAGAGGGCGACGTCAGAGGATGACGCCCAGGCGGCCAGCGAGATCCTGGATGTATTGCCAGGCGACACGACCGGATCGGCCGCCGCGCGTGACGCTCCATTCGAGTGCATCGCGCACCAACTCGTCGTCCTCGATCGCCAGCTTGTGGTGAGCCGCGTAGCCGCGCACCATGTCGAGGTACTGGTCCTGCGTGCCATTGTGGAAGCCGAGCCAGAGGCCAAAGCGATCCGAGAGAGAGACCTTCTCCTCGACCGCCTCGGATGGATTGATCGCCGTCGAGCGCTCGTTCTCCATCATGTGGCGCGGCATAAGGTGCCGCCGGTTAGAGGTGGCATAGAAGAGGACGTTGTCGGGACGGCCTTCAATGCCGCCCTCGAGCACGGCCTTGAGGGACTTGTAGGACGTGTCGTC
The DNA here is from genome assembly GCA_001464755.1 of Rhizobiales bacterium Ga0077524. Lineage (GTDB taxonomy): Bacteria > Pseudomonadota > Alphaproteobacteria > Rhizobiales > Hyphomicrobiaceae. The sequence continues at coordinate 9,771 of LNDR01000211.1, forward strand.
GTGATCGAAGGACAGGTCGTCACAGAAGACAATGAATCGATGCGGCGCGGTGCGCATATGAGAGAGACAGCGAGGTAGCGCATCGATGTCCTCGCGGTGGATCTCGACGAGCTTCAGATCGTCCTTGTCGAGTTTCTTGCCGAGGCGCAAACGCACGTCGGCGTGGGACGCCTTGACGAGGCTCGATTTGCCCATGCCGCGGGCGCCCCAAAGGAGCGCGTTATTGGCAGGGAAGCCCTTGGCGAAGCGCTTGAGCAGCGCCAACGGCTGCCGGTTGACGCGGGGCACTGGAATGAAGGCCTCTGGAGCCGTCTGCCAGACGAATGCCTCGGCGCTCGAGAAGTCGATCGCGGGTGCGGGTGGGGGAGCCATCCGCTCCAAGGCGGCCGCTAGTCGCTCGAGACGGTCGATGAGGTTCGGGTCGGCGGACATGAGGTCTGGAGCTCCGTCGCAGGCTTGGAATGAAAGGCGGGTTTCTATAGTGGACGAGAGGCGCCGCGTCACTGCGGCTCGTTGCTGGGTGGCTCACCGTCCGAAACGTCGCTAGCGTTCCGGTTGCAAACGGGACGGCGACCACTATAGTCCGCCGCGCAGCCGATGCCGGAGAGGCGTCGCGCAAGCGCCGTCGGCGACGTTGCACGCCTGCCAACACACTCGCTGCGCCACTC
>LNDR01000212.1 GCA_001464755.1 Rhizobiales bacterium Ga0077524
CTGACGGTGGAACGAACCGGCGATTTCGAGGTCCACCTGCTTGATGTGCCCAGGGCAGGCCTTACCCGCTCACTGAGCTACAAACTCTCATGCGGCGAAGCCCAAACAGGCTCCTTCTCGCAGGAGGAGCGTAAAGAGTTGGGATCACGTCGGCTCGGAACGTGTCGGCTTACAACGGGTGATATCGTGAGCGTAGAAATAGGCGCTACAGATTCAAAGCCCATGTCATTCGACGGACTTCTGCTTATCCCGAAATGGTGAACGTTGACAGCTCAATCCGAAACGGTGTTTCCGGCCTGGCCGGCTTGCGTCGAACCTTCGTCATACCGTCTTCGACCAGCGTCTTCGAGCGGCTGGGGCATCGCCGAGACGAGGGGCTGAGGAGTTTCACACACATTCTTGTCTTCGGCATGCAAGAGAGCTGGCGTGATACGGGGAATGTTGGCGCGCCCTGCGGGAATCGAACCCGCCTTTGCAACGTGAAAGGCTGCCGTCCTAACCGATAGACGAAGGGCGCGCGCGGGGCGGACACTAGGCAGAGCCGCCGCCAGACGCAAGCGCCGAGACACGCTTTTGCGCAATCTATAGGGCGCCTTGTCGTCATGCGTGGCGCCACGTCACCTGCGGGACCGCGCATGGCGGCAGGTCGATGGCGGACTCGCGGGGCTCCGAAGTTGCATTTTTGCCTTGCCTTTCGACCTCTTGGCGCTTGCGAGACCCAGCCAATGCGCTTATCTCAGCGGCTCGCGGAACATTCGTGCCGAGGGGGCTGGGCGGCAGTCCGTCCGCCTCGCCGCGAGGGAGCCTGAAAGGCATAAGGATGGGCTACAAGGTCGCAGTCGTCGGCGCCACGGGCAACGTGGGCCGGGAAATGATGAACGTGCTCTCCGAGCGGAAGTTTCCCGCTGACCAGGTGCATGCCATCGCGTCGCGCCGCTCCCTCGGCGTCGAGGTCTCCTATGGCGACGACACGCTCAAATGCCAGGATCTCGAGCAGTTCGACTTCTCGGAAATGGATTTCTGCCTGATGTCGGCCGGCTCCACGGTCTCTAAGGAGTGGAGCCCGCGCATCGGTGCGAAGGGCTGCGTCGTGATCGATAACTCGTCGGCGTGGCGCTACGACATTGACGTGCCGCTGATCGTGCCCGAGGTGAACGCCGACGCGATCGCGGGCTACACCAAGAAGAACATCATCGCCAATCCGAACTGCTCGACCGCTCAGCTGGTTGTCGCACTGAAGCCGCTGCACGACGCCGCGCGCATCAAACGCGTGGTCGTGGCGACCTATCAGTCGGTCTCGGGTGCCGGCAAGGAAGGCATGGACGAGCTTTGGCACCAGACCAAGGGCAAGTACGTGCCGGGCACGGAGATGGAGCCCAAGAAGTTCCAGAAGCAGATCGCCTTCAACTGCATTCCTCAGATCGACGACTTCATGGCAGACGGGTACACGAAAGAGGAATGGAAAATGCTGGTCGAGACCAAGAAGATCCTCGACCCGAAGATCAAGGTGACGGCGACGTGCGTGCGCGTGCCGGTGTTCGTCGGCCACTCCGAGGCCGTCAACATCGAGTTCGAGACGCCGATGTCGCCGGAGTACGCGCGCTCGATCCTGCGCGAGGCGCCGGGCATTCTCGTCGTCGACAAGCGCGAGCCTGGCGGCTACGTCACGCCGGTCGAGGCGGCCGGCGAGTTCGCCACCTACGTCAGCCGTATCCGCGAGGATGCGACGGTGGAGAACGGCCTCGTGATGTGGATCGTCTCGGACAATCTGCTCAAGGGCGCGGCGCTCAATGCCATCCAGATCGCCGAGACGATGATCGAGCGCGGGATGATGAAACGGAAGGCTGCCTGAGGCACGCTCTTCCCAAAATATGCACACGCATAGAGGCGGGCCGCGCAAGCAGCCCGCCTTTGTCATTTCCCGACGGAGTGACGACTAGGCGGCGTTCGGCAGGGCGATGGGAAGGTCCCGTGCCGCGACGGCTGCAGCGATCCGGCTCGCGGCCTGAAGGTCGGCGCGGGAACCAGAGACGGCCGCGGCTTCGACGATATAGCGAATGCCGGCGATGTGCTGAGCGATCATCTCGCGCGCCCGGGCACCAACGATCGAGAAATCGGTTGCCGCGATCTCGGCCTCGATCTCATCCAGACAAAGATTGACGTGCCCGACCATTGAATACGCTCCAGACGCACAGACAGCTCCTGGCTTCGAGCCTGCCGCAACAGGCTTACCAATCCGTTACCGCGCGCCAACCGAGGTCCTGCTGTGCGGCGAGCCGTCCGCCACCGCCTCGCGCAGGCGGCTCGCACCACGACGACCTCTGCCTCGCTAGCCGGAGCGCCCAACCTCCATCAGCAGCCTCTCGGTCCGCGCCTCCTCGATGCGATTGGCAAACCGGCGCGCCTCGTGATCGTCGCGGACGGTCTTGGCAAGCGTGAAGGCTGAGCCGACGAGAAATACGCTCGCCATCGCCATGTAGCCCTTCACGAGGAAGTCGCCGGGCTGGAACCAGATGCCGAGGCCCGTCATGAACGCGGCGACGGCGAACTGGCTATAGGAAAACGTCGTCCAGGCGCTCGTATGGGTGGATTGCGTGGCGGACTGGCTGACGAGAGTGGGACCGGCCATGGGTATGCTCCTTTAGCTGAAAGTGGATCGGTGGATCGGGTGCTTTTCAGTGGGTGGAATGCGGCTCTCGGCGGCATCGCCGCCTCATTGCCATCAAGGGGCCTCGGACTTGGTCGAGCCGGCGGACGGCGTCGATACGCCGGTCGTTGGGTGTTGGCGCAGCCGGGCGAGGACGTCAGCTGGTCTTGTCTTCAGACCGGGCCCGAAGCCCGCGTCGCGCAACCGCTGATCGAGGCCGCTGCCTGACGCGTCTGCCTCGAGTTCCTCGGCGGCTGCGGCGACATCCTCGGCCTTGCCTTGGCTCTCACGGATGCGCGCAAGCGTCGCCTCGGCCTCCCGAAGGGCGCCCGCTCCGGTGGCGAGAGCCCGGCGGCCGTTGGCACCCGCCCGCCGTAACGCTTCCTGAGCGCGCGCCATCTCCAGGCCGCGTCGGAGATCGCCGAGCCGGCGGCGTCCGTCGTCCGCAAGCTGGCGCAACCGCGTGATATCGAGGTCGAAGCGGATCGCGGCCGCTCGGCGATCGGAACGCTCGTCCTCGGCGGCTGCGATGACCGTTGCGGCCTCCTCGGCGAGATCGTTGCGGTTGGCGTTCATCGCCGCTACGGCGCTCTTCTCGAGCTCGGCGATGCGCTGATCGAGCGCTTCCACGGCCCGCCCCTCGGACGCACGGTGGGCCATGGCGCACGCGAGTTCCCGCCTCGAGTGCTCGAGAGCGGTGGCTGCATCGCGCAATTGCTGCTCGAGAATGCGAATGGCATTCGCCTCGAACACGACCTCCTCGGCTTCGGCAGCCGCCCCCCGAATCAAGTACGATAGAGCTTTGAACATGAGACTGTTCCTCGTAGCGCGCCGATGCCGACAGTTGCAGGCGGGCGGCGCGACTAACCCATCTCCACACCCTGGAAGCGATGCCATGCGCTCAACCGCACATGAACTTCGTTCACTACGCAATCTAACGCATCCGTGAACTCAGTTCAAGCGCGAAGTGAACTTTGTTTTTCTGCCGCGCAACACTACGGTTGACGGTCGGTTGACGGGGAGCCATTAACGAGGCACTTGCGTGACAATCCTGCCGGGAGCAGAACGCCCCACACTCCGGACCGTTGGCACGAGGACGCATCGTCATGAGCGAGACGGGTTACCGGGAGACGTTGCGCGGTGAGGTGATCGCCAAGGCTGGCACCCTGATCGAGATGGAGGGCCTCGCAGCATTACAGGCGCGGCGCATCGCACGGGAGGCCGGCTGTGCCGTCGGCACGCTCTACAATCTCTTCGGCGACATCGATGGCCTCGTGGTCGCCGTCAACGCGGAGACGCTCGCGCTGCTCGGCGCGTCGATCGGCAGCGCCGGCGTCGTGCTCGGGACGCTTTCCCTGGAGGAGCGACTGGCGCGACTTGCCATGGCCTATGTGGATTTTGCGCTGGCCCATCAACGCAGATGGGAAGCCGTGTTCGAGCACCGCCTGCCCGAGGGTCGCGATGCGCCAGCCTCGTATCTCGAGGATCAGGACCGCCTGCTCGGCGTGATCGAGGCAGCGATCGCCGACTTTGTGCCTGATGCCAACGGGCAACGCGGCATCACGGCGCGGGCCCTGTTTGGCGCCGTCCACGGCATCGTCGCTCTCGCATTGGACAACCGCCTCGGGGGACGGTCGCTCACAGAGCTGGAGCAGCAGGTGCGACTGATCGTGAGGCTTGCCGCTATCGGAATTACCCGCGACAACGCTGTCGCGTAGGCCGGCACCGAGCGATGACCTGCAAGAACGGATCTACCAATAGTCTGATTGCCACGACTTAATCGGGTTTTTCGTCCTGGCTCGGCTGCTGTTCGGCAGCCAAGCTGTCGATGATCACCGCGAGATCAGCAAGGAATTGGTCGCGGCTGGAGGGCGGGAGAACCTCGAGAATGCGGTCATCGACACGCTTCACGAGAGGCTCGCACGCCTTGAGCACCTTCCAGCCTTCCTCTGTCAGGCGCACCGCATAGGCACGCGCATCATCCTTCGTCCGTCGCCGCTGCAGAAGTCCCTTCTTCAGCATGCGCCGCACGATGTCGGCCAGGGTCGAGCGATCGACACCCGTGCGCTCGACAAGTTGTGTCTGGCTCAAGCCTTCGTTCTGAGAAACCGTCAGCAGGACCGCGTACTGGCGGGGCGTCAGATCCGATTCCCCGATCTCCCCAAGAAACACGTCACCTGCGCACTGGCCGGCGCGATGGAGAAGATGAATTGGAGAACGGTCTAGCCGTCCGATGCCGGGCTCGCGCTTCATGTCATCCAATTTTTTGTTGGAGCAGGGTCACCTGCTGACCATCACTGAGTTCCCATCACCCGACTGCTGTCCGGCTTGATGCCGAACAAATAAGGAGATGCTTCGCTTTAGAGAAAGTAGCTTTCACCCCCTCAAAATCAAAGCTCATTGTTCCATCGCAATTGACGAATTATGAACTGCTGCGATCAGCTTGACACACCCGACTACCTCACTGATTTGCTGACTTGTCAGATTCTTCAACCACTTGCAGAGAATGCCGGCGAATCAAGCCCCACTGACAAGCAAAAAACACCATCGTCAGTGGAAGGATTCCGAACACCTTGAAACTCGCCCACGTCGCCTCACTGAGGTTACGCCAGACCACCTCGTTCAGGACCGCCAGGCCAACGAAGAAGAATGCCCAGCGCATCGTCAAAAGCCGCCAGCCCTGATCCGTGAGATGGAGGGCTTCGCCGAGGAGTAGCTTGAGGAACGACTTGCCCATCGCCAGCCCGCCAAGCAGAACGACTGCGAATATCAAGTTGATGATCGTCGGCTTCATCTTGATGAAGCTTGGATCATGCAGCCAAAGCGTCATCGCGCCGAAGCCCTCCACAAGGAGGGTCGTCGCGATCAGCGCCGGCGAGACATGGCCAAGCACGAGACGCGCCGCCACCACCGAGAGCAGCATGGCCGCCATGAGCATGCCCGTCGCCCAATAGATGTCGCCGAGGACGTAGGCGCCGAAAAAGACGAGCAGAGGCCCCAGATCGATCACGATCTTCCAAATCTGGCGTGGATCGGCTTTGGCCGGAGTCTCGGTTGGGTTCTGCTCGGCCATGATGCTGCTCCCGGATCGTCTTTCTTCAGCGAGGCGCCATTGCGACGCTTGTCTTGCGACGGCCGATCACTTTTGCGCAACGCGCTCACACAACACGTGGCGTCGACTGTTACGTCCGCTGGATCTGCACCCGTGGCTCGACCGCCTTATCCGGCAGGCGGTAGGGCTGCATCGAGCGAACCTGCCAGACGAAATAGAGCGTCGTCAAAGGCATGACGATGAACAGCTTGAAGATCATCCAGATGTCGAGACCATCTAGCACCGGCTTGCGCATCAACCAGGTCCACGCCTCCGGGCACGGGATGCTGGCGGTCGCAAAGCCAAGGCGAACCGCCTCGTTGGCCAACGCGGTGACGAGGAAGAAGATCGCCGCATTGCGCGTCAGCAGACGCCAGCCCTCCTCCTTGTAGTGGAATGTTTTTCCGAACACGAACTCGAAGAAATACTTCCGTTGTATCAGCCCGATGAAAAAGACGATCGCCACCAGCGAGTTGAAAATTGTCACCTTGATCTGGACCCATTTCGGATCGCCAGTGAGCAGAGTAAGCGCACCGAAAGTCACGGTCACGGCACCGGCGATGAAGGGCATGATCGGCGGGCGTCTCAGGACGATGAGTGATGCGACGAGGGCAACCACTGTGGTCGCAACGAGACATCGTCACGAGCGGGCCGATCTCGCTCGCGATGTTCAGCGATTGCTCCGCGCTGAACGGATACCAGTGACGCTTGCCGCTCATTTTTCCGCGCTCGGCCTCGGTTCGTGAAACCTCACGTGTTTCCACTTTCTAGCCCTTATCCGTTAGCTCGACGCGATAGCGCGCGCAAAATCTTTCGGAGAGAACGATTGCAGGTCGTCGACCCCTTCGCCCACACCGATCGCATGTACCGGGAGGCCATGCTTGGCGGCGATGGCGACGAGAATGCCGCCACGCGCCGTCCCGTCCAGCTTGGTCATGATCAGGCCGGTCACACCGGCCTTGTCGCGGAACACCTCCACCTGTGATAGCGCGTTCTGACCGGTCGTCGCGTCGAGGACGAGCACACAATCGTGGGGGGCCGAGGGATCGATCTTGCGCAGAACGCGGATGACCTTCTCAAGTTCACCCATCAGCGCCTGCTTGTTCTGCAGCCGCCCAGCGGTGTCGATCAGGAGCACGTCGGCCCCCTGCTCCTTGGCTTCCTTCAACGCATCGAACGCCAGCCCGGATGCGTCCGCCCCTACGGCGCGTGCGATGACCGGCACGCCGGTGCGATCGCCCCAGATCTTCAGCTGATCGATGGCAGCGGCCCGGAACGTGTCACCGGCGGCCAGGACCACCTTCAGCCCCTCGCGACGATAGCGCTCGGCGAGCTTGCCAATGGTCGTGGTCTTGCCGGTGCCGTTGACCCCAACGACGAGCACCACGTGTGGGCGACGCGTGGCGTCGATCAACAGCGGTCTGGCGACCGGCACCAGCACCCGCTCGACCTCGGTCGCAAGGATCTCCTTCACCTCATCGGCCGAGATGCCCTTCTCGAAGCGACCCTTGCCGATAGCATCGGTGATTGCCGTTGCCGTCTCGACGCCGAGGTCGGCCTGGATCAGCAGATCCTCGAGATCCTCCAGCGTCGCCGCGTCGAGCTTGCGCTTGGTGAAGATCGCCGTGATGCCCTCAGAGAGGCGCGAGGATGTCTTCGCAAGGCCCGTCCGAAGCCGTTGAAACCAGCTCCCCTTCGCAGTCGGCTCGGGCTCCGCCGCCGTCGCGACCGGGACCGGTGGAACCTCATTCAACGGCGGCATGGCGACCGGTGGCGCAGCTTCGCCGGCAGATGCCTCGCCGCCTCGTTGGACCTCGGTCGGCCTGGGTTGGTCCTCAGGCTCGACCGTCGGTGCCGGCTGCTCGGCGACGACCTCCAGGTGTGGCCGCTCCGCCTCGGCGGGCGCAGCTTCCCTGCCGCCGAAGAGGCGTCCGAGGAACCCGCGCTTCCTCTCTCGAGGCTCGTTCACGCCACGACCTTTCCGATGAGCCGGCGACCGTCGTGGCCACCGATTGTCGCTGCCGCGACCAAGCCCGGAGCCAGCCCGTCCAGTGCCACCTCGGCGAAGTCCGGGGCCCGGCCCAGCCCGTCGCGCTCCATGAGAACCTCGACTGACCGTCCGACCTGGATGGACAGGTGGCGGGCAAGCGCCGCGTCACCCTTCTCCCGCAACAACGCTGCTCGCTGCTTTATCGTGCCCCGCGCGACCTGCGGCATGCGCGCGGCCGGCGTCCCCTTGCGAGGCGAGTAGGGGAAGACGTGCAGATAGGCAAGGCCGCACGCGTCAACCAGATCGAGCGACCCTGTGAACATATCGTCGGTCTCCGTGGGAAAGCCGGCGATCAGATCCGCACCGAACGCAATATCGGGCCTGAGGCGCCGTGCCTCGGCGCAAAAGCCGATCGCGTCGGACCTCAGATGGCGGCGGCGCATGCGCTTCAGTACCATGTCGTCGCCGGCCTGCAGTGAAAGATGCAGATGCGGCATCAGCCGCTCCTCCTCGGCGAGCGCCGCCATCAAGTCGGCGTCGGCCTCGACCTGATCGATCGACGAAAGGCGCAGGCGCTTCAACTCCGGAACGTGCTTGAGGATCTGCCGCACCAGGCGGCCGAGCGTCGGGGTCCCAGGCAGGTCGCCGCCCCACGAAGTGATGTCGACTCCGGTCAGCACGACCTCGCCGTAGCCTCGCTCCACGAGACGACGGATCTCGGCGACCACATCACCGGCCGGAACCGATCTGGAAGGCCCGCGACCAAACGGAATGATGCAGAAGGTGCAACGATGATCGCAGCCGTTCTGCACCTGCACATAGGCCCGCGCCCGGGTGCCGAAGCCGTCGATCAGGTGGCCCGCCGTCTCGCGCACCGACATGATGTCGTCGACCTTGACCCGCTCCAGGCGTCCTTCGGCCAGCGCAACCCATGTCGCGCGACTGGTCTTCTCGGCGTTGCCGACGACGTGGTCGACCTCGGGCATCCCCGCGAACGTCTCGGGCTCGATCTGGGCGGCGCATCCCGTCACCACGATCCGGGCACCCGGCTGCTCGCGCCGCGCACGGCGGATGGCTTGGCGCGCTTGTCGCACGGCTTCCGCAGTGACCGCACACGTGTTTACGATCACCGTCTCGCCCATACCTGCGGCCTCGGCCTGCCCGGACATGACCTCGGACTCGTAGCCGTTCAGCCGGCACCCGAGCGTGATGACACGCGTTACCGTCATATCAGCCTCACACCGCCCTGGAAGGCGCAAGGCCCGTCGGGCCGGGCCGATAGGTGCCAGTGTGCTCGAGTTCGGCTGGCCCCGTCATGCGAACCCGACCGTCGGCACCCCACTCGATCTCGAGCGGACCGCCCGGCACAGTCACCGTGACCCGGCGCCCCGTGAGATCGAGGCGAGCGGCCGCGACGGCCGCCGCGCAGGCAGCCGTCCCGCAGGCCTTGGTCAGGCCGGCGCCGCGCTCCCAAGTCCGCAGACGGATCGCCGTCCGCGATTGCACCTGCGCCAACGAGATATTGGAGCGCTCGGGAAAGATCGGGTGGAACTCGAGCAGCGAGCCGTGCCGGGCGAGATCGTGCGCATCGACGTCGTCCACCCAGAAGACCACGTGCGGGTTGCCCATATTCACCGCGGACGGGGAGTGCAGCACGGGGCTATCGATCGGGCCGATCTGCAGCTCGATGCAACGCGTGTCGTGGAACGGTTCCGCCAGCGGAATCTCGTCCCAGCGCAGGCGCGGCTTGCCCATATCGACGGTAATGCGCGCCATGCTCTCGACAACGACTCCCAGCACACCGGCCGCCGTCTCGTAGCGCTGCATCTTGCGGCCACTGCTCGCGGCGACATGCCAGCCGACACAGCGCATACCGTTGCCGCAGGCCCCCGCCTCCGAGCCATCCGTGTTGTAGATCCGCACGAATGCCTCGGTGCCTGGCGTGCGCGGGTCGTGCAGGACCATCATCTGATCGAAACGCCACTGAGGCGTCGCCGCGATGGCGCGCACCTCGTCGGCGGTCAAGATCCGTTTGGAGTCGCGCAAATCCACCACGACGATCTCGTTGCCGAGACCGTTCATCTTGACGAGCGTGAGCTCGGCGCTGGCGGCGGGGCTCGCCCCTCCGAGGGTTGCGGTGATTTGCGACATGCGCCCTTATATGGCGGGACCACCCCACATGACAATCAGCGGACCGCGAGCAAGTATGCGTGATCACTGTTCAGATGCAGTTGGGCCGTCGCCATGGGTGCAGCGCTTCATCGGCGGCGCCCGGCGCGACGGCACAATGCTGGACGTCGCCTGCGGCGGCGGGCGGCACATCGCCCTCGGCCTCGACCGTGGCCTGGCCGTCGTCGGCGTGGACCGGAGCCTCGCCGGGGTGGCCCGCTACGTCGGCGATCCCCGAGTCACATTGATCGAGGCAGACCTCGAGGACGGGGGGCCCGTTCCCTTCGCACCTGCCCGGTTCGCGGCCGTAGTCGTGACATGCTACCTCTGGCGCCCGATCCTCGGAGCGATCGTATCCGCAGTCGCGGCCGATGGTCTCCTCGTCTACGAGACGTTCGCGGTCGGCAATGGCAGTCTCGGCCGGCCATCGAACCCGGATTTCCTCCTGGCGCCGGCAGAGCTGATTGGCGCGGTCGCACCGTCGCTCGTGCCCGTTGCCTACGAGCATGTCCGGCTCGACGGCCCTGCTCGCATCGTCGAGCGCATCTGCGCGGTTGGCCCTGAGCACCCCTGGCTGAGTACAGGCGCGCCGGCCGGCTAGATGTCCGCCTAATG
>LNDR01000213.1 GCA_001464755.1 Rhizobiales bacterium Ga0077524
GTCGTAAGCGCATCGACAGATTGGTCGGCGCGGTGGAGCCCTATGAACTGTCTTTGCTTTCTTGGCGGCGGTCTTGGCCCGCTTCTTCTCGTCGGCCTCAAGCACTTTCTTCACGATCAGCTCAACCGATCCGCCGGCCTGCTCGATCGCCGCTTTGGCCGACGCCGTTGCATGATCGACCTTCACAGAGACTTTCGACTTGAGTTCACCGGTGCCGATTACACGAATGCCATCCAGAGGGCGGCGAACGATACCAGCGGCGACGAGCGCTGCGACGTCGACAGTACGAGTTGTATCGAGACGACCGCGATCGATGGCATCCTGCAAACGGGCCAACGTGACCTCGTTAAACTTGAGGCGATTGATAGGCGTGAAGCCCCGTTTGGGGAGGCGGCGATAGAGCGGCATCTGGCCACCCTCGAACCCGCCGATGGCGACGCCAGAGCGTGCCGTCTGGCCTTTGCCGCCGCGACCGCCCGTCTTGCCGACACCCGATCCGATGCCGCGGCCGATCCTGAGGCGCGCCTTACGGGCGCCTTCTCTGTCCTTGATATCGTTGAGCCGCATGCTCGCCACTCCTCGTCCTTCGTCTCGCTGCAACCGGCCATCGGACGCTTGCTCGACAGACCAAGCTCTACGCCAAGTCGCCGCAAGGGCCATCCACGAGCCGCCGGGACACTAGCCCTTGCTTTCCACCACACGCACCAAATGCCTGATGCTGTGGATCATTCCGCGCACCTCGGGGGTATCCTGGAGGGTACGGCGACGCCTGATCTTGTTGAGGCCAAGCCCCTTCAGTGTCTGCGTCTGGATCTCGGGCCGCCGAATGGCGCTGCGGACCTGCTCGACCGTCACGGTCTTGCCCGACGGTGCCTTTACATCTGCCATGTCATGTCACCTTCGTGGGCTTGTTCGTCCGTGCATTCTCTACAGTGGCGCCGGGGCCAGACAGGTCCCGGCTCTGCCTCAGGCGGTCTCGCCTGCGCCCTCGGTCGCCTCACCAGCGCCGTCGCGACGACGGGACACGATCTCGGAAACCTTCTTGCCGCGACGGGCTGCGACGGCGCGGGGATTCTCCTGCGCCTTGAGCGCGTCGAACGTGGCGCGTACCATGTTGTAAGGGTTGGAGGTGCCCATCGACTTGGCGACCACATCTCGAACGCCCAGCATCTCGAACACGGCACGCATAGGGCCGCCGGCGATGATGCCGGTTCCCGGAGGCGCCGCACGCAGCAACACGCGGCCAGCGCCATGATGGCCGACGCTATCATGGTGCAAAGTGCGCTTGTCGCGCATCGGCACACGGATCAGCGCGCGGCGTGCCGCCTCGGTCGCCTTGCGGATGGCCTCAGGAACCTCCCGGGCCTTGCCATGACCGAAACCGACCTGGCCGGCCTGATCGCCCACCACGACCAGAGCTGCAAAGCCAAAGCGCTTGCCGCCCTTGACCACCTTGGCAACGCGGTTCAGCGCGACCAACTTGTCCGCGAACTCGCCCTTGCGATCGTCGTCGCGGTCGCGGTCTCTCGAAGGATTGCGTGCCACTCGGGGCTCCTTTCAGGTCTCTCTCGGCTCCAGTTCAAGCCCTCGCCCAACCCGACAGGCGCGGGATACGGAACCGGATCCGCCATAACTTTGCTCGGCTCAGAAGCTCAAGCCACCATCACGAGCGGCATCGGCGAGAGCCTTGACGCGCCCATGAAACTTATAAGCGCCGCGATCGAAGACGACTTCGCGGATGCCGGCCTTGACCGCACGCTCTGCGATCAATTTGCCGACGACTGCAGCCGCCGCCTTATCAGTACCCTTGGGCAAATTCCCCTTGAGTTCACGATCCAGACTGGAAGCCGCGACGAGCGTCATGCCCTTCGTGTCGTCGATCAGCTGCGCGTAGATGTGCTTCGACGAACGATGCACAGACAACCGCAGACGATCGGATGCCACCTTCCGGAGAGCTCGCCGCACACGGGCGCGGCGCTGCTGGAACTGCTTGCTGTGGGCGCTCATGGCCGCTCCTCGATCACTTCTTCTTGCCTTCTTTGCGCAGTATAAACTCGCCTTCATAGCGCACGCCCTTGCCCTGATAGGGCTCGGGCTTTCGGAAGGCGCGCAGTTCCGCAGCAACCTGGCCGACCTTCTGCTTGTCGATGCCCGAGATGCGGACGATCGAATCTTTCTTCGGGCCGTCGAGCTGGATCGTGATGCCCTCGGGGATCGGGTAAATCACGTCATGGCTAAATCCGAGATACATCTGAAGGTCTTTCCCCTTCATCGCAGCCCGAAAGCCGACACCGTGAATCTCGAGTGCCTGATTGTAGCCCGTCACCACGCCCTTCACGAGATTATCGATCTGAGTGCGCGACATGCCCCACATCGCACGCGCCATCTGCGATTCCTCGCGCGGCGCAACCGAAATGCCGTCGGCACCCGACTCGACTTTCAGCAACTCAGGCACGACGAACTTTAGCTCGCCCTTCGGACCCTTGACCTTTACTTCCTGACCCGAGACCGTGGCTTGCACGTTCGCGGGCACGGGTACCGGCTTCTTGCCAATGCGCGACATTGTCACCTTCTCGATCTCAATGGGCCACAGCGCCCGTCTTCGTCAACGACATCCAGGTCCGGCGCCAGCGAAGGGGAATATTCCCATTCGCGAAGCCAGCCGCAGCGCCGCATCAGAAGATGCTGCAGAGCACTTCGCCACCAACCTTCTCGTCGCGCGCCCGATTATCCGTCATGACGCCTTTCGGCGTCGACAGAATCGCCACGCCGAGACCGTTGGCCACCGGCGACAGGCCCTTGACCTGCGAATACACGCGACGGCCCGGCTTCGAGATTCGCTTGATCTCGCGAATAGCCGGCTGGCCGTTGTTGTATTTTAGCTCGATCTCGAACTCGCTGACGCCACTGCGGTGGTCTACCCGGGCGTAGCCACGGATATACCCTTCCTCCTGCAGCACGTCGAGCACACGACCACGCAAATTCGAGGCCGGCGTCGACACCTTCGGTCGGCGCCGTTCCAGCGCATTCCGGATGCGAGTCAACATATCGCCGAGTGGATCGTTCATAGACATGGCAGCGCGCTCCCTACCAGCTCGACTTGACCATGCCGGGGATCAGACCCTGGCTCGCAAGTTCGCGAAGCTGGTTCCGACACACCCGAAGCTTGCGGTAGTAACCCCGCGAGCGACCAGTCAGCTCGCAGCGATTGCGTACCCTAGTCTTCGAAGAGTTTCGCGGCAGCTCTGCAAGCTTCATGCGAGCCTGGAAGCGCAGTTCCGGCGGCTGCTTCGTATCGTTAGCAATCTCTTTGAGCGCGGCACGCTTGTCGGCGTACTGCGCAACGAGACGGCGGCGCCGCTCGTTTTTCTCCATCGAACTCTTCTTGGCCATCGGATCCTCCAAGACCCACTTATCAGTTGCGCTTTGGGGGCCGACACAGGCACCCGCGCTCGCTGAGGTTAAGCCCTAGCTGCGGAAAGGAAAATTGAACGCACGAAGCAACTCACGCGCCTCGTCGTCAGTGCCGGCTGTGGTGCAAACGATGACGTCCATACCCCAGGTCTCATCGATCTTGTCGTAGTCGATCTCGTAGAACACCGTATGCTCGCGGAGGCCGAACGCAAAGTTGCCGCGCGAGTCGAAGCTCTTCGGGTTAAGTCCCCGGAAATCCTTCACGCGCGGCAGCGCTAGCGTCACCAGACGATCGAGGAACTCGTACATACGGTCGCCGCGCAACGTGACCTTGGCGCCTATCGCCATATTGTCACGCAGCTTGTAGGTTGCGATCGACTTCCTGGCGCGCGTAATGACCGGGCGCTGGCCCGCGATCAAAGCGAGATCGCCGGCGGCACTGTCCACCTTCTTGCGGTCGGCAACGGCTTCGCCGACGCCCATATTGAGCACGATCTTCTCAAGGCGCGGGATTTGCATCGGGTTCCCGTAGCCGAATTTTTCGCGCAGGGCACCACGCACAACTTTCTCGTAGTGCTCTTTCATCCGCGGACGATAGTCGGCGGGACGCGGCTGGGACGGAGCCTTGGCGGCCTTCGCCTGAGCACCCTTTGCCGGCTTGCCCGCCTTCGCAGGCTTGGGACCGCCCTTCTGGCCCTGCTTGTCGCCGCCTTTCGACGCGCTCTTGTCACCCTTCTCGGCCATGGTCAGCCCGCCTTGTCTGGAATGATCTCGCCCGAGCGCTTGGCAAAGCGCACCTTCTTGCCGTCCTCGAGCATGCGAAACCCGATGCGGGTCGGCTTGCCGTCCTTCGGATCCTCGAGAGCGAGATTGGACAACTGAATCGGGCCCTCCTTGGAGATGATGCCACCCTCGCTGGTGCCCGACTGCTTCTGATGACGGCGCACCATATTGACACCACGCACAAGGGCACGTCCCTCCTTTGGACGTACCTCGATCACTTCGCCGTGCTTGCCCTTATCGCGGCCGGCAAGGACGATGACATGATCACCCTTCTTGATCTTAGAGGCCATCACAGCACCTCCGGCGCAAGTGACATGATCTTGACATGCTTTCTCGCGCGCAACTCGCGAGTCACCGGTCCGAATATGCGGGTCCCGATCGGCTCGCCATTGGCGTTTATGAGAACGGCCGCGTTGCGATCAAAGCGTATCAGCGATCCATCGGGTCGACGGACGCCTTTCGCGGTTCGCACTATCACAGCCTTCATCACCTGGCCTTTTTTTACGCGGCCACGCGGGATCGCCTCCTTGACCGTCACGACGATAGTGTCGCCGATCGTCGCGTATTTGCGCTTTGAGCCGCCCAGCACCTTAATGCACTGAACGCGACGTGCGCCCGAGTTATCGGCGACGTCGAGGTTGCTTTCCATCTGGATCATCGACCGATCCCCTTACCCTTCATTCGAGCGCGCCGCGCCATGCGCCGCCTCTCGCTCCAAACCTGTCCGCGCAACCACTGTCATCTCGGCAGGCGCCCCTCATCCGCGCGGCGCGCATGAGTGAAGCCACTGCCCCAACTCAAGCGGGTGGACGCATGATCACCCACCGCTTGAGCCGCGAAATGGGCGGACACTCCTCGATCCACACGCGCTCGCCGACCTTCACGGCGTTCGACTCGTCGTGGGCATGATATTTCTTCGATCGGCGAACCGTCTTCTTGAACAGCGGATGTGTAAAGCGTCGCTCGACCTCGACCACGACAGTTTTTTCATTCTTGTCGGAGACGACGACGCCTTGCAGGATGCGCTTCGGCATGGGCTACTCTTCCTCGTATCAGCGTCAGGCCGTCAGGCCGGCAGCGCGCTTCTGGCGCGAGATGGTCATGAGCCGCGCGATATCGCGGCGCACGACACGCACCCGAGCCGTGTTCTCAAGCTGACCCGAAGCTCGCTGGAAGCGCAGATTGAACTGCTCCTTCTTGAGCTTGGTGAGCTCGTCCTCGAGCTGGTCGACCGTCAGGTCCTTGAACTTCGCTGCGCGCGACATGGTCCTCTCGTCTCCTCGTTGATGCCCGGGCGATCATATCGCCGTCAGAGCACCCGCGTCACAATCCGGGTTTTAATAGGCAGCTTCTCGGCACCGAGTTGCAGCGCCTCACGCGCTACCTTCTCAGTGACACCATCGAGTTCGAAGATGATGCGTCCAGGTTTAACGCGAGCGACCCACAGTTCGGGTGAGCCCTTGCCGGAACCCATTCGCACCTCGGCCGGCTTCTTCGAAACTGGAACATCCGGAAAGATGCGAATCCAGACGCGACCAGCACGCTTCATGTGACGCGTGATGGCACGACGGGCCGCCTCGATCTGGCGAGCAGTCAGGCGTTCCGGCTCCATGGCCTTCAAGCCGTAGGAGCCCAGATTGAGGCTCGTACCGCCTTTGGCAGCGCCGTGAATGCGGCCCTTGAATGCCTTGCGGTATTTCGTTCGCTTCGGTTGCAACATTGGAACGTGTCCTCAATCCTCTCGGAGCCGGGCTCAGGCCTGGTCGCCGCCGCGGTCGCCCCGGTCGCCCCGGTCACGGCGTCCGCCACGATCACCACGGTCGCCATCTCGGCGAGGACGCCCACCGCCGCCACCACCGCCACCGCCACCGCTTTCCTGCGCCTCGGTCGACCGGCGCTCGGAGGCCATCGGGTCGTGCTCCATGATCTCGCCCTTAAAGATCCAAACCTTGACGCCGATGACGCCGTAGGCCGTCTTGGCAAGGCCGTAGCCGAAATCAATGTCGGCGCGGAGGGTGTGCAGCGGTACCCGACCTTCGTGGTATTTCTCGACGCGCGCGATCTCGGCACCGCCGAGGCGGCCAGATACGATGATCTTGATGCCGTGAGCGCCCAGGCGAATGGCCGACTGCATAGATCGCTTCATGGCACGACGGAAGGCCACGCGACGCTCGAGTTGTTGAGCAATCGTCTCGGCTACCAGCGTGGCGTCGATCTCGGGCTTCCTCACCTCAACGATATTGAGGTGAACCTCCGACGACGTAAGGCGCGCAAGCTCGCCCCGGAGCTTCTCGATATCTGCGCCCTTCTTGCCGATGAGAATTCCAGGCCGCGCCGAGTGGACGGTCACGCGGCACTTCCTGTGCGGACGCTCGATGACGACCTTGGCGATGCCGGCTTGGCGTTGCTGGGCGAGGATGTGGCGACGCATCGCCATATCTTCATGCAACAGCTTGCCGTACTCCGCGCGACCGGCGAACCAACGGCTGTCCCAAGTGCGATTGATGCCGACGCGGAGGCCGACGGGATTGACTTTATGACCCATCAATTACGCTCCTCTGCGGCGGGCTTTTCGCGCACGACCACGGTGATCTCGGAGAAGGGCTTCAAAATTCGAGCGCCACGACCGCGGCCGCGAGCGTGAAAGCGCTTCATGACCATGTTCTTGCCGACCCAGGCTTCACTGACAACGAGGTCATTTGGATCGAGCTGATGATTGTTCTCGGCGTTGGCGATGGCGCTCATCAAACACTTCTTGACGTCGCCGGCGATCCGCTTCCTCGAGAACTCGAGTTCGGCGAGAGCCTGCTCCACCTTCTTGCCGCGTATCATGGCCGCAACCAAGTTGAGCTTCTGCGGCGACACGCGAAGATTGCGAGCGATGGCTTGCGCCTCGGTCTCGGGCAGTCTGCGCTGCTGTTTCGGCTTGCCCATTTTATCGCTTCACCGATTTCTTGTCGCCGCCATGGCCGGGGAACGAGCGTGTCGGCGAGAACTCGCCGAACTTGTGCCCAACCATATCCTCGCTGACTGCCACGGGAATATGCTTCTGGCCGTTGTGCACGCCGAAGGTGAGCCCGACGAACTGCGGCAGAATGGTCGAGCGCCGCGACCAGATCTTGATGACCTCGTTGCGCCCCGAGGCGCGCACCTTCTCTGCCTTCTTGAGCAGATGCGCATCCAGGAACGGACCCTTCCAGACCGAGCGTGCCACTGTCGTTCTCCTTCCTCGTCCAGGCCTACTTCGTACGGCCGCGGACGATGTACTTGTCCGTCGTCTTGTTTTTGCGGGTCTTGAAACCCTTAGTCGGCTTGCCCCAGGGCGTAGCCCAATGCTTACCGCCCTTGGTGCGACCACCGTTCGGGTGGTCGACCGGGTTCATCGCCGTCGAGCGCACAGTCGGCCGCTTCCCCATCCAGCGGGTGCGACCCGCCTTGCCGATCGAGATATTTCCGTGATCCGGATTCGACACTGCGCCGACAGTCGCCATGCACTCCTGGCGGACGCGACGCGTCTCACCAGACGATAGCTTCAGGATCGCCCAACCAGCATCGCGGCCAACGAGTTGTACGTAAGATCCGGCGGACCGAGCCATCTGCCCGCCTCTGCCCTGCTTCAGCTCCACGTTGTGCACAATCGAGCCGATCGGCATAGAAGCCAGTGGCATCGCATTGCCTGGCTTGACATCCACCTTGTCACCAGACACCACCGTGTCGCCGACAGCGAGGCGTTGTGGGGCAAGAATGTAGGCGAGCTCACCGTCCTGGTACTTCACGAGTGCGATGAAAGCGGTGCGATTCGGATCGTATTCAAGCCGCTGAACCTCGGCCGGCGCATCGAACTTGCGCCTGCGGAAATCCACCGTGCGGTATGCCTTTTTGTGGCCGCCGCCAATGTGGCGCGACGTGATCCGACCGTGATGATTTCGACCACCCGACTTTGTCTTGCCCTCGACGAGGACCTTGACGGGGTCGCCCTTCCAAAGATGCGAGCGGTCGACGAGCACGAGCTGCCGGAGCCCGGGCGAAGTCGGCCTGTAAGTCTTAAGCGCCATCGCCGTTCTCTCCTCAGAGGCCCGTCGTGACGTCGATGGACTGACCGTCCTCGAGCGTTACGATTGCCTTCTTGATGTCCTTCTGCGTCGCGGTGATGCCGCGAAACGTCTTCTTCTTGCCTTTCCGGACAAGCGTATTGACGGCCTTCACCTTGACGCCAAACAGCTGCTCCACCGCGGATTTGATCTCGGGCTTGGTGGCGCTCGATGCCACATTGAAGATCACTTGGCTCGACTCTGAGGCGAGTGTAGCTTTCTCAGTGATCACTGGGGACCGGATCACGTCGTAGGCCTTGAGAGACTTGCTCATGACGGGAGGGCCTCCGAGCCCTTGGACTTGAAGCGCGCCTCGAGGGCCTCGACGGCGGCTCGCGTCAGCACCAGCTTGCGCCGACGCAGGATGTCATAGACGTTAATGCCTTGGATGGGCAGGACGTCGATGTTCGGAATGTTGCGGGCTGCACGAACAAAAGCTGGCTCGAGTTCTGCTCCATCGATGAACAGCGCATTCTCCAGACCCAGCTGCTCGAACCGACCCTTGAGTGCCTTAGTCTTTCCATCAGCAGAAGTAGCCTTGTCGAGTACGACGAGTTCGCCGGCCTTGGCCTTGGCTGAGAGAGCATGCCGCAAAGCCAGAGCGCGCACCTTCTTTGGTAGACCGAAGGCGTGATCGCGCGGCTTCGGGCCAAACGCCTTGCCGCCACCGCGGAACTGGGGTGCCGACTTGTCGCCATGCCGGGCACCACCAGTACCCTTCTGCTTGATCATCTTCTTGCCAGTTACCGTCACCTCGGAGCGATCCTGGGCATGATGAGTGCCGGCGCGCCTCTTGGCGAGTTGCCAACGCACCATCCGCTGGAGGATGTCGGGGCGAGGATCGAGGTTGAAGATCTGATCGTCGAGCTCGACCGAGCCTGCTCCGGCCGCGTCGAGCGAGGTCACGTCCGCTCGCATCAGGCTTGCTCCTTGGCTGTCTCGGTACCGGATGGACCGGCTTTCTTTTGGAAGGCGCCGGGACGCGGTGCCCCGGCGGGCAACGGCCGCTTAACGGCGTCGCGGACCAACACCCAGCCGCCCTTGGAACCGGGCACGGCGCCGCGAATGAGCACAAGGCCGCGCACGACGTCCGTTGCCACCACCTCGAGGTTTTGGGTCGTGACCCGCTCGGTTCCCATCTGTCCGGCCATCTTCTTACCCTTGAAGACCTTTCCGGGATCCTGGCGCTGACCTGTCGAACCATGAGATCGGTGCGACACCGACACACCGTGCGTAGCTCGGAGGCCACCGAAGTTCCAGCGCTTCATGGCGCCCTGGAACCCCTTGCCCTGATTGGTGCCGGTCACGTCGACCAGTTGGCCGATTATAAAGTGATCGGCCGTAATGGTTGCGCCGATCTCGATCAAGTTGTCGGGGGTTACCCGGAACTCGGCGAGACGGCGCTTCGGCTCGACCTCAACGCGAGCGAAGCGCTCGCGCTCGGCCTTGGCGACGCGCGACGGCTTGCGCTTACCAGCGCCGAGTTGCAGCGCAGTGTAGCCGTTCTTGTCGTCCGTGCGGTGGGCAACGACCTGGACATTGTCCAACTTCAGCACGGTCACGGGGATATGCTCCCCCTGATCCGTAAAGATGCGGGTCATGCCGACCTTCTGAGCAATCACACCGGAACGCATGGAGTGCATTCCCTTTCGCTGGATGACGCCCCGTCCCGACCAGAGTGGCCGAACGGCGCCACGGGATTCCTTAGAGCTTGATCTCGACGTCGACGCCTGCGGCGAGGTCGAGCTTCATGAGCGCGTCCACCGTCTGCGGTGTCGGATCGACGATGTCTAGCATTCGCTTGTGGGTACGCATCTCGAACTGCTCGCGACTTTTCTTGTCGACATGTGGAGAGCGATTGACTGTGAAACGCTCGATACGGGTCGGCAGAGGGATCGGCCCACGCACGTCTGCGCCCGTCCGCTTCGCAGTGTTCACGATCTCGCGCGTCGAGGCATCGAGCACGCGGTGATCGAATGCTTTCAGGCGAATGCGGATGTTTTGCCCGTTCATGGGAACTCGTCTCGCTCTTCAATCTCGCTGCACGGCCGATCTTGCGAGCGGACCCTCAGCTATCGACAGGCAATTTCGATGCCCGACCCGTCTGCTATCAATCATGCGAAGAGGCGCTCCGCTGGAGAGCGCCTCCCAGGCTGTTCCTATTCGACGATCTTTGTTACGACACCGGCGCCGACGGTGCGGCCGCCCTCGCGGATGGCGAAGCGGACCTTCTCCTCCATCGCGATCGGCTGGAT
>LNDR01000214.1 GCA_001464755.1 Rhizobiales bacterium Ga0077524
AAGGCGCTTTCGGACGGGCAGGCCGATCTCGATATCAAGGTGTGCCAGCTCGTGCGTCTGTTGCGTGCCGGTGAGCCGGTCAAGATGTCGAAAAGGGCTGGCACCTTCGTCACGTTGCGCGAGGTCGTCGACGAGGTTGGCCGCGACCCCGTTCGCTTCATGATGCTCTACCGCAAGAACGACGCGACCCTGGACTTCGATCTCGCCAAAGTTGTGGAGCAATCGAAGGACAACCCAGTATTTTATGTGCAGTATGCCCACGCGCGCTCGCATTCCGTGCTTCGTAACGCGCGCGAGGCGATGCCGGGCATCGATCTGACAGACGCCGCGCTGGCGACGGCCGACTACGGCCGTCTCGATGACCAGGGTGAACTCGAGCTGTTGCGCCGCATGGCCCTCTGGCCCAGAGTAGTCGCGGGCGCCGCGCGTGTGCATGAGCCGCATCGCGTCGCGTTCTACTTGTATGACTTGGCTTCTCTGTTCCACGGGCACTGGGCAAGAGGCACTGATTCGCCACATTTGCGCTTTATCCGTGCAGAAGATCCAAGTCTCACCTTGGCACGACTGGCAATGGTCCGAGCTTGTGCACAGGTGATTGCGTCCGGGCTCGAAGTCCTTGGCGTCGAGGCACCGCAAGAGATGCGATAATCGTACCGAATCGGGCGGCGCTGAACTCGGTGAGGGAGTTACAATATGGCTGGGTCGAACGGCTCTCCTGCACACCGGGGCGATCACGCGGCGCAGTGGCCGACGGAGAGCGACGAGCAGGCCCGGGCCCTCGAGCTGGAGCGCTGGCAGCAGCAGCAGGCCCACGCCCAGCAGCGCGGCTACCCGCAGACACAACAGGGTTTCCCGGCTCCTGGCGGTTATGCTCATCCGGGGCATGCGGATGCCGTTCATCCCTCTCACGGTTATCCGCAGGCTCAGACGCCGGATTTCCATGCGTCGGCGCCCCGCAATCCATTTGAACCGCACGGCTACCCCGATGCTGCGGGCGGGGCTCGGCCGTCGGCCCAGTTTGCGCCGCAGTTCGAGAGGTTCTCACCTCATCAGCAGCCAGCGCATGGGCATCACGACCCGCGTGGCCACTACGATCAGCAGGGCTATCCGGCAGGCATGTCCGAGCCGCCTCCTCCGCCGATGCATGATCCGTTCGATCCGCATCGCGGGCCGCCGCATTACGATCCCCATCACGGCGCCGCGGCGTCGCAGCACCAGCCCCCGTTCCAAGGTCACCACGAGCCTCGTGGCGAGCAGCAGAGTTGGGATCTTTCGCACTATCAGCCCGGACAGATCCCTCAGGGCTACGCCGGCCAGTCTGGGCAATACCCCCCCCAGGCGCATCCCGAATGGCAACACCATCACGCAGGCCACGAGCCCAGCTGGCAGCAGCCGCAACCGGGGCACGGCCACTGGCAGCCGCACGACCAGGCCCCCGGCCTGCAGTCTTACGAAGGCGGTGCACCGGGCCATTACCCACAGCCTCACCTCGATTCCGGCTACGATCCGCGCGGCTCGCACGATCCGGGCCCCGAGGCCGACGAGATGGAGCCGCCTGAGGAAAAACGCCGTGGTCCGAGCACGGTGCTTGTCGTCGGCATGCTTGTTGGCGCGATCGTCGTCGGTGGTGGCTTGGCCTTTGCCTACAAGCAATTCGGCGGTGGCGGAAAGCCGACGGCAAAGGTCGCCGAGATCAAGCGTCAGAGCACGCCGGAAAAGGTTCGCCCCCAGGACCCGGGGGGCAAGACCATCGAGCACAGCGACAAGAAGTTCCTCAATCGTCTCGCCTCGGACGCCCCTGCCAGCGAGCAACGTCAAAGCGATATCGAAGGTGGCACTAAGAAGGTCGCGACTATTCCGATCGTGGTCAATCGGGACGGCTCGCTGACGCCGCAGGCACCGACCAGCGTTCCGGAAGCGCCAAGCTCCGGCGTGCCGGGTCTCCTCATCGATGGGCTCGGGCCACCGCCGGTGGCGGCGTCGCAGGCGCCCCGCTTGCGCGGCAATTCCGCTTCAGAGCCGGCCGCGACCCAGACTGCCTCGCGGCTACCGCCGCCTCCACCGCCGGCGCCGCCCGCGGCCCGTACCGTTCCCCGGGTTGCAGACCTGCCACTTCCCAAGGTCGCGAACAACCCACCGCCGGTTACGGCCGCGCTCGAGCGGGACGATCTCCCGTCTCAGCGCGCGTCGGCGGGCGCGATCGGCGCCAGCGGACTCGGGGCGCCCGCCGCGGTACCCCGCAAACCAGCGCCAGCCGCAAGCTCGAGCGGCTACGTCGCAGTGCTGGCCTCCAAACGAAGCCGTCAGGACGCGCTCAACACCTTTGCGGACCTGCACGCTCAGTATCCCGACATCCTAGGTGGCATCACGCCAGACGTGCGGGAGGCGAATCTCGGCGACAAAGGTGTCTGGTACCGCCTGATCGGCGGCCCGCCTGGCTCGCGCGAGGCGGCTCGCGGGATCTGCGTGAAGCTGAAGGCCAAAGGCATGAAGGACTGCTGGCCGGTCGCCTACTGACGCCCATGCGAGCCGCTGTCATCACAGGCGTGGCGGGGTTGGTGCTGACTTCGGACGAGCGCAAGCTGTTCTCGGAGTCTCGCCCGGCCGGCGTTATCCTCTTCTCGCGCAACATCGCGTCGCTGGATCAGGTCCGCGGCTTGGTTGCCGACTTCAACGCTGCTATCGCGAGCGAGCATACGCTGGTCCTGGTCGACCAGGAGGGCGGCCGCGTTCAGCGCATCAAGCCGCCGCTCGCCTCTCTTTTGCCGCCCGCCGCTGCTTATCTGGCGCATGCTCGTGGCGATGTCACCGCGGCCGCATCGGCGGCCCGAAACGTCGCTCGTCTGCTCGCCGACGAGTTGCGCACGTTCTCGATCAACACCGATTGCGCCCCCGTTGTCGACCTTCCCGTTCCCGGCGCCCACGGCATCATTGGCAACCGTGCCTTCGCTACCGACGCGCAGGGCGTGATTGCGGTGGGCCGGGCCTTTGCCGAAGGTCTCATGGACGGTGCAGTCCTGCCTGTGATGAAG
Source organism: Rhizobiales bacterium Ga0077524 (assembly GCA_001464755.1). Lineage (GTDB taxonomy): Bacteria > Pseudomonadota > Alphaproteobacteria > Rhizobiales > Hyphomicrobiaceae. The sequence goes on from LNDR01000214.1 coordinate 3,033, forward strand.
CACATACCCGGACACGGGCGGGCGCTTGCGGACAGCCATCTGGAGCTGCCCGTCGTCGCGGCATCGCGGGCTGTGCTCGAGGCCAGCGATTTCGTTCCGTTCCGCGCACTTGCCGATCTGCCAGCCGCCATGACCGCGCATGTCGTGTTCTCGTGTCTCGACCCAGCCGCTCCGGCCAGCACCTCGCCAGCCGTGATCCAGCAGGTTGTTCGCGAACGATGCGGCTTTTCAGGGTTGCTCATGAGCGATGATCTTGGAATGAGAGCGCTGACCGGCTCATTTGCCGATCGGACCAGGGCGGTGCTCGCTGCGGGTTCCGATCTGGCTCTCCATTGCAGCGGCAACTTTGATGAAATGATCGATGTGGCTGGCGCTGCGCCGCCTTTGGGCGGTCTCGCTCTCGACAGGTTCCGGGTAGCACTCGCCGTCACCGAGCGGACGCCGCGCCCCTATGATCGGGCCGAAGCTCAAGCGGTGCTCGAGGCACTGGTCACCCACGGCGCGTGAATCAGTGTAGGCTTGAAGCCGAAAGTCGAAATGTTCCCGAGACTTGGCGATCTGATAGAGGCTCCGCGGAGCAGCGATGATTGGCGACGAGCGGCGAGATGCGAGCGGAGTGGGCCAGGCCAATCAGCCGGCCGGCCGTCTCGCGCCTGCCGATCTGTGGGGCGACGAGGCGGACGATCGTCGGCCTGACGAGGTGCTCGTCGTCGACTTGGCCGGCTTCGAGGGTCCGCTCGATCTTCTCCTCGCGCTCGCGCGGACTCAGAAAGTCGATCTGGCCCATATCTCCATCCTCGGGCTCGTCGAGCAGTATCTCGCGTTCATTGCTCAGGCGCAGACTCTCCGCATCGAGCTCGCCGCGGACTATCTCGTCATGGCCGCCTGGCTCGCATTCCTGAAGTCGCGCCTGCTATTGCCTCGCGAGATGAAGCAGCCGGACGAGGCGAGCCCCGATGAGCTGGCCGCGCGTCTGCATTTCCGCCTGCAGCGGCTTCAGGCGATGCGACAGGCGGCAGCTCATCTCTTCACGCGCCAACGCCTCGGCCGCGATGTTTTTCCGCGCGGCATGCCCGAGGGCACGCGCACCATTCGCGAGCGCCAGTACTCGGCCGAGATCTACGATCTGATCAAGGCCTACGCCGATCAGCGCAAGCGCACGACCGTCAAGCGCGCACATATTGTTCGTCGCCGTGTCGTTTGGTCGATAAAGGACGCCCGCCAGCGTCTCGAAAGGCTCGTTGGTCAGTCCGCCGGCGGCTGGGTGCAGCTCGACCTCTTTCTGCACCAGTATCTGCCGACTCCCGAGCTGAGCAGGACGGCGCTTGCGAGTTCGTTCGGCGCAACGCTCGAGATGGCGCGCGAGGGGCTGATCGAGATCCGGCAGGACGCTGCCTTCGCGCCCATCGAGATGCGCCGGCGAGTGTCCGCAGACGGCAAGGCGAGTGGGAATTGAGTGCGGTGGTGGCCGGTGTTGCGTGACGGAGCGTTCGATTGGCAAGGGTACCCAAAGACAGGGTCGGAGGCGGGGGACCAGGCATGGAGCGACCGAATCGCGAGCTACGCGAGGCGCACGACGCCGGAGAGCCGACGCCGCGAGAGCGCGCCGACAATGACGCTCAACCTGGCCGTGGGCCCGTAAAGGGCAACCGCCGCGAGCGCAAGCTCCCGGCCAACGTCGCGGCGCTGCCCTCGGCCGACCGGGGTGAGGCCTTGCGGATCGTCGAGGCGCTCCTGTTCGCGGCGCCCGAGCCCCTGGACGAGGCGTTTCTCGCTCGACACCTGCCTGGCGGGGCCGATGTGAAGGCTCTCCTTGCCGAGGTGCAAGGCTTCTATGCGGGGCGGGGCGTCAACCTGATCCGCGTCGCCGGCAAATGGGCGTTCCGAACCGCCAGTGATCTATCCTACCTCTTGGAGCGGCACGCTCTCGAGGAAAAGCGCCTCTCGCGCGCCGCCCTCGAGACGCTGGCCATCGTCGCCTACCACCAGCCCGTCACCCGGGCGGAGATCGAGGAGATCCGTGGGGTCGAAACCTCGAAAGGCACGATCGACATTCTTCTCGAGACGGGTTGGGTTCGCCCGCGCGGGCGTCGCCGTGCCCCTGGCAAGCCCATCACCTTCGGCACGACGGAGGCGTTCCTCGATCACTTTGGACTGGAATCGATCAAGGACCTGCCCGGTCTCGCCGATCTGAAGAGCGCCGGTCTCTTGGATTCGAGCCTGCCGCCCGGCTTCCAGGTACCAAGTCCAACCGATGTTGCCGCTCTGATGCCCGACGAGCTTCCGCTCGAAGCTGTCGAGGAGGTCGAGCAGGCCGAACTCAGCCTGGAGCCGGATGACGACGAGGGCGATGCCTCCGACGAGCCCGGCGACTTCGATCCGGAGCCGCGCGCGTGATCGCCCGTCTGGTGCGCACCGGCTTTCCCGCGGCCCAGGCGTTCGGCTCGCTGCTGCCGTTCGCGACGGCGCAAATCAGCCGCTTGAAACGGCCCCTCGGTGCGATGCTGAGCCGGTTGGCCCTGGCGCTGGTCTTGACCGTCGTCGCAAGCGTTCTGGCGCCAATCCTGGCAGCCGGCGCGGACACGCCAGCGATCAAGCACGCAAATCTTTGACTTCGCTGCAGCTTGCCGGTTGCGCCTTGCCGGCTGCTGCGGCATCCCCACATGAAAGACGCTCGCGCATCGGGTTGCAGTCACCGCCTTCCCTTCAGCGCCACCCGAGGAGTTTCACGATGCTCGCAGACCCGTCGATCGGCGGATCGCTCGCCAACCAGGTTCGCCGTCGGCGCACGTTTGCGATCATCTCGCATCCGGACGCCGGCAAGACCACGCTCACCGAGAAGCTGCTGCTGTTCGGCGGCGCAATTCAGCTTGCCGGCCAGGTCAAGGCCAAGAAGGACAAGCGCTCGACGCGGTCGGACTGGATGGCGATCGAGCGCGCGCGCGGCATCTCGGTTGCAACCTCGGTCATGACGTTCGAGTACGGCGGCGCCGTCTTCAACCTGCTCGATACGCCGGGCCACGAGGACTTCTCGGACCACACCTATCGCACGCTGACCGCTGTCGATTCCGCCATCATGGTGATCGACGGCGCGCGCGGCATCGAGGCGCGCACGCGTAAGCTGTTCGAGATCTGCCGTCTGCGCGACATTCCCATCATCACCTTCGTCAACAAGATGGACCGGGAGAGCCGCGAGCCACTCGATCTGCTGGACGAGATCGAGAAGACGCTGGCGCTCGACACCGCCCCCATGGTCTGGCCGATCGGTCGCGGTCGCGACTTCCGCGGCACCTTCGATCTCGCCGCGAGCCGCATCCGCCAGCTCGACCAGAGCGACGAGGGCGTCGTGGTCGCGGGCATCGACGATCCGGTGATCGACGGGCTGCTCGGCGAGGATCACGCCGGGCTTTGGCGCGAGGAGATGGGCCTCGTCGAAGGTGCCTGCGGGCAGTTCGATCTCGGGGCATTCCGCCAAGGCACTCTGACGCCCGTTTTCTTCGGCAGTGCGCTGCGCAACTTCGGTGTGCGTGATCTGCTCGACGCCCTCATCGCGCACGCCCCGCCACCGCGCGGCCAACCGGCCGAGCCGCGCCCCGTGGAGGCAACCGAGCCAGGAATGACGGGCCTGGTTTTCAAGATCCAGGCGAACATGGATCCGGCTCACCGCGACCGCATCGCCTTCATGCGGGTGTGCTCGGGTAAGCTGACACGCGGCATGAAGGTCAAGAACGTGCGAACCGGCAGGACGGTCGTGCTCCAGGCGCCGCAATTCTTCTTCGCTCAGGATCGTTCCCTCGCAGAGGAAGCCTTCGCGGGCGACATCGTCGGTCTGCCGAACAAGGGGCTTTTCCGCATAGGCGATACCCTCACGGAAGGCGAAAACCTGCAGTTCGTCGGCATCCCGAGCTTCGCCCCCGAGATCCTCCGCCGGGTTCGGCTAGAGGACGCGATCCGCGCCAAGAAATTGCGCGAGGCGTTGGCCGAGATGGCCGAGGAGGGCGTCGTCCAGCTCTTCTCGCCACTCGATGGCTCGCCGCCGATCGTCGGTGTGATCGGCGCCCTGCAGCTCGACGTTCTCGGGGACCGGTTGCAGAACGAGTATGGGCTCGCCATTGCGTTCGAGGCGGCGCCCTGCGACGCGCTGCGCTGGATCCTCGCCGACGATCCAAAGGAAATCGAGAAATTCGTCGCCAAGAGCCGCAATTCGGTCGCGGTCGACGTCGACGGCGACCACGTCTATCTTGCTCCGTCCGCCTTTTACCTGGACCTGGCGGTCGAACGAAACCCCGGTATCCGCTTCGCCGACATCAAGACGTCGACGGCACGGTAGCCGCTCTCGCCGGTTCCCTCCCGCCGCCCTCCCAGTGGCTTAGCCGAGAGCGCCATGCTATTGAGGTTGCGTGGGAATTCAGTCGTGCAACTCGAGTGGCGTCTCGTCTCATGTGTTTCTCTGTGTCTCTCCTGTCCGCCAATAGCGCCGATACACCCGCCATGGCCAGAGCGGGAGAGCGGTGATGGACGCGCATGGGCCGTTCCGGGGATCGGACCACGAGCCGAGCCGCACGGGGCCTCCGACAACGCCAACCCGCCCAACCGTGCCAGCGGCGCGAACCGGCCCGCATGAGCGACCGCCCCGGCGGTCTCGGGTTTGGCGCTGGGCACGCCGCCTCGTCGGTCTCGTCATCTTGGCCGTGGCCGTCCTGATTTTTCAGATCGTCGTCTATCGCTTCGCCATGCCCGCGTGGACACCGACCATGGCAGTGCGCAGCGTCCTGGGCGAAGCCGTCACGCAGCGCTGGGTGCCCCTCGGCCGCGTATCGCCGCTTCTCATCCGCGCGGTGATCGTTTCCGAGGATGCTCGCTTCTGTACCCACAACGGCATCGATCTCGGAGAGATGAAGGCGGCTATCGAGGATGCGAAGAGTGGTTCCTCGCCGCGCGGCGCCAGCACTATCACGATGCAGGTGGTCAAGAACGTGTTTCTCTGGCCGGATCGCAGCTATCTGCGCAAGGCCCTCGAGCTCCCGATCGCGCTCGCTGTCGATTTCGTTTGGCCGAAGCGACGTATCCTCGAGGTCTATCTCAACATCGCGGAGTGGGGACCGGGCATCTACGGGATCGACGCCGCCGCGCGCGATTCCTTCGCCAAACCGGCATCGGCCCTGACCTCGCGCGAGGCCGCGCGTCTGGCCGTGGTGCTGCCCAATCCGGCCGACCGTGATCCGGTCCATCTTGAGCCCCGCATTGCCCGTGTCTCGCAGATCATCGGTGCGCGCATGCGAGGCGCCGTGAACACGAGTTGCCTCGACTGAGGCGGCTGCCTCACGTCTTCACTTTGTGGGCGCCGCGATCACCCGTCAGCTCCTCAGGCCGGATGTACCAGAAGGCCAGCAGCGCCGCGGCCATGAGCACGGCGACGCTGCCGAAGGCCATGCTCCAGCCGAGCGCCGACATGCCTCCGGAGTAATCCAGCATCCAGCCGACGAGCAGAGGCCCGACGAAGCCACCGGCATAGCCGAGCATCGAGTGGACGGCGAGTGTAGCGCCGCGGCGCGACGGCTCGGCCGTGCCGGCAGCACCAGCTGTCAGGGATGAGGAATCGAGCCACACGACGGCGCCGTAGACCAGCAGCAACGCAGCAGCGAGCTCGTAGGAGACCGATCCAACGTAGCCGATGCTCGCCGCCATTACGATCGATGCCAGCATCGCTGTCTGCACGAGCCGTCGCCTGCCGAGGCGGATCGACGCTTCGTTGCCGAGGATGCTCGTTGCCGTGCCGACGAGCCCCAGTGCCGTTGCCAGAACGGCTGGAGAGAGTGCAGCTGCGCTGTTGCCGGTGCGCAGCGCGACCCAAGCCAGGAACGCCACGCCCCAGCCCCGTAGCGCGCTCATCTCGAGGGTGTGGATGGCGTAGGCGAGCGCATAGGCCATCGCCGACTTGTTGCGAAAAACCGGGCGGAAATCGTAAAGCGCGCCGCCGTCGGCCGCCCGTCGCGGCGCGGCCTGCTGAGCGGGTACCACAGCCAGGATCAACACCCAGGCGATAGCGGCGCTGATCGCCGCGGCGATGAAGGCCGACTGCCATCCCGCGAGAACGGCCAGCCATTCACCTGTCGCGAAAGAGAGCGCGCCCGAGAGCCCGATGCTCGCGGCATGGCCAGCCGTTGCGCGCGACATCAGCTTGGCGTCGACCCTGTCTGCAAGCAGCTTCAGGCCCGTCATGTAGGTACCCGCCCAGCCGACCCCCGTCACCGCGCGGCAGACGAGAGCCGACCAGAACTCGTCGGCATAGAGGCCGAACGCCAGATGCCCGCCGAACGTCAAGGCGACCCCGAGCAGATAGATCCGTTTAGGATCCAGCCTGTCGGTCAGAGTGACGAGCACAGGTACGGCCAGCATGTAGGCGCCATAGAAAGACGCTGTCACCCAGCCGGCCTCGCTGTTGGTGAGGCCCCACAAGGGCGCCAGCCTCGGCAGGAGCGCCGGCCAGAAAAAAGCCCCGATCTGCACGAGCACCTGTGCCAGGCACACGAGTGCGACCAGCCGCCGGGCCGAGCGCGAGCGATCGGTAGTCTCTCCGCTCATGACCGTGTCCCCGTTCTCGCCGTGGAATGCGCCCATGAGCCTACAATGATTTGTGCTCCGAATAGCAATGCGGCTCGAGAATGTAGGATGAGCGTGAGGCGGTCGATTTTCTGGCTGCACGACACCGCCATTGACAATGGTTGTTTTCGCGCCGGATAGTTTTGATCGTCGGCGGCGCGAGCTTGGCCAGGCACAAGAACAAAGTTGCACTTGGGAGGTCGCCAATGGTGTTTCGCTCGCGGGTTCTTGCACCCGCCATGACGGCATTTGCCGCTCTGCTCGCAACGAGCCCAGTCGCGGCTCAGGAGCCGAAGGGCACGCTGGTGTTCGCGGTGGATTCGTTGGCTGCCCAGACCCTCGACCCGATCCTCGAGCAGCGCCCCGGCAACGCCGTCTATCAGGCCGCCATGTATGACAGCCTTGTCGGCTTCGACATCGCAAAGGGCGGCATTGGCCCGGGCGTCGCCGAAAGCTGGACCATTGCCGACGACGGCCTCGCCTGGACCTTCAAGCTGCGCGCCGGCCAGAAGTGGCACAACGGCGACCCGCTCACCGCCCACGACGTCAAGTTCAGCCTCGAGCGCGTCATGTCGCCGGCCTCGCAGGCGGCGGCTGCCGCATCGCTGCGCCACTCGATCAAGAGCATCGAGGTGGTCGACGACCTGACCGTGCGCGTCAACACGAACGGCACGCAGATCGGGCTCCCCGCCTCGCTGAGCCGAGCGGTGGCACCCGAGGGCTCGATCATGCCCAAGGCCTACATCGAGAAGGTGGGCGACGAGGAGTTTCGCAAGAAGCCTATCGGCAGCGGCCCCTGGAAGTTCGTGCGCAACGTGCCCGGCGACCGCATCGAGTTCGAGGCCGTCGATCATGCGCACTGGCGCGGCCGCCCGAAGTTCAAGAACCTGCACGTGCTGCTCGTGCCGGAGGAGGCGACGCGGGTTGCCATGGCGCGCACGGGCGAGG
>LNDR01000215.1 GCA_001464755.1 Rhizobiales bacterium Ga0077524
ACGGCTGGTCCGATGTCCGACATGCGGACCATGTCGGCGAAATCTGCGTCCTTACTCACGAGAGTGCAGTGAAGCTGGATGGCCAAGGCCCAGATATCCCGGTCATCGCGATCGGCGGCAAAATGGTCACTCACGTGCGTTGCCGAGAAACCCTCCTTGCGCGGAAGTTCAGCGAGAGCCGGCGGTAAATTTGCATCGACGAGAAATGCGCGACTCATTCCGCTGCAATGATCACGTGATCGAGTGAACGCGCCGCGTACTGCAGTGCGGCAGTAATATCTCCGTCCTCCAGATATGGATAATCCTCAAGAATTTCCTGCCGGCCAGCGCCAGCCGCCAACAGATCGAGGATATCCTGAACGCGGATGCGCAAGCCGCGGATCGTCGGGCGGCCGCCGCAAAGACCAGGGCGGATCGAAATGCGCTTCAACTCGTCCATCACGAATGATCGCTTCGCTGTTTCGCTTCGCAAGCCTACCGTCTAAGCGTCACGTCGGACAAGGTCGACTTGCCGTGGCCGATGTGGGCGATGATGGAGAAGTTGCGAATGAGCGCTGTGTCGGTCATGCGCGGGAGATAGCATCTCCGCGGGGGCGAAAGAAGGGGGCGGCTGCAAACCGGCTCAGATACTCAGGTCGCGGCCTCGGCCAGCATGGCCTTTGCCTTCTCGAGGGCAATGAAACCATTCGAGGCGATGACGACCTTATGGCGCTTGAGGAGGCCCATGCGATGCAGTGCCTCTCTCGGCTGCTTCTGCAACCCGGAGATGACCAAGCGTCCGCCCCGCTTGCCGAGGTCCGTCACCAGGTCCTCGAGGGCGGAGAGCGCCGTGGCGTCGACGAGCGGCACGTCGCGCATGCGGACGATCAGGACTTTCGGGTAGGTCTTTCCGGTTCGCAGTGTATCAAGCAGTGAACTGGCGCCGCCGAAGAAAAGGGGGCCACGAAGCGACAGCACCTGGATGCCGTCGGGCAAAGCCATCTCGGTCAGCACCGAGCGAGGCTTCGCGATGTCGTCCATGTCGTCGTCGAGGCCCGGCGAGGTGCCGAGGCCCGTGACGGCCGCCTCGGACATGCGATGCATGAACAGCATGCATGCGAGACCGAAGCCGACGCCGATGGCAACGTTTAGATCGGCGACGACGGTCAGCACGAGCGTCGCCAGAAGCACCAAGCGGTCGTCGAACGGGGCTCGAGTGACGAAGTGCGAGACCTCCTTGTAGTCGATCAAGCGCCAGGACACGTTCAGTAGCACCGCGGCGAGGCATGGCAGCGCCAGGTAGGACGCCAGGGGCGCGGCCAGTAGCATGAACAGCAGCACGAACACGGCATGCATGACGCCGGCGACCGGCGTCTTGGCGCCCGCGGTAATGTTGGTGCCGGTGCGTGCGATCACGCCCGTCGCCGGGAGCCCTCCAAACAGGGGCGAGGCGATGTTGGCAATGCCCTGACCCAGCACCTCGGCGTTCGAGCGATGCCGTCCGCCGGTCTTGGCGTCGGCGGCGACGGCCGAAAGCAGTGATTCCACGCCGACCAGGAAGGCGATCGTGAATGCCGACGGCAGTACGGCGCTGATCATGGCGGGTGAGAGGTCGGGGAGCTGAGGCACTGGCAATGCGTTGGGGATGCCGCCGAAGCGCGAGCCGATCGTGTCCACCGGCAGACCGAGACCCCAGGCCAGCCCGGACGCGATGACCACGGCGAACAGCAAGCCGGGCCAGCTCGGCCGCACCATTTTGGTCAGCGAGATGATGCCGAGCGTGACGAGGCCGACCAGGAGCGCGGAGGGATTGAATGTGCCCTTGATGTCCCACAGCGCGGTCAGCTTGTGCAGGAACTCGGCCGGTACGTCGCCGGCGAAGCCGAGAAAATCCTTGAGCTGGCCAATGGCGATGATGATCCCGATGCCGCTGGTGAAGCCGAGGATGACGGGGCCGGGAATGTACTTGATGTAGCTGCCGAGCTTCAGGAGGGCGGCTGCGACCAGCATGAAGCCGGCGAGGAAGGTCGCCGTCATGAGGCCGCCGATGCCGTGCGTGCCGACGATGTTGGCGATAATGACGATGAAGGCAGCGGCCGGACCGCCGACCTGGAAGCGACTGCCGCCGAGGGCGGAGATGAAGAAACCGGCCACGACGGCGGTGATGAGGCCGCGGTCGGGCGTGGTGCCGGCGCCGATGGCGATCGCCATGGAAAGCGGAAGGGCAAGGATTGCGACCGTCAGCCCGGCGAGAAGGTCGCTGGACAAGTGACCAGCCGAGTAGCCTTCCCGCAACGCGATGACCAGCTTGGGTACGAAGTGCGCGCCGTAGCTCGGCGCAGCTGCGCCTCGGACCGGCGCCTCGGCCGCTGCGGCTGTTTCTCGCCGGTCTTGCATCCTATGGGCCCCGCGCATCCAGACGCACACTCAGACTTGAGACGCACTGTAGCGCCGGGCCGTAGAAGTACTCAAGCACAGGTCCATGTCGTAACGACGACAGGCGGCCCTTGGGCCGCCTGTCGAAACGTGCAGTGCATGTGCCAGAGCGGAATGACAGCTATTTGCTGGCCTCGCTGATCGTCTTGACGACGCTCGACGTGGGGCGTGCGTTGGCGCTCACCGGACCCTTGACCTGAAGTGCGACCTGAGCGTCGTACTCCGGGATCGACTTGACCGTGCCCTTTGATTTCACGTGCACGAGCTTGTATCCGCCCGCCTTGAGCTGGGCGAGCAGGTCGGACGCGGCCTGAGCCGTATTCTTCTGGAAATCGTGCATCAAAACGATGCCTTTGCCGTGCTTCTCGAGCTTCTTCATCAGAGACGGCACGAGTTGGGTCGTGCCCTTGAGCTTGAAGTCGAAGCTGTCGATATCGGTCGACCAGACGCCGATGTTGCGCTGGCCGACGTAGGTCATCATGTCGGTCGGATGCTGCAGTGCGGGGAAGCGGAAGAAGGCGCTGAGCTTGTCGGCCTGATCTCCGAGGCTGCGGCGAACCGCGCTGATCCCCATCTCGATCTCGGCCTTGCGCTGTGCCTCGTCGAGCTTCTTGCTCGATAGCGCCTGGTGCGAGAACGTGTGGGTTGCCACCGTATGGCCCCCCTCCGCGACCTGACGGAGGATGTCGGGGTGCCACATCGCGTGCTTGCCGATGACGAAGAACATGGCCTTTGCGCAGTGATCGGCGAGCGCTTTCAGCACCTGCGGCGTGTTGCCGGGCCAGGGACCGTCGTCGAAGGTCAGCACGACTTCCTTGTCGCGGAGGAAATCGTGGTCCTTGAAGTGCTCGAAGCCGAAGCCGGGGCCGCCCGTCGTGTCGATCTCGACGACGCGGGACACGCCGAGGGCCTTTGGATTGCCTGGGCAATCGGCACCGGCGGCCGGGGTCGCGAACGATGCAATCACCGGGAGCGCGAATGCGATCAGCGCTAAGGGCGCTCTCTTGAGCATGGGACGAGCCTTTCCGAATCGCGAATCTGCAAGGATGTGCGAACGGAAAAAACGTTGGCTCGGATCAAGCTGCCTGGGCAAGCCGTGCGGCGGGCCCGGATTATTTTTGGCCCGCAAGTGTGACCGTGAAACTGCAGATCGACGGCTTGGTTGTGAGAAAATCTGACCAAGTCCCCGCGTGCGGCGGCATGCACCGGCACGCGGGGATTTGGCGGTCTAGCCGACGTCAGGTCTTAGCCATCGCCTCGATGCGATTGAGGATCTGGTCGAGCACGGGCTTGGCGACTGGGCCGACACCCGAGGTCGCCAGGGCCTTGTCGATCAGCGGACGCAACAGCGGGAGAAGTTGCGCCGCGTAGCCAGCCAGCGTCTTGCGCGTGTCCGGTGGGAGCTTGGCGGCGTTGTCACGGATGCCGCTGAGCTGCTGCGACATCTCCTGCAGGCGAGGCAGGGCGGCTTTGGCTGACGCCTCATCCTTCAGGCTGACCAACGTGCCGCGCAAACCCTCGGCCACTGACCCGAGCTGACTGCCGATGTTCTGGCCCGCCAACGTGATCTGCGGCGCGGCTGGGAGCGAGACTGTCGCCTGCCGTTGATTGCCGAAGTAGTACCATGCGAGCACGCCCAGAAGCGCGGCGGCTGCAACCTTCGGCCACATGCCCAAGCCACCCGACGGCTGGGCCTGCGGGGTCGGCATGATCTGAGGCGTCGGTGTGGAAACCTTGGGGGCTGCCAATCCGTCGAGCAGGCCGGTCCCTTTGAGCAGATCCGAAAAGCCGCTCGGCATGGCGGCCTGGATGTTCTCCCGCTGCCCCATCAACAGGTTGGTCAGGCCGGCGGCGTCCAGTCCGGATTCCTTTTGTTGCTTGGCGAGCGTACCCAGGGCGACCGGTGCCAGCATGCCGATCAGGCTCTGAACCGGGGCCTCGCCGACGCCGGCGAACTTGCCGACTGCGCTCGTCAGCCCAGATACGGCATTGCCGCCGAGCAGGTCGCGGAGCGTGTCGGTGCCGGACTTTGCGATGTCGTTCTGCTTGGCGCCGCCGAAGATGCTGCCGAGGTCGCCCAGGATGTCGGTATTCTGCTTGCCGAGCACGTCCGTGATCTGGCGTCCACCACCCGAGGATGGTAGGCAGGATCGCGGCGATCGCCGAGCGAACCATCGGGCTCTGGATGCCGAGCGATGCTGCGATGCGGTCGACCAGCATCGGCGTCAGGTACTGCATAGCCATAGAGACAATGTTCACCGGCGTTCCCTCGTTCTTTCAACTCTGAAGACGTGTTCCACTCTCGGGACACGTCTTCAGAAAACCCGCTACCGTACGAAAACGGAATGTTTGTGGCAGTCATGCACCAAGGCATGCTGACCAAGCGGCATCCAAACATCGCCTGTCGAGAAGACGCAATAAAAATCTGAATTCTGATGATCAGTTCTCGGGTGTGATTCGTACGATTCTGCCGTCGTCGGCGTCGGTGAGGAGCCAAACGGCGCCGTCGGGGCCTTGGCGCACGTCGCGGATTCGCTCGTTGCGGCGTGCCAGCAGGACCTCCTCGGCGACGACGCGGGCGCCGTCCAGCACGAGGCGGTGCAGTGCCTGCCCGGCGAGTGCCCCGACCAGAAGATTGCCGCGCCAGGCTGGGAACACATCGCCCGTATAGAACGCCATGCCCGACGGGGCGATCGAAGGCACCCAGTAATAGATCGGAGCAACCATGCCTGCCCCGCTCGGGGCAGCGTGGATCCTCGCGCCGGAGTAGTCGATGCCATAGCCGACCAGGGGCCAGCCGTAATTGGCGCCGCGCTCGACGATGTTGACCTCGTCGCCGCCTCGGGGCCCGTGCTCGACGACCCACAATATCCCTGTGTCGGGATGAATTGCGGCCGCCTGCGGGTTCCTGTGACCGTAGCTCCAGATCTCGGGTTGGGCACCGTCCTTGCCGACGAATGGGTTGTCGGCGGGCACTTTGCCGTCGGGCTCCAGGCGAACGACCTTGCCCCAGTGGCGGGCGAGGTCCTGGGCAAAGCGCATCTCGAAACGCTCGCCGAGCGTCACGAACAGCCGGCCGTCCGGCGCGAAAACCAGGCGCGAGCCGAAATGCAGGCCGCCCCGGTGCGACGGCTCCTGGCGGAAGATGACCTCGATGTCCTCGAAGCGCTCCTCGCCGGGCGCTCCGGCGAGACGTGCCCGCGCAACGGTCGTGCCGTTCGCGCGTTCCTCGCGGGGTTCGGCGTAGCTGATGTAGACGAGGCGCGAGCGCTCGAAATCAGGCTTCAGCGCGATGTCGAGAAGGCCGCCTTGGCCTGTCGCCGCTACTTTCGGGACGCCGGCCAGCGGCGGGGACAGCTTGCCGTCGTGCGCGACGACGCGCACCCGGCCCGGCCGCTCGGTGACCAGCATGCGGCCGTCGGGGAGGAAGGCGAGGCCCCAGGGGTGCTCGAGGCCGCGCGCGACGACCTCGACGCGGACCTTCGATGCGGGTGCGGCCGGCGCGTTGGTCGCCTCGGCATTTGCGTGGGACGGTGTGGTGAGCACCAGGGTGGCCATGATGGCGAACCGTACGCAAGCTGCGCGGCCAGGCGTGCGCCGGGAACGGGTGGCAAGCAGCGACGGTCTCGGTGGGATCGGCTGTCGACAATTCATCGGTCGGTCCTCGCGGGCGATGACGATCAGATGGGCGTGCGCTGCGCGAACGTCCATGCCTGCGGACAAGAACGTCCCCCGCGCGGCTCCCTTACAGCGGCCGCCGGGCGCGGATCGCGGCAGCCAGCGTGCCTTCGTCCAGATAGTCGAGTTCGCCGCCGACCGGCACGCCCTGCTGCAGGACCGAGACCGTGATACCGGAGTTTGTCAGCTGCTCGCGGAGATAATGCACGGTCGACTGGCCCTCGACCGTGGCGTTGAGCGCGAGCAGCACTTCCTTCACGGGCGGCTCCGCGCGGGCGACGAGGCGGCCGATATTGAGCTCGTCGGGGCCGATGCCATCAAGCGGCGATAGATGTCCGCCGAGCACATGATAAAGGCCGTTGAGGACGCTGGCGCGCTCCAGTGCCCACAGGTCGCCAATCTCCTCGACGACGACGATCAGCGTGCGGTCGCGGCGCTCGTCGCGACAGATCATGCACGGCGAGACGGTATCGAGATTGCCGCACTCCGGGCATTCGCGGAGGTGCTGGGCCGCATCCGCCATGGCTTTCGATAGCGGCTCGAGCAGATCCGTGCGGCGCTTCAGGAGCGCGAGCGCTGCTTTCCGGGCCGAACGGGGGCCGAGCCCGGGGAGACGGGCCAGCAACTGGATCAGGCGCTCGATCTCGGGGCCTTGGGTCCTGCGGGACATGGGCGGCGGCGGCTCCCGCTGTTTTGGCGATTCGCTTCGAGGTCGAACATAGTAGCCTGCTCGCGTCGCTACCAGCCGGGGTCGGTATCGTGCTTGCGATGGTGGAGCGCCCCAGCCTAGCCTTAAGCCCGTGTTGGGAGCGCGGGATTGGGAGTGCGGTCGTGAGTGCCGGAACCGAAGCATCGGACATCGTGATCGTCGGCGGCGGCATGGCGGGGTTGACCGCCGGGGCTCGCGCAGCCGAGCTGGGGCTTTCCGTTGTCGTCCTCGAGCGCGGCGGCGATGCGCGCTACCCGGCGAACGCGCGGTGGTCGGGCGGCGTCTATCACGTCGGGTATAACGATATCACGGCAGCGCCGGACATCTTGCGCGGGGTCATCGATCGGGCCACGGCGGGCGCCGCGGACGAGGCGCAGGCCGAGGCTTTCGCCGCCAATGCGGGACGCCTCGTCGCGTGGATGCGCGAAGGTGGTGCCAGCTACACCGGCACCAAAATCCCCTGGCAGCAGTTCATCCTCGCACCGATGCGCGCGATGCGGGCCGGCCTCGACTGGGAGGACCGCGGTCCCGACCAGCTGTTTCGCCGCCTCACGGATCGGATCACCTCGCGCGGGGGGCGACTGGTGCTCGGCGCGCGGGCGCGGTCATTGGTGATGACGGAGGGGCGCTGCACGGGTGTCGTCGCCGACGTCGGCGGCGGGTCGCAGACGTTTGCTGCGCGCGCAGTCGTTCTGGCGGATGGCGGATTCCAGGCCAATCTCGATCGGCTCCGCCGGCACATCACGCGTCATCCGGAGCGCATCAAGCAACGCGGAGCCGCCAATGGGACCGGCGACGGCCTCGCCATGGCTGAGGCCGCCGGGGCGGCGACAGCTGGTCTCGATCTCTTCTACGGGCACCTTCTTTCCCGGGATGCACTGAGCAACAATCGCGTCTGGCCGTACCCTGAACTCGATGCGCTTGGGACGTCGGGCATCCTGGTCGACGAGCGGGGGCGGCGTTTCGCCGACGAGGGCGTCGGTGGGGTTGCGCTGACCAACCTGCTGGCGCGGGCCGAGAACCCGCTCGGAGCGGCGATCATCTTCGACGCCGCGATCTGGGAGGGGCCAGGCCGCTCGGCGCGCATCCCGGCCAATCCGACGCTACCGGAGGCGGGCGGGACCGTGCATGCCGCGGCGACGCTCGGCGAACTGGCGGCCAAGGCCGGGCTGCCCGTTGCCGTCCTCACGGAGACGGTGCGCGCGTACAACGCCGCGCTTGGCGCGGGTACGCTTGAGGGGCTTTCGCCGCCGCGCAGTACGGCGAAGGCGACGCCGATGCCGATCGTGACGCCGCCCTTCCATGCAATTCCGGTCGTGGCAGGCATCACCTATACGATGGGTGGGATTCTCATCGATGGCGAGGCGCGCGTTCTCAGGGACGACCGCTCGGTCATTGGCGGTCTTTATGCTGCCGGCTCGAACACGGGCGGTCTCGAGGGCGGCCCCCCGGTCGGCTACCTTGGTGGTCTCGCCAAGGCGGGTGTGCAGGGACTTCTGGCGGCCGAGAGCGTTGCGCGACGGTCGGTCGCCGCGCGATAACGTCGGGGACGACAACTCCGAGAACAGAGAGGACGCTCATGATCTACGTTGTCGAGATGGATTTCCGGAATCCGGAACGCGAGCACGACTGGCACACCTGGTACCTCGAGCACACCACCTTCCTGGTGCGTACCATCCCGGGGTTCACGGCCACGCAGCGGTTCCGGTCGATCAACTCCTCGCCGTCGCCTTGGTTGGCGCTGCACGAGGTCGCCGGCCCTCAGGTTTTCGAGAGCCCCGAGTACAAGGCCGGTGGCGGCCCTACGTCGACGGGCGACTGGGCGAAACAGCACCTCAATTGGCAGCGGCATGTGTTCGACGGCTGCAAGGAGACGCCCGACGTCGCGTTCGACCAGCATCTGCTGATGGCCGAGGGGGATGCGGCTCTGCCGGGAGCCTACGAGGCGCGCGCGACGCGTCTGACCTGTGTCGGCCTCGACGCCAAGAGCAAGCAACGCTCGATCGCATTGGTGCCTGCCGGTGGTCTCACCGCCAGCATGTTCGATATGCCGGGTGTGCGCATCCTCAAGCCGATCACACCGAAAATCAGACGATAAGGGCGATTGCGCTGCCACGTCTCGTTCGGGACGGGTGCCGATCGCTATTCATCCCACCGGAGCGCCAACATGATCCCCAAGAGCTATCGTCAGGTCGTCCTTGCTCGCCGCCCGCCCGGCGAGCCGGCCGAGAGCGACTTCCGCGTCGAGGAGGTGGCGATGCCGGTGCCCGGCACCAACGAGGTGCTGGTGCGGGTCGTCTATATGTCGCTCGATCCCTACATGCGCGGGCGCATGCGCGAGCAGGCATCCTATGCCAAGCCGGTCGGCATCGGCGAGGTGATGGAAGGCGGAACGGTCGGCGAGGTGGTTCAGTCGAACAATCCGGCCTTCAAGGCGGGCGACGTTGTCGAGGGGCGGCTCGGCTGGCGCGAGTACGGCTTGAGCCCCGGGCACAATCTGCGGCTCATCGATCGAACGCTGGCGCCCATTTCGACGGCCAACGGCATTCTCGGCATGCCGGGCATGACGGCGTGGTTCGGGCTCTACGAGATCGGCCAGCCGAAGCCCGGCGAGACGGTGGTGGTGTCGGCGGCGTCGGGTGCGGTTGGCCAGACGGTCGGGCAGCTCGCGAAGATCAGCGGTTGCCGCGTGGTCGGCATCGCGGGCGGCGCGAAGAAGTGCGCCTTCGTCAAGGACGAGCTCGGCTTCGATGCGGTTGTCGACTACAAGGCAGGCCGGCTCGACGCGGATCTTCAGGCCGCCTGCCCGAACGGCATCGACGTCTATTTCGACAACGTCGGGGGGACTGTTACCGACGCCGTCATTCCGCTGTTGAACTTCTGGGCACGGGTGCCGCTCTGCGGGTCGATCTCGGCCTACAACGCGGAGAAGCCGGAGATGGGGCCGCGTCTCTTGTGGCCGATGGTCGGGCGCCGCGTCCGGATGCAAGGCTTCATCGTCTCGGACTTCGCGCCGTTCTTCGATCCCGCGCGCCGGCGGATGGGCGACCTCGTTCGGTCGGGCCTGCTCAAATACAAGGAGGACATCGTCGAAGGCATCGAGCGCGCGCCACGCGCGTTCATCGGTCTCCTGCGCGGCGAGAACTTCGGCAAGCTGCAAGTCAAGCTCGGGCCAGAGCCGGGAAAGTGATGGGGTTTCGATCGAAACACTACGGCTGTCATCCCGGCATTTGTTGCCGGGACCCATTTTCCGGCCCGCGTCGAAGTCAACCGTTTACGTATGGCGGGGACAATTCAGTGCTCTGCGCTTGATGCACGATGGGTCCCGGGAACAAGTCCCGGGATGACAGCAAGCGGGTGTCGTTGGTCCCCAACAAACAAAGCGACTCCGCCTACTTCTCAGCTCGCGCGACCGCGTAGCCTGAGAGCACGACCTCGCCCTTCTGGTTGGTCGTCGTGATCGTCATGTCGACGAGCGTTTCGCCGTTCTCCTGACGGATGGCGTCGACTGCGGCTTTGCCTTTCAGATCGTCGCCGGGCCACACCTGATTGGTGAAGCGGACGCCGTATTTCTTGACGTTCTCGGCTCCGAACCGGTTCGTCACGACGCGGCCGGTCATGCCCATCGTCAACATGCCGTGGGCGAAGACGCCGGGATAGCCGGCCGCCTCGCGGCAATAGGGATCGTCGGTGTGCAGGGGATTATAATCGCCGGACGTGCCTGAATACATGACGAGCTGCGTCCGCTTCAGGTCCTCGACGAGGACGTCTTCGAACGTGTCGCCGACCGA
>LNDR01000216.1 GCA_001464755.1 Rhizobiales bacterium Ga0077524
GATACGCGTGGTCCGCAAGACCCGGCGGAGTGCCGGACGCGCCTGCATGATGGATAGGTTTATGCGGCAAGGCTTAAGGAAGCCCTTTCGAAACAACAGTATCGGATTAACATTTTGTAGATTAATCGGGGTGCAATGCCTGTCGGGCATTCTCGCGGGAGAATAAGCCGGGGGCGACCGAACGATGTTGAATGCACTTTCCGTGGGCAGGCCGTTGCGCGGCGACGCGAGCCGCTTCTATTTGCCGACCGGCCTCGTCTGCCTCGCCGCGGTTCTGCTTATCGTGTGCCTGCGCCTCAACTCGCATGGCGCGGCGCTGCTGTCTTCGCTCGGCGACACCGACGATGCGACGCGGCTGGTGCAGCTCGGCGCTTTCCTCGAGCACGGCCGCTGGTGGGACCTCAAGCTCGACCGGATCGGGGCGCCGGAGCCGGTAATCTCGCACTGGTCGCGGCTCGTCGATCTCGGATTGGCTCTGATTTTCAAGGCGGGAAGTGCGGTTCTCGATCCGGCACAGGCGGAGCTGGCGATGCGCATCGTCTGGCCGAGCCTGATGCTGCTTGGACTGCTGCTGCTGACGGCGCGCGATGCAGAGCGTGACGATGGCGCGCTCGCGAGCCTCCTTGTCGCGGCGATGGTGGTCATGTCGTCATCGGCGCTCTACCAGTTCCGCCCAGGGCGGATCGACCATCACAACGTGCAGATCCTGTGCGGCGTCGGGGGCATCCTGCTGCTGGCGCGAAGCCTGGTATCGCCTCGGTGCGGCTGGTGGGCGGGTGCGCTGGTGGGCCTTGGGCTCACGGTCGGCCTCGAGGCGGCCACGCTGCTCGGGCCGGCACTCGTCGTGGCGATCCTGATCGGGCTCGGGCAGCGCGACGGTCTGGAGGGCCAGATGCGGGCCGTTGTGGCGATGGCTGGAACGCTTGCGATCGGTGTTCTCATCTCGATAGCTCCCCAGCGGCTCGGCGTCGTGGCCTGCGATGCCGTGGCACTCAATCTCGTGGCACTGGTTGGGTTCGGCGCAGCCGGGGTGGTCGGCGCGGCGCTGGCGGCTCGGAGGCTCGAGGGACGCACGCTCCTTGTCACACAGCTCGCATGGCTCGGTGGCTGCGGGATCGCAGGGCTCGCCGTCTATGGCCTGCTGGAACCACGCTGCCTCGCGGGGCCTTTCGGGCAGGTAGCGGCCGAGACATGGCCGGTATGGCTGTCGCGGGTCACCGAAGGCCAGCCGATCGGCTATCTCTTTTCGCTGTCGGTCGGCGGTGCGATGGGTTTCATGCTGCTCGCGACCCTCGGGATTGCGGCCCGGACTTGGCTGGCCCTTCAGGAGCGAGCGCACACCGGCGAGGGTGATCGACTGCGACGCCAGATGCTGTTGCTGGCCGCGCAGTTGCTGGCACTCGTCGCAGCCTGCTGGCAGGTGAAGATGCTGCCCTATGCGGCCTGGCTGGCACTGCCGGCGCTGGCGGTCGTGATCGCGAGGTTGCCCGGGACCGGGGCGCTGAGCCCGATGGTTGTCCGGCTCGCCGCGCTCCTTCTGGTTCTCGAAAGCACGCTCGCGACGCTTGCGGGCGGCGCGGCCGCGATGGTTGCCAAGTCTGGCGAGTCGGTCATTCCTCCGGTCAGAACCTCATGTTCCGAGACGCAGACGATCTCGGCGCTTGCCGCGTTGCCGCCCGGCCTCGTGCTAGGCGACATCAACCTCGGTCCCTACGTCGTCGCGCTGACGCGGCATCGGGTTGTCATGGCGCCCTATCACCGGCTCGACCGGAGCATCGTCGAGGGGCATGCCCTGCTCGCCGGTGAGCCCGCAGCGATGGAGGCGCGATTGCGCAAGCTGGGGGTCGACTACGTGATCGCATGCCGGATGACCGATTCCACGGCCCTGCCCGGTGGAAAATCGGCAGCCGAGAAGGCGGGGACGCTCAAGAATGCTGTCGCGACGGGAGCGGGGGCCACTTACCTCGCGCCGGTGCCGTTGCCCTCGGCGCCAACTCTCAGCGTCCATCGCGTGCTGCCACCCAAGGGGTGATCCGTCTCAGGCGCGGGCCAGCATGTGCCAAAGTTCCTTGGCGTCGCCAATCTCTGGGAGCGCGCGAATGAGGCGGGCTAGCTCCGCCGCCTCGGTGGCGGAGTAGCGGGCCGCGGCATTGTTGAGGAACTTGGCCCCGATCTCGGACGGCGAAAGCGGCTCCTGGGGGTCGCCCTTCGGAAAGTCGCGCTGACTGGTGAACTTGCGGCCGTCCTTCAGGGTGACGGTGACGCGAGCCGGGAACTTGGTCGGATATTGTGCGGTCAGCTCGTCGACGGCGACGACCTCGGTGCTCGCCAGGAGGCGCTGCACGTCGTCGCGCATGACGCGAGCTTCCGCGAACTGGGCTTGGCCGACCGCGCGATCGATGGCCGCGACGGCGCAGCAGTAGGGCACGGAAACGCGGGCGCCCATGCCGGTGGTCACGACCTTCGCCGAGAAATGCGATTTCACGGTGGAGTAGGTCTCGTTGACGATGGCAGCGATGTCGTCGGCGCGAATGTCGTGCTTCGTGACGACATCGAGCGTCGCCTGGATAGGAGCGTGGCTCGCGAGGATGGACGGGAAGAACTTGAAGCCGTTCTCGAGGATCTCCCATTTCTGGCCGAGGCCGGCCGTGAGGGCGGCGGCTTTCGGCTCGAGGGAAAAGGCGTTGAGATAGCCCTTCTCGTGCTCCAGGATGGTGGGTGGGCTGGTGCCGCCGATCTCGGCGAGGCGGGCGGAGACGATGCCGTTGAACGAGGCTTTGCCCGGATGCAGGCTCTTGGTCAGGTCGCCGTAGGTGAAGAACGTGTTGAGCCCGGCCGCCTGAGTGCCGGCGAAGCCGAGGCTCATCAGCGCGCCTTTGGCGTCGAGGCCCATGGCCGAGGCGGCGCTGGCGGCGGCGCCGAAGGTGCCGTTGGTCGCGGTCGAGTGCCAGAACCGGTAGTGGGTCGGCATGACAGCCATGCCGACGCGGACGGCCACCTCGTAGCCGGTGACGATGGCCGTGATGATCTCGGCGCCGGTGAGCCCACGCTCCTCGGCCAGCGCGAGCACGGGCGGCACGACGACGGAGCCGGTGTGCAGCAGCGCGCGCTTGTGCGTGTCGTCGAAGTCGGCGGCGTTGGCGAGGATGCCGTTGGCCATGGCGGCGACGGCCGCGTCGGTGCGCTCGCCACCGCCCCAGATGGTGGCCTTGGGGGCGGCATGGAACGAGCGGGCGAGGCCACGGGCGATCTCGGCCTTGTCGCGGTCGTCGCGCCAGGCGGCGATGCCGCAGCCGAGGGTGTCGAGAATGATGTCCGCCGCCATGGCGACGACCGGCGCGGGGAGATGCTCGAACCGCAGGCCGGCGACGAAGGTGGCGAGGGCTTCGGTGGGGGCGGCATTGCCGGACATGACGGACATGGGGTCTCCTCTCGGCGCGCGATGCGTATATGGCGCAGAGAGTGGCGCATGCGGCTAGGCCGGTCGAGCGGTGACGGTCGCGGCTATCGGTCCCGGTAGAAGGTGTAGCGGGTGCTTGGATTGGGCCTGCGCAGATCAGTCGGCACGTTAGAGCGGCGGCGCCACCACCACGGTCCCCCGCTTCCCTCCAGCCTCGACCGCCTCGTGTGCGAGGTAGGTGTCGTCGAGCGGGTATGGCCCCACGCTGCGATGCAGACCGGGGCCGGCCTCGAGCCAGCCGAGGATGTCGGCCTGGGCCTGGCGGCGTGTGGCGTGCGGCGATGTCGGCAGCAGCACGCCTTGCACGGTGATGTTCTTGCGCATGAGGATCTGGAACGGCACCGGCGGTACCGGGTTGCCCTTGGTGGCGTAGGCGGCAATGGTTCCGTTCGGAGCGACGGCATCCTTGGTCCACTCGATGTTGCCGCCGAAGTCGACGTCGACGATGCGGTGCGCGCCAACTTCGTCTGTCTCAGCCCAGATGCGGGCGGCGAGGTTCTCGTCGCCGCGGTCGAGGACGATGTCGGCGCCGGCCGCGAGGGCATCCTCGCGCTGCCAGCCTTGGGAGCGGCCGACCGTGGCGACGACGCGGGCTCCTCCCCACTTGGCGAGCTGGATCGCGTAGTTGGCGACGGCGCCCCCGCCACCGGTAACGACGATCCACTGTCCATCGACCGGGCCGCCCGCAAAGACGCAGCGATGGGCGGTCATGCAGGGGATACCGAGACACGCGCCAGCCTCGAATGGGACGTCGGCGGGTAGTGGCGTCACGAGATCGGCGTCGAGGGCAATATACTCGGCGCCGGTGCCGAGATTGCGGCCGTTGCGCTGGCCATTGTAAAGCCAGACTCGGTCGCCTTCGCGGAATCGTGTGACGCCGGGGCCGAGCTTGTCGACAACGCCGGCGCCGTCGCTATGGGCGATGACAATGGGGGCCTCCATTGCGTAGCCGATGCCGCCACGCCGATTGCAGTCGGCAGGGTTGACGCCGGAGGCCATCAGCTTGACGCGAACCTCGCCGCGGCCGGGCTCGGGCATTGGCTGTTCCCCGACGATCAGAACCTCGGCCGCAGGTCCTGTCCGCTCGTACCACACCGCGCGCATCCGCTCGCCCCTTCCTGCATTGCTCAAGTCCGGACAATTTGGCCCTTGTAGCCCGAGGCGACAACGGCATACTGCGGCCAACCCCATCCATAGCGAGCGCGAGCCCCGCATGCCGCAATTCAGTTTCGAGCCCGTCGTAATGCCGCCCGAGGCGCTCAAGCTGCGCCAGGAGGTGCGGGCCTTCCTCGCCGACGAGATCCAGAAGGGCAGCTTCACCCCGGCCGTCGGCTCGATGGTCGAGGGTGATGAGGCGTTCTCGCAGAAAATCGGCGCCAAGGGCTGGCTCGGCATGACGTGGCCGAAGCAGTATGGCGGCGGCGAGCGCTCGTCGCTTGAGCGCTATGTGGTGGTCGAGGAGTTGCTCGCGGCTGGCGCGCCGTCGCTCTGCCATTGGATTGCCGAGCGGCAGTCCGGGCCGCAGATACTCCGGCACGGCAGCGAGCGGGCGAAGACAACGATCCTGCCGGAGATTGCGGCGGGCCGTTGCTATTTCGCCATCGGCATGAGCGAGCCCGACACGGGCTCCGATCTCGCTAGTGTCAAATCACGGGCGGTGAAAACCGACGGCGGCTGGCGCATCACGGGACGCAAGGTATGGACCAGCTTCGCGCATCGGGCGCACTACGTGATCGCGCTCGTGCGCACGTCGGGCACGCCGGATCAGCGGCACTACGGGCTCAGCCAGTTCATCGTGGACATGAAGACGCCGGGCATCACGGTGCGCCCGATCTACAATCTCTATGGTGGCCACGACTTCAACGAGGTGACGTTCGATGATGTCCTCGTGCCGGACGACATGATCGTCGGCGGCGAGGGCCGCGGCTGGGAGATGGTGGTCGGCGAGTTGGCCTTCGAGCGATCTGGTCCGGATCGATTCATGTCGAGCTATCCGCTGCTGGCCGAGGCGGTCGACGAGATGGGCCCCGATCCGGAGCGAATGCAGGCGGCCGAGCTCGGACGGGCGGTCGCGCATCTTGCGACGCTCAGGCGCATGTCGGCGTCGATCGCGGGAATGCTGAACGACGGCAAGTCGCCGGTGACGGAAGCGGCGCTGGTCAAGGACCTCGGTACGACGCTCGAGCAGGAGATTCCGGAGATCGTGCGACGCATCCTCCCGGTCGAGCCGCGCGGGGTGGGAAGCGACAACGGCTATGTCGACCTGCAGCAACTCGCTCAGATGCAGTGCGTCTCCTATTCGATCCGTGGCGGCACCCGCGAGATCCTGCGCGGCATGATCGCGCGCGGGCTGGGGCTGCGGTGAGACACGCGCCGGTTGCGATGTGGGCAACTGAAGGCGCCACGAGAACCACGCGCCGGTTGCCAGGCAGCGTGAGCAGTCGACGATCGAATCTTTACCCACGCGCCGGTTGCCGCGTGGGCAACTGAAGGCGCCCTTGAAATGAGTGACATGCGCGACGAGATGCTGAGAACCCTCGACCGGATCGTCGAGGACACCGCGACGACGGCGCTTCGCGAGGCCGCCGACGAGAAGGCGAGCGGTGGCGGAGGCGCCAAAGGCGACGCGACGGCGGCCTTGTGGGCGGCGCTCGAGGAAGCAGGCATCACGGCGATCGGCGGCGGCGGCGAGGATGACGTGTCCTTCGCGGACGCCATGGAGCTTGTGCGGCGGGCTGGATATCACGCACTTCCGGTGCCGCTGGCCGAGACGATCATCGCGCGGCGAATGCTGGCCAGGGCTCGGATCACGGCGCCTGAGGGCGCGATCACGCTGGCCGTTCCGGGCGCGGGAGAATTGCCACGCGAGGGCGGGGGGATGCTCACGGGTGTGATCCAGAGCGTTCCGTATGGCCGAGCAGCAGCACATGCCGTCGTCGCGACGGAGGGCAAGCTGCATCTCGTCGCCATTCACGATGCGATGATGACGCGCGGCACGAACATGGCTGGCGAGCCGCGCGATGTGATCGATCTGTCGCGGGCGAAAGTGCTGGCATCGGCGGCTTCGCCGACCGCGATCGCCGATCTTGAGGCGGAAGGGGCTCTGGTACGTGCGGTGGCGCTTTCCGGTGCGCTTTCGGCCTGTCTCGATCACTGCCTGACGTGGGTGGGCGATCGGGTCCAGTTCGGCAAACCAATCGGCAAGCATCAGGCGGTGCAACACCTGCTCGCGCAACTCGCAGAGGAAACGGCCGCGGCGGGAGCGGCGGCGGACCTGGCGATCGAGGCGGCCATGGTCGGGCCGAGGCGCTTCGAGGTGGCGATTGCCAAGGCGCGGGCCGGCGAGGCTGCGGGCAAGGCGGCGAACATCGCGCACGCCACGTTCGGTGCAATGGGCTTTACCAGAGAGCACATTCTGCACTATACAACTCGTCGGCTGTGGGCATGGCGCAACGAGTTCGGCTCCGAGGTCTATTGGCAGGCGGAGATTGGGCGGATTGCGGCTCGCGGCGGCGCCAGGAAGTTGTGGCCTCTGCTGACTGGAGAACTCGAGAGAGATTGACAACTAACCGCCCGGACTGCGGGAGCTGTTGCGGCACGACGGGTCAACTGCGCCCAGTCGGTTGGCTGTGAACGCGGCCCGGCGAGCAGGAAGCTGTTTTCGCCTTTGACGACATGAGCGCTCTTGCGGTGCGCGGTAGAAGTGGCTCTGACATAGGCAGGGATCGTTGGTCCGTGCGCGATGAGCAGTGTCACTTTCTCGACACGAACATTGCAATTGAGTAGCCGACACCACATTTCTTATTTTATCGGAACGAGAATCGGCGACCTTCGGTGGAAGGCTATGTCTCGTCGTGATCGGCGGAGGCGCTGGTCAGGGGCGAGCTTATGCCCGGGGAATTGCTCCCCATTAGACTGATTCGTCGAGACGCGCACCGGTTGGGCGGCGCTCGAGTAGGCGAGCTCGCCGATGGCGGGCGACAGTGCCGCAGCTAGGACCTGAGGCCAAATACCCCGCCAGAGCGTTGCGTGTCTACGGACCGTATGGTGCCAACGGATGCGCCATTGGTATGTCGCTTATTCAAGCAGAGTCTCCGAACGGAGGCAGGATATGACGCATTTTGCAGCGGTTTCGGCCATCACTGCGACGCTAAGTTGCGATAAGATGTATATGTCGAGATGGAAGTGACGGGATGGATGGCATTTGGCCATGGAGGGGCGGGCGAGCGAAACGAGATGAAACCCTAAGATCCAACCACCGCAGGGCAATGAAATGGCGACGGGCAGCGAGATCTTCGACCTCTACTCTCAGACATACGACCGGCAGAAGCAGGTCGTCATGTCGATCCGGGAGTACCTCGAGGGGTGCCGCAAGGACCCAACGATGTACGCCAGCGCCGCGGAGCGAATGCTCGCCGCAATCGGCGAGCCCCGCGTGGTCAACACGGCGGACGACCCGCGACTTGGCCGCATCTTCATGAACCGGACGATCAAGGTCTATCCGGCATTCAAGGACTTCTATGGCCTCGAGGAGACCATCGAGCGTATCGTCGGCTACTTCCGGCATGCGGCGCAGGGCCTCGAGGAGCGCAAGCAGATCCTCTATTTGCTCGGCCCGGTGGGCGGCGGCAAATCCTCGCTCGCGGAGCGACTGAAGGACTTGATGGAGAAGTGCCCCGTCTACGTGCTCAAGGCCGGCGACGAGGTGAGTCCGATTTTCGAAAGCCCGCTGGGTCTGTTCGATCCCGACACTATGGGGCAGATGCTCGAGGAGAAGTACGCGATCCCGAAGCGGGCCCTGACCGGCTTCATCAGCCCCTGGGCGGTCAAGCGCCTCGACGAGTTCGGCGGCGATATCTCCAAGTTCACGGTGGTCAAGCTCTTTCCATCCAAACTCCGCCAGATCGCGATCGCCAAGACCGAGCCGGGCGACGAGAACAACCAGGACATCTCGGCCCTCGTCGGCAAGGTGGATATCCGCAAGCTCGAGCACTACGGCCAGAACGACGCCGACGCGTATTCCTACTCGGGCGGCCTAAATCGGACGACGCAAGGCCTGCTCGAATTCGTCGAGATGTTCAAGGCGCCGCTCAAGATGCTCCATCCGTTGCTGACGGCGACGCAGGACCGGACCTATGTCGGAACTGAGAACGTCGGCGCCATTCCCTACCAGGGCATTATCGTCGCCCACTCAAACGAAAGCGAGTGGCAGTCGTTCCGCGCCAATCGCACCAACGAGGCGTTCCTCGACCGTATCTGCGTGATCAAGGTGCCCTACTGCCTGCGCGTTCAGGAGGAGCGGCAGATCTACGACAAGCTGATGAAGGCGTCGGAGTTGGCGAACGCGCCGTGCGCGCCGTTCACGCTCGAGATGCTCGCTCAGTTCTCGGTTCTTTCGCGTCTGAAGGAGCACGAAAACTCGCAGCTCTACTCGAAGATGCGGGTGTACGACGGCGAGAGCCTGAAGGACACGGATCCGCAGGCACGTACCATGCAGGAGTATCGCGATGCTGCGGGCGTGACGGAGGGCATGGACGGGGCGTCGACGCGCTTCGCCTACAAGATCCTGTCGGAGACGTTCAACTTCGACAGCCACGAGATCGGCGCAGATCCCGTGCACCTGATGTTCGTGCTCGAGCAGTCGATCAAGCGCGAGCAGATGCCGGAGGATACGGAAAGCCGCTATCTCGAGTTCATCAAGGAGGAGTTGGCGCCGCGCTATGCGGAGTTCGTGGGCAACGAGATCCAGAAGGCGTATCTCGAGAGCTACAACGACTACGGCCAGAACCTGTTCGACCGCTACGTGGCGTATGCCGATTCGTGGATCGAGGATCACGATTTCAAGGATGCCGACACGGGCCAGCTGATGAGCCGAGAGCTGCTCGACCAGGAGTTGTCCAAGATCGAGAAGCCGGCCGGAATCGCCAACCCCAAGGACTTCCGTTACGAGGTCGTCAAGTTCTCGCTCCGGGCACGCGCTCGGAACGGCGGCAAGAACCCGGATTGGACGAGCTACGAGAAGATCCGCGACGTGATCGAGCGGCGCATGTTCAGTCAGGTCGAGGATCTGCTGCCGGTGATCTCGTTCGGCGCCAAACGCGATTCGGACTCGGAAAGGAAGCATCACGACTTCGTGGAGCGGATGGTGTCTCGCGGCTACACGCAGCGTCAGGTGCGCCGACTGGTCGAATGGTACATGCGAGTGAAGAAGGCCGGCTAAAATCGGCGTGAAATCGCGGGATCGTGAGATCGTGAAATGGGGAATGACCCTTGGCCACGATCTCGCATCCACGAGTTCATCATTTGACGCATTCGCGAATTCACGGGTCTTCCATGAACATCGTCGATCGCCGCCTCAACCCGAAATCGAAGAGCCTGGGGAATCGCCAGCGTTTCGTCCGGCGCGCCAAGGCCGACATCCGAGATGCGGTCAAGGACGCGCTGAAGAAGCGAAAGGTGACCCAGGTCGAGGGATCGGAGCGGATTACGATCCGCTCGAAAAGTGTGCGCGAGCCGTCCTTCAATCACGGTCGCGACGGCGGCGTTCGCGATTACGTGCTGCCCGGCAATCAGGACTATAAGGCCGGCGATCTTATTCCGAAGCCGCAGGGCGGCGGCGGCGGCGGTCGTGGCGGCAAGGCGAGCGCCGATGGCTCGGGCGAAGACGATTTCGTCTTCACGTTGTCGAAGGACGAGTTCCTGGATGTGTTTTTCGAGGATTTGAAGCTTCCAAACCTCGTCAAGAACCGCCTCAAGGATCTGAAGAACCCGTTACCGCAGCGCGCGGGCTTCACGTCGGACGGCCCGCCGGCCAAGCTCGCGCGGATCAGAACCCTGCGGCGCAGCCTCGCCAGGCGCATCGCGCTGAAGCGGCCGAAGACCGAGGAGATCGCGCGGCTCGAGGAGGAGATCGCTCGTTACGAGGCAGAGACGCCGCGCAACGAGGCGCTGATCGCGGAGCTGAAGGCACGGCTGGCGCGAATGACGCGCATGCGCCAGACGATCGCCTACGTCGACCCCATCGATCTACAGTACAATCGTTTCGACAAGGTGCCGCGGCCGACGACGCAGGCCGTCATGTTCTGCATGATGGATGCCTCTGCCTCGATGACCGAGAACCTGAAGGAGCTGGCCAAACGCTTCTTCATGCTCCTCCACGTCTTCCTCTCGCGGCACTACAAGGAGGTGCACGTAGTGTTCATCCGCCACACATCGACAGCAGCGGAGGTGGACGAGGAGACGTTCTTCCGGGGCGTCGAGACGGGCGGCACCGTCATCTCTACGGCGCTCGAGGAGATGGACCGGATCGTCAAGGAGCGTTACTCGCCGGCCGACTGGAACATCTATGCGGCACAGGCCTCGGACGGCGATAACATCCCAGACGACATGGGACACTGCATCGATCTCGTGGAGAACGCGCTACTGCC
>LNDR01000217.1 GCA_001464755.1 Rhizobiales bacterium Ga0077524
GATCCCGGTTTGCGACGTTGCGCCTTCGACCTGCGCCATAATCGGGAACGTGCCGCCGTCTCGCGGGATCTCGACCAGGAGATCAATGCGCTGCCCCTGGGCCATCGGATAGCGACTGGCGGCCAGCGACTGACAGGGCGCGCCATCGACTGCGATGCAGCGTGAGGAGAGGCCGGGGGTCGATACAAAGAATGCGGTTGCCGTTCCACCATTTATAACACGCAACCGCACGCGCCCGCCTTTTTCAACCGTGACCAAGTCCGGGTCATCGAGCGTGCGGTCATTGGCGAGATAGGCATCGTAGCGCACATCATTGGCGTGCGGCATGCGCATGGAATGCCCGGACATGCCAGGCATCATGCCGGGGCCATGCGGCATTCCCGTCGGTTGGGGAGCAGGCATTGAGGTTGCGGCCGGTGACTTGGCATGACCGCCGTGCGCACTTGAGCCGCCGAGCTCAGCGAGAATTTCCTGCGGGCTGCGAAACGCAAAATCATGCAGCATGATCACAACGTCTTGGACGTCGCCCGCATCGCGCTCGCGTGCGATCATCGGGGCTGCGAGCAGCTGCTGCTCGGAAAGCGAATGCGAGTGCATCCAATGCGTGCCGGGGGTTAGTAAAAAGTCGTGCGTGTCACTCTGGCCGACGGGAAGCGTGCCGCCGCCGGGGCGTGCGCGATCCTGATCGAACGGTGCGAGCATCTGGCCGTGCCAGTGCATCTGCAGTGGCGCGTCAGAGGCGTTGAGCAGCGCGCCGACGAACCGGTCGCCTTCGCGGGCCATGACCCCATGGCGACCGTTGGCGCCGAGAATGGCATAGACTTTCGCGGGCTTCTTGTTGACCTCGAGCATGCGGGTTTCGACTTTGAGGAGAGGTTGGGCGGCAAGAGCCGGCCTCCAGTGTGTGCCGGCCAGGACGGCGCCGCCGAGCGCGGCTGTGGACGTCAGGAACGTGCGCCGTGAAAGTGCGAGTTGTGAAGTGCTCATGATCAGGTTGCTCCTGTTTGATTGTCGTTATTGGATTAGAATTTCGCTTGTGCAGTGGTGCCATCGGGCGCGGTGAGCTGAACCGCACCCTTCACACCTGCCTTCACGGGAGCCGGTGCGGTACCAACGAGTTTGCCGCCGTCAGCGGGCGCGAGCGGGAACCTCTGCGATTTGCCGTCAATGACCAGAATGGCGTTGGCAGTGAATCCCGTTGCGGCAATCGGCTTGTCGTCGGCGTCACTGAGGAACACGGCGACGGATGTGCTGCCGTCGATAACGAGCTCTGCGTGATACTTGCCGGCGTCGACCCGGAGGCCGCCGTTGCGACCTTTTGCGGCTTCGTGCGCGAGGACAGGGGCCGCAAGGCCGATAGCAACGGCAAGTGTGAGGGTGGTCAGAAGGCGATGGATGCTCATGGTTGTCTCCTTTTCGTGTTGACGTCAGTAGGCTTCTGCTGGACGCGCAGATGCGCCCGGTTGAATTTCTTTCTCCGCCTGCTCGCGGGCTTGGGCGACGAGGCGCTCGAGCGGCTTTCGGCCGTAACGAAGGAAAAGAACGGGGGTCAGAGCTGTATCGAGCAACGTTGCGCTGATGAGGCCGCCGAAGATGGTGATGGCGACGGGATGCAGGATTTCCTTGCCGGGCGCGTGGGCATCGATCATCAGCGGCAGCAATGCGATGCCAGCCGATAAGGCTGTCATGAGCACAGGTGTCAGTCGCTCAAGACTGCCGCGCACGACAAGCTCAGGTCCAAACGGCATCTGCTCGCGAATGGCAAGATTGATGTAGTGACTGATCTTGAGGATGCCGTTTCGGGTTGCGATGCCGGTCAAGGTAATGAAACCGATCATGCTGGCGACGGACAGCGGCTGTCCGGCCCACCACAACGCAACGACGGAACCGATCAACGCGAGCGGTACGCTGCCCATGATGATCAAGGCGAAGAGGACGGAGCGGTAACGGCTGTAGAGGATGGCGAAGACCATGGTGAGCGAGATCAAAGACAATCCGCCGATGGTGCGCATGGAGTCTTCTTGCGCCTGGAATGTCCCTTCGAGGCTTGTGAAAAAGCCGGTCGGGAGCTTGGCCGCAGCCGTCTCACGGCGGATGTCATCAATGATGGCCGCCATATCGCGTGCGCCGTCCGAGTTGGCGAGCACGACGATCCGGCGCTTGGTATTCTCGCGCAGGATCTGGTTCGGCCCGTCGGTCTCCTTGACCTCGGCCACTTGGCGCAAGGGAATCCAACCCGAGGGTGTCTCGATCAGCAGGTCGGCGAGGCCTTGCGTCGTGCGAGTGCGATCCGGCAGGCGAACGACAAGATCATAGCGGCGGCTGCCTTCGACGAGGCGGGAGACGAGGCGGCCGTTGGAGAGGCGCTCCAGTTGCTCGGTGAGCTGCGCTGGTTGCAGACCATAAAGCGCGGCCTTCTTGTAGTTGACGGTGATCTCGAGCTGGGGAATGCGCACTTGGCGCTCAACCTGGAGGTCGACGATGCCCGGGATTTTTGCCAGACGCTGCCGCAAGTCCTCGGCGAGTGCGCGCAAGGTGTCGAGGTCTTCACCGAAGATTTTGAGCGCGATCTGGGCGCGCACGCCCGACAGCATATGATCGAGGCGGTGCGAGATCGGCTGGCCGATGTTGGTCGAGGCCGGCAGCACGGAGAGACGGCTGCGGATATCGGCGATGACAGCATTCTTTGATCGCCCAGTGCTTTCGAGGTCGACATCGATTTCTGAGGAATGGACCCCCTCGGCGTGCTCATCGAGTTCGGCGCGGCCGGTGCGCCGTCCGACAAGCTTGACCTCGGGAACCTCGAGGATGAGTTTTTCGGCAATGAGTCCGACGCGATGGCTCTCGGCGAGCGAGATGCCCGGCTGGAAGAGCATGCTGATGGTCAACGTGCCCTCGTTGAAGGGCGGAAGAAACGACCGCGGCAGCGCCACGGCCGCGAGCATCGCGATGACGACACCTGTTGTTGCGGCCGTCATAAGAATGCGTGGATTGGCGAATGACCAGGACAACAGGGCGCGGTTACCGCGCTTCAAGGTGCGAACGAGCCAGCCCTCATGCTCGTCGAGACGCTTGAGACTTGGCAAGAGATAGTAGGCCATCACCGGCGTCACGGTGATGGAGACGACGAGGCTTGCCAGAATAGAGATGATATAGGCCTGTCCGAGGGGAGCAAAGAGTCGGCCCTCGATGCCGGTCAAGGCAAAAAGCGGCACGAAGACCAGCACGATGATCATCGTCGCATAGACAATGCCCGAGCGAACTTCTTGGCTGGCGCTGACGACCACATCAAAGACCGAGCGGGGATTGCCTTGCTCACGGTTCTCGCGCAGGCGACGGAAGATGTTCTCCACATCGACGACGGCGTCGTCGACGAGTTCACCGATGGCGATCGCCAGACCGCCGAGCGTCATGGTGTTGATGGAAAGTCCGAAGGCGTGAAATACGATGGCCGTGGCTAAGATCGAGACAGGGATGGCGGTAAGTGAGATGAAGGTGGTGCGCACATTGAGTAGGAACATGAAGAGGATGATGGCGACGACTGCCACGGCCTCGAGCAGGACCTTCTTGACATTGCCGATGGACGTCTCAATGAAATTGGCCTGCCGGAACACGATGTTGTCAATCTTGATGCCTTTCGGCATGGTCTGGTTGAGATCGGCGATGGCGCGCTCGACCTCGCGGGTTAGCTTGACCGTGTCGATCGATGGTTGCTTTTCGACGGAGATGATGACGGCGGGGCGGCCCATGAAGCCTGCTTCGCCGCGCTTCAATCGTGCGCCGTAGCTGACGTCGGCAATTTGATGAAGATAGACGTGCTGGCCCCCGGAGCCCGCGATCACGACATCGCGGAGATCCTCGATCTTCAGTGTTCGGCCGATGTTGCGGATCAGGAATTCGCGATTATACTGGTCGGCAAAGCCGCCACCTGTGTTGGTGCCAAAGCGCTGCAGTGCCTTTTCCAATTGTTCCATTGTGACGCCGAGAGCGCGCATCGCGGCCGGGCTGGGCGCAACGCGGAACTGCCGGACCTCGCCGCCGATCGGGATGACCTGGGCCACACCGGGCAGCGTGAGCAGCCGCGGTCTGATCACGAAATCTGCGATCTCGCGCATCTCCATGGGGCTCGCCGTCTCCGAGGTGACAGCGAACATCAGAATTTGCCCCATAATGGAATTGATTGGCCCCATCTGTGGCGAGGTATTCGCTGGCAGCTGATCGCGAACCAGGGTCAGACGCTCGCCGACCTGCTGGCGGTTGCGGAAGATGTCGGTGCCCCACTCGAACTCGACATAGACAATCGACAGACCGATACCGGAGACCGAGCGCACGCGGCTGACACCGGGCAATCCATTCATCTGTGTTTCGATCGGAAACGTGACGAGCTGCTCAACCTCGGCCGGCGCGAGGCCCTCGGATTCGGTCATGACGGTGACCGTCGGGCGATTGAGATCTGGAAATACATCCACGGGAAGCTGGCGCACGGCAAAGGCGCCGTAGAGCACCATGACAGCGGCGATCGCGAGCACTAAGAGCCGGTTGCGCAGTGCGCGTGTGACGAGAAAGGTGAACATCGGGATGCGACCTCAGCGGATCTGGTTCAAGAGCTCGGCACCACGCGTGACGATCCGCTTGCCGGGCTCGATGCCGGAAACCACGAGCACCCGCTCGGCATCGAGCTGCTCGATGCGCACTTCGCGGGGAATGAAGCGCTCGGCATTGGTGTGCTCGAAAACGATGCTCTGGCCGTTTGAGCTGCGCAGAATGGCTTCCCTTGGCAACGCCACGCCGTCGCGCTCATCACTTGTCTCGGCAAGAACGGTGAGCAGCTGTCCAGCACGGAGTGCTGTCGGCGCGCCGGTCACGGCGAAATGAATGGGGATGGACTGATTGCGGTCAGCGAGGCCGGCACCGACGAAAGTCAGTTTGATTTTCTTGCCATCGGCGAACAGGCCTTGCGCCGTGCCATTGGTGGCCTGCGGCTCGAAGCTCAGGGCCTCGACCCACAGACGGGTTGGATCGACGATCTGAAAGATGACGGCATTGGGCTCTGCCATCTGCCCAGCGATGGCGTTGGAAGCCGCGAGCACGCCGTCGACAGGCGAGACGAGCGGCTCAGGCTCACGGTTGGCGCGGTCGAGATTGGCACGGCGCTCATTCAGCCCCTTAAGCTCGAGTTCGGCATCCTCAAGCTGATTGCGGGCAATGATGCGCTCGATGGCGCGCAACCTTTCAACCTTGCGCGAAACAATCGAGATCTGCTGATCGAGCTCACGCGCTTGTTGTTGCTGGCTGGTGGCGTCGGCGGCTCCAAGCGGCGGGCGGACATAGGCCAGAACGTCGCCAGCCTTGACCGGAGTACCGAGGGGCTTGAAACCGCTTGCGGGAGGTACCAATCGTCCTCCGACGGAGGCCTGTACGAGGCCGCTGCCGTTAGGATCGGGAATGATGCGTCCTGGCAGCTCGAGAGCGCGACGATAGGATTTCTGCTCGGTGAAGGCCGTCGCGATTGCCAGAATGCGTTGGGTCGATTTGGGAACGAACAATGCGCCATCGGCAAAGCGCTGCGAGATGTCGCGGGCGGCGACGAGTTGGGAGAGTTCTTCCGCGTCGGCAGGCGCCGGGCCAAGCCAGGGTAGGGCAGCGAGCAGCAGCAACGGCGCCTTGCGGCTGAAGCGCAGGAACAGCAGCGTGGCACCGATGCCGCCAGCAACTCCGATGATGATCCAGAACACCGCCGGCAGGTCGGGTGCTGGAAGTCGTTTTTTGAGCTCTTGTGCTGTTGCGAGGTTGACGCCCCAGCTGAACGGAGCGGTAGATTGTCCGCGTGCTAATGCCGTGTCGGGAATCTTCAGGGTAGCCGTGAGAATGTCGACGAGACCCTCGGCCGAGACGGTGATCGCCAAATCGTATGACCCGGCTTTCTGCAGGAACGGTGCGTCAACAGCATAAACGCCGGGTGCAACCTCCCGCGGCGTTAGCATACCGCTTGGTGCATCGATTTCCATTGCGGCACCCGCGACGGGGAGGTTGCCCTTGAAGGTGTCGAGATACAGCGTGAGTTGGCCATCACGAGCAATGACCACGAGCTCGAAATCGGCAGAGGAGGCGTCAGCCCGTGGCGCGATGGTGCTCGACACCGGTGTTGGGGGGGCGCCATGATCGTGGCCCTCATGCGCTCTCAGTAGCGACGTGGGCACCGCCGACAGCATAGTTGCCAGCAGGAATAAGACCGCAATCGAACGAGCGATCTGAGATCGCATGGGAGCCCCTTGAGCATGAGTTCATCTAATGCCCAAGGATAGTCGTGAATTGCTTTCGCTGCGTTGCAGCCATGTTACAAATTGTTTCAGCGCGCCTGCCTCGGCAGTGTCACCGAGACGCGGAGCCCCCCTTCTGGCCGATTCGACAGCGAGAGCGTGCCACAGTGGGCCTCGATATTGGTTTTGGCGATCGTAAGGCCCAGGCCGACGCCTCCGGTTTCGCGATTGCGCGAGTCCTCGAGCCGCACGAATGGCTCGAGCACAGCGGCCAGCAGATCTTCCGGAATGCCTGGTCCGTCGTCATCGATGGTGACCTGGATCGAGGTCCCATGGGTCTCTGCTGCGACAGCGACATGCGTGCCGAAGCGCAGCGCATTGCCGATGAGATTTGAGAAGGCGCGCCTCAGTCCGACCAGCCGTCCCTCGACAACAACAGCGTGGCTGATCTTGATTTCGGCTTTGTGGCCAGCATCACGGACGTGATCGATAATCGTTCCGAGTAATGCGCCGAGGTCAAGGCGGCGAAGTGGTTCTGCGGTCTCCTCACCCTTGAGATAGGACAATGTGGCATCGATCATCTGTTCCATTTCGTCGATATCTGCTGACATCGCGTCTTGGATGACCTGGTCGCCGAGGTCCTCGATCCGGAGCTTGAGTCGAGTCAGAGGCGTGCGCAGGTCATGCGATACCGCTGCGAGCGACTGGGTTCGCCTGGCAATGAGGTCCCGGATTCGCGCCTGCATTTCATTAAATGCGACTGCCAGGTCACGCACCTCGCGAGGGCCTTGTTCGGGCACCACGGAGATCGGGCCGTCGGGAGTAAGCGCGCTGGCGGCGTTGGCAACGGCGCGAATGGGGCGCGTCAACCAGCGGGCGATCAGAACGGAAAGGAGGATTACGCCGAATGCCATCAAGCTCGTAGAGACCAGTGTGCCGCGGCCCGAGGCAGGCGGCCGTGTCGCAGCAAACAAGCTGACGTTGATCCAGCTGTCATCCGGCAAGCGCAGCGAAACCAGCGCGATGTGCGGATCGCTGCTCGTACTCGTGCCGACCACAATATCGGCTTCGGCAAGATCGGGAGTGAGTGCAGCGACCTGACCTGCGAGCCCTTTCCAACGTTCGATGCCAGGACCGCCCGGCGTGGCGCCGCGCACCGTGCTCCAATGCGCCTCGATTGGTCCACCCGAGAGCTCATGTGCGACTGCCTCGCGCCGGTCTGTCGCAACCAGCATGACGCTGCGCTTGATGGAGATGATGCGCTCGGCAAGCCTGGTCTCGTGCGCCAGCGTCAACTCACGATCGAGCGTGTGCTCGTAAGACCACAGGCTCAGTGCGTGCATCAATGTGATGCCGATCAGTGAAACCAGCACAGAGCGGATCGCCAGAGTGTCGAGGGAACGCAGCTTGATCATGCGGTGACCATTGCCATCGCACGCGTGTGCGTACGTGCGGTCATGCCGCTGCACGCGGTCATGGCCGGACCAGCGGTCACAATGACTTTCGGCGCGCGCATGGCTGATGATGGCCGTCGGCGAAGATTGGATCGAGGCGTGCTCATGACCATGGGGTGTTCCGTCGGGTGCTGAATTGTGAAGTCTAGCGCAGGTGCGTAGACGGGTGGTAACGAGAAAATGCGCAACTAATTCTTGTGATTTCCTTTCATCGGACCTGATTGCGCGTGCCGTCGCGGTTGTGCCGTGGAATGGAAACTCGATGACGCAGGCGACCCGCTGTGAAGCACGGCGACGCTTCATACAGTGAGCGCGCAAGACGGAGCCGCGACCGACGGCAGCGACGAGCACCAGGCCATGACGTATGGCTCGGTTGATCTTGGTCAATGGACCGATTGGCGTCACGAGGTAGCAATGGGGTCGTGGCAGGAAAGCACCTGCGTCACGCGTTGAGAGGTGATGGTGTGGCTTTAAGACTGGGATACGCGATCGGAGGCCTTGTGTTGGGCCTCGTGCTTGCGTCGATGGTCTCGACGGCAGCCAACGCCCATGGTCGCGCGAAGGACGGCCATCATGATCGGGTAAGGATTGCGAGCGCTTCCCGAGCAGCGGTACCCGCTGGACGGGCGGTCGCACCACGCACTGCGCATCGCGAGACTGCGCGCCCTGCGAGCAGTTTGGAGCCCGCAGCGACCGCCGCTCCGAGTGAGGCTGCTCAGCGCCCGGTCGTGCAACAATCTGGTCCAGTGTCGGCTGACGTGCCGGTTGTGCGAACGGGCCATCCGAGCGCGGCGATGCTCGCGGTTCGGCCGAAAGATGGGCCCTTTGCCGCTCCCTCATGGTCGTGGGGTCCCCATCAAACGATTATCACCGCGCGGTCCGACGGGCCGGTTGGCTGTTGCGCCGATGGCCGGGTTTGCTGCTGCCAGGGCGCAGCGGCTTGTGGCTCATGTGGCATGACGTGTTGCAGCAGTGCTTTGGAAGTTGCGTGTGATTTTGACGTGGCAAGTGATCTTGGTAGTCGCCTGCATATTATCGGAGCTGTCGATCACGACGGCATCAACCTTGGACCGGCCGACCGGCCTCCTGCCGTCCGCATTTGATCGTCCGCATGAGCGGACGCAAGGGTTGGCATCGCTCTGTGCGTGCCGATCCGGACGTGCCAAGGCGCTGCTCGTGAGCGAGTGAGCGTCGGTTTCATCCTCAACTGAAGTCTCGTCGCACATCCGGGCGCATGGACGCTGCGCGTGATGCGCTGGTCCTGTGCGGCCGAGTGAGCAGATTCCACAGCAATTGGAGCATGAAGATCATGAAGCGCAAGTCGATCATCGTTATCGCATCGGTCCTGGCCCTCGCCATGAGCGCTGGCGCCGGACAGATCTTGGCACAGCAGGGCCCGAAGGGACCGGGCTTTATGATGCCGGGAGCTGAAATGGGGCAGGGCCGCATGATGGGCATGCCGGGTCGCGGCATGATGGGCATGGGGGATTGCCCGATGATGGGCATGATGCCAGGCAGCGCGGAGATGCCGGCCTTCGGTGAGGGCCGCATCGCATTCCTCAAAGCCGAACTTGCCATAACCCCCGCCCAGCAATCCGCGTGGGACGCCTACGCGGCAGCGCTCAAGAAGAACTTCGCGAGCATGCAGGGCATGCGGCAAAGCATGATGATGGCGCTGGAAGGCAAGACAGCGGTCGAGCGGCTCGACGCCCATCTTGCCGCGATGGAAGGGCGTCACGCCGCACTCAAGGAGATCAAACCATCGCTGGCGACGCTCTATTCCGCGCTCAGCGACGAGCAGAAGAAAAAGGCGGATCAGGTCCTCACGGGCATGGGCTGCATGATGTAGGGCGCAGCACGGATCTTCGCCGAGAGCCGTAAGGGCTCCCGCCGTAAGCTGGGCCGCGGGAGCCCCCATGTGCCGAGGAATACGCAAGATGGACTGCGCATGCGGCATCGAAGCGCTATCGCGCTGGCCCGCGGCGGCTCTTGCCGGGCTGGTTGGTCCCCGTCGGGACTTGGCCTGTGCTGAGGTCGTCGAGGATCGGACAGTCGGGCCGGTGATCGCCGCCACAGGCCTCGATCAAGCGTCGCAACGAGAGCGCCATTTGCTCGGTTGCTTGGATGCGGGCATCGAGAAAGCTGAGGTGGCCCTCGGCAAGCGCCCGCACCTTGCGGCTTGGTCGGGACCGGTCGCGCCACAGCGAGAGCAACTCGCGAATGGTCTCAATGGGAAATCCGAGTGTCCGAGCGCGCTTGATGAAGCGAAGCTCGTGGACATCGATGTCGCTGTAGGCTCGAT
The DNA here is from genome assembly GCA_001464755.1 of Rhizobiales bacterium Ga0077524. GTDB lineage: Bacteria > Pseudomonadota > Alphaproteobacteria > Rhizobiales > Hyphomicrobiaceae. The sequence goes on from LNDR01000217.1 coordinate 10,017, forward strand.
AGCCGTTGCTGTCGCGCTTGGCCGGCCGCAGCAGGTCGATCATCTCGTAGTGCCGTATCGCCTTCGCAGACACGCCAGACTGCCGCGCCGCATCACCAATACGAATCATTCTGATCCCTCATTCCCGACCTTGACCGTCCAGTCGCTGGAAGCCCCACCTTACTCTCGCATGTCGAGCGAGGCCATCATGGCGGACGAGCGATCAAGGCGAGTTCTCCTCTCGCGCAAAGAAACGAGGTTTGGTCATGGCTACTCATAACACCCCAACAACACCGGTCCGTCAGATCGGCGCGATCCCGATCGCGGCGTTTGGGCTGAGCCTCAGCGCATTCTTCGCCATCACCTACCTGCTGTGCGTGGCACTGCGGCTTCTCGTGCCGGACGTCGGCAATCACATCCCCTGGTTCCAATTTTTTCCGGGCTTCAGCTGGACACCGGCCGGCGTTCTGCTCGGCCTCATCGAGAGCGTGGCATACGGCTGGTACGTCGCACTCGTATTCGGGTGGTTGTTCAATTTTTTTGCAGTTTGGCGCGGCTGAGCGGAGACAATGATGACGAACATAAACCAGATCTCGATCGTTGTGATGCGGCGTACGACGATTGCGATATTGCGCCGCCCGAAGCGCCCGGGCTCGCGCGCGAGCGCGTTGCACGGCGGCGCAGAAGGCCTGCAACAATTTGTAATCGAGCAGAAACACGATTCTCGCGCATCGGGCGTAACATTAAAGAATGTCGCGGTGGAGTGCGGGAACGATTTGGTTGGCGAGTTCAGCCCACGGGTCGATTTTTTCTTAACGCGTAGCAGTTGATAGGAGGCACCCATGGCCGATGCAGCAAGGAGCCGAAGCGAGCGCACTCAGGCATTGTCATCTGGTGCGATGAAGCGGACCGAGGCTCCGCGGACGAATCCGCATTCGCACAC
>LNDR01000218.1 GCA_001464755.1 Rhizobiales bacterium Ga0077524
TTTCTCCGGACGCGCTCGGCGCGTACATCGGACGAAAGCCGTCTCCACCGGCACAACCGGCGAGTGCAACAACAGCGAGAGCCACGGCCACGCGCCCAAGCGACCGAAAGATCGGACGCCGGTTGAGCGAGGCACGCGGTTCACACGACGACATTGACGATCCTCTGCGGCACGACGATCACCTTCTTCGGTGTACGCCCTTCGAGGGCCCTCACGACCGACTCGAGCTTCATCGCGGCGGCTTCCACTTCGCCATTGCCGGCAGTGCGGCTGACAGTCAGCTCATCCCGGCGTTTACCATTGACCTGTACGGCAATGACGACAGTATCGTCAACGAGCAGCGCCGCCTCGGCCTTGGGCCAAGGCTGTTCTGCCAAAAGGGTGTTGTATCCAAGTCGCGTCCAGCACTCCTCGCCGAGATGAGGCATCATCGGACCGAGCATTTGCACCAGCAACTCGGTCGCTTCGCGCTGGGCCCAAGTCGTGCCGTCGCCCGACAGGCTGGTCGCCTTTGTATTGAACGACTCCGAAAGCGCATTCGACAGCTCATAAAGCTGTGCGACGGCCACATTGAAGCGCAGCGCCTCGATGTTGCGCGCGACCTGATCCAGCGCCTTGTGCGCCGCACGCCTCAGCGCCATGGCTTCCGGCCCGAAAGAGCTTGGCTTCGCCATACCCTTCGCCGCCGCCTTCTCGGTCGTCTGGTCGACGAGCCGCCAGACGCGCTGCATGAAGCGCCCGGCGCTCGACACACCGGCCTCCGTCCAGATCACGTCACGCTCGGGCGGGCTGTCCGAGAGCATGAACCAGCGCGCGCAGTCGGCGCCGAAGTTCGCGATGATGTCGTCTGGATCGACCAGGTTCTTCTTCGACTTCGACATTTTCTCGATCGAGCCGATCAGCGCCGGCTTGCCGGTCGCCAGCTCGGTGGCGCGCCGGTTCTCGCCCTCGCCCGTAATGTCGACCTCGGTCGGAAGCAGCCATTGCGGTGGCTCGATCCCCCCACGACGGTAGGTCTCGTGCACCACCATGCCTTGCGTGAACAGCGCCGCGAATGGCTCGCGAATATTCGTGGCCCCGCCATGACCCGTCTCGCCCATCGCCCGATAGAAGAACCGCGAGTAGAGGAGATGCAGGATCGCGTGCTCGATACCGCCGATGTACTGATCGACCGGCATCCAGTAGTCGAGCGCGGCGCGGTCGGTCGGCGTTGCCGCATCTGGCGCTGTGAAGCGTGCGAAATACCACGACGAATCGACGAACGTGTCCATCGTGTCCGTCTCGCGCGTCGCGGCCTTTCCGCACTTCGGGCAATCGACATGCTTCCACGTCGGATGCCGGTCTAGCGGATTGCCGGGCAGGTCGAAGCTCGCGTCTTCCGGCAGTTTGACCGGCAGCTGCTCGCGCGGCACCGGAACGATCCCGCAGTCATCGCAGTGCACGACTGGGATCGGACAGCCCCAGTAGCGCTGCCGCGAGATGCCCCAGTCGCGGAGTCGATAGTTGACCTTTCGCTCGGCGACAGGCTTGCCAGCCAGTTTCTCCGCTTCGAGCCGCCTCGCCACTGCGTCGAACGCAGCCGTCGGGGTCAATCCGTCCAGGAACTGCGAGTTGATCATTTCGCCATCGTCGAGGAACGGTACGCCCTCTTGGATCTTGGCGATCGCTTCGCTGCGCCTTGGCTCGGCCTTGGGCGCCACGACCGGGATGATGGGCAAGCCGTACTTCTTGGCAAACTCGATGTCGCGCTGATCGTGCGCCGGGCAGCCGAAGATGGCGCCCGTGCCATAGTCCATCAGGATGAAGTTCGCGACGTAGACGGGCACCTGCCAGCTCGCATCGAACGGATGCACCGCCTTGATGCCGGTATCGAAGCCCATTTTCTCGGCGCTCTCGATCTCGGCGACCGATGTGCCCATGCGGCGGCACTCGTCACAGAAAGCGGCGAGCTTGGCGTCCTTGGCAGCCGCGGCTATCGCCAGCGGATGGTCCGGCGCGATCGCCATGAACGAGGCGCCGAACAGTGTGTCGGGGCGTGTTGTGAAGATCTCGAGCTCGTCATGTCCCGCAGGGGCCGTCCCGGCGGCGAGCCGCCATCGCATCATCAGGCCCTCGGACCGTCCGATCCAGTTCTCCTGCATCAGGCGGACCTTCTCGGGCCACTTCTCCAGCGTCCCGAGGGCCTCCAGCAGGTCCTGAGTATAGTGTGTGATCCGGAACGCCCACTGCGCGAGATCGCGCTGCTCGACGAGTGCCCCTGATCGCCAGCCGCGCCCGTCGATCACCTGCTCGTTGGCGAGCACGGTATGGTCGACGGGGTCCCAATTGACCTTCGCCTTGCGCCGGTAGGCGAGATCCTTCGCCAGCATATCGAGGAAGATTCGCTGCTGGTGCACGTAGTAGGACGGATCGCACGTCGCCACCTCGCGCGACCAGTCGAGCGACAGCCCCATGCTTTTGAGCTGCCCCTTCATCGCGGCGATGTTTTCGTAGGTCCATTTCGCCGGGTGCGTCTTGCGCTCCATCGCGGCATTCTCGGCCGGCATGCCGAACGCATCCCAGCCCATGGGATGCAGCACATTGAAGCCTTGCGCCCGCTTGAACCGCGCCAGCACATCGCCCATCGCGTAGTTGCGCACATGACCCATGTGGATGCGCCCGGACGGATACGGGAACATCTCGAGCACGTAGCACTTCGGCCGCGACGTATCGGTCGCGGTACGGAAGGTTTCCTTGTCCTCCCACACCTTCTGCCAGTGCTTCTCGCGCTCGGGCGCGTTGTAGCGTTCGGTTGCCATGGGGCGTCTCGGATGGAATCTGAGGGATTTGGCGGCTAGTGAGCCTGAAAGGATGGCGCGGTCAAGGTGGGGCTCAGGCAACTGCCCGAGGGCAGCGGAAAGCGGCCGCCGTCCTGTTGCCGGGTTGCTGGTTCTCAACGTGTCGATAAAATTAGAAATCATCGACATGTATTGCGAGGCATGTCGACAGGATCGACACGTTCCGGCCTATGTGTCGACAAAATAAGAAATCATCGACATATGTTGCGGAACATGTCGACAGGATCGACATATCCTGTCTAGCGTGTCGATGAAATCGCGAATCATCGACACGTCGAGGCGCCCTGTCATGTTCGACCGAAGCCGCCCCTACAACGATCTGCCGCCCCTTCCGCCGAGCACCGACATCGAGACACGCGAGATTCTCAAGCTCTGCGTCAACGCGCGGGCCGCCCTTGCAGAGCTCAAGACGGCGGGCCAGCTCATTCCCGATCAAGGTGTGCTGATCAACACCATCCCATTATTGGAGGCACGGGACAGCTCCGAGATAGAGAATATCGTCACAACCAACGATGCCTTGTTCCGCGAGGCCAGTCTCAATGACGAGGATGGCGATCCGGCCGCTAAGGAAGCCCTGCGCTACCGGGCGGCCCTATACCGGGGCTTCCAGTTGCTGTCCGAGCGTCCACTCTCGACGCGCACGGCGGTCGAGATCTGTCGCGACATCAAGGGCATCGATCTCGATATTCGGCGAACGCCCGGCACTGCACTCCGCAATAGTTACACGGGCGAGGTGATCTACACGCCGCCCGAGGGGCAGGATCGTCTGCGCAGTTTGATGAGTAACTGGGAAAGCTTCCTTAACGCCGGGGATGATCTCGACCCCGTCGTCAGAATGGCTGTCCAGCACTATCAGTTCGAGGCGATCCATCCATTTCCGGATGGCAACGGGCGAACCGGACGCATCCTGAACATTCTGAGCCTTGTTCAAGCAGACATACTCGACGTACCAACCCTAGATCTGAGCCGGCATATTCTGCACACGCGTGGCGAGTATTATCGCCTGCTCGATGGGGTCACGGCGGGGGCCGACTGGCAGCCTTGGATTCTCTACATCCTCGAGGCAGTCACCGAGACCTCGAAATGGACGAACGGAAAAATCCGCGCGATACGCGCCCTCATGGACCACACCTCGGAGCACGTCCGCGCCGGTGCGCCCAAAATTTACTCCCGGGAGCTGATCGAGCTGATCTTCACGCATGCCTACAGCCGCATCGGCAACGTGGTGGAGCGAGGCATCGCCAAGCGACAAGCCGCATCGACCTACCTGAAAACCCTCGCCGACATCGGTGTTCTCGAGGAGGAAAAGGTCGGTCGCGACAAGGTCTTCATCCATCGCAAATACATGACGCTCCTCGGCGCCGACGACCACAGCTTCGAGCCCTACCCCACCCCAACCCTCAAACCCAAGCGGCGCTCGTGACGTCGACGTGCGATCCGGGTTAGCTTGCACACCATTGCAGGCCTGCTAGTGAGGCGTCGCGCCTTACTTGACCGGTGGTGCGGCGAGGTTTGAGTCAACTAAGGCGCGACAAACGCCTCACTCAGCCATTGATGTTGCTAGTGGCCCTGATGTCGCGCAAAAATCGGGTCGAGGCTGCGGCTATGTTGCGATTTTGGCGCGACGGGCCACTAGGGGGCACCCATGTCCGACGTCGACGAGCTGAAACGATTGATCGGCGAGGCCAAGCGCATCGTCGCCTTCACCGGCGCCGGCATCTCGACGGAATCGGGCATCCCTGACTTCCGCTCGCCCGGCGGCATCTGGACCAAATATCGCCCAATCGAGTTCCAGGACTTCCTCGCCAGCGAGGAGATGCGCCGCGAGAGCTGGCGCCGCAAGTTCGCCACCGACGAGACCATGCGCAAGGCCGAGCCAAACGCCGGCCACCGCGCCCTCGCGCGCCTCGTCGGCGAGGGCAAGATGCTCGCCGTCATCACCCAGAATATCGACGGACTGCACCAGGCCTCGGGCATCCCCGACGACAAGGTCATCGAGCTGCACGGCAACTCGACCTACGCCGCCTGCCTCGACTGCAAGCGCCGCCACGAGCTCGATTGGGTCAAGCAGATCTTCGACGACAATGAGACTTTGCCGAAGTGCATGGCCTGCGGCGGCATCCTGAAGACGGCCACCATCTCGTTCGGCCAGGCCATGCCCGAGGACGCCATGGACCGCGCCCACGACGCCACCGCCGAGGCCGACCTGATGATCACCATCGGCTCGTCGCTGGTGGTCTACCCGGCGGCCGGCTTTCCCGTCATGGCCAAGCGCCTCGGCGCCAGGTACGTCATCGTCAACCGCGAGCCCACCGACCAGGACGAGATCGCCGACCTCGTCATCAACGCCGAGATCGGGGCGACGTTGAGCAAGGCGGTGGGGGTGAATTGAGATCCGCTGGAATGAGTCATCCCGGTGCTCGTTACCGGGACCCATCGTGCAACAGGCTCCACCCTCGAAAATGAGGCCAGCTCGCCCAGCAGGCACGCAAAACTCTGGCCGTCAGAGCAAGATGATCAATGGGTCCCGGTGACGAGCAGCGGATGACACCCGAGCAATATGGTGGGCCGAGGTCCCCCACCCCCTCACCCAATCCTGGAGAACTGTACTGCAGTTTCCGCGACATCTTCGTGCGGCTGCTCATCGATATCTTCCGCCACGTCATGTGCCGGCCAGCACAGCCGGCAGGTGCGGCACCGGGTTAGGTTTGTCTCAAGGCGGTGGTCACCCGCTTCGAGCAATCTAACCCAGGAAAGAAGCCTGACATGTCCAAGATCATCCCGACCCTCAGCCTTGGCCTTCTGGCGCTTGGCCTCTCCCTCGCAGTGCTGCCGAACCATGCCGGCGCGCAGCAGATCAATTCAGGTGTCGGCGCCAACGTCTCGACGGCCCCGCAGGCCGGGGGACTATTGCGCCAGCCGATCAGCCGGTGCATTCGCTTCGAAGGCGAGACCCGCGCCAAGTGCGAATCTCAGGAGGGCAAGTCGTCTTCGGCGAGGCCTAGCCGCAATCGTGGTCGCTGATGTCGATGGTGATGCCCGACGTCAATCTCTCCGGGGCCCCACGGAGAGCGACGTCGGGCAACAATCTCCAATGTTGCGCGGGTCTTTCACACCCTAATTCCATAAAACCTGACCGCATTCTCCGCGAACATCTTCTTGCGGTCGGCGAGCGGCATGTCCGCCACGGCCGCCTTGAAGCAGGAATAGAGGTAATCCCACGACCCCTTGAGCCCATCGACAGGGAAATTCGACGCGAATAGGCAGCGGTCGGCGCCGAATATGGAAATCGCCTCGCGGATGATCGGCTTGTTCGCCTGGAGCGTCCACGGCTCGCCGAGCACGGTGAGGCCGGAAATCTTGCAATGGACATTGTTGGGTAGCGCCGCCAGCGCCTCCATGCCGCGCCGCCAGACCTTCAAGGCCTCTGGTGACCGGTCCAGCGGATAGCCCGTGTGATTGAGCACGACGCGCAAGTCGGGGTGCTCGCGAACCACGTCCGCCGCTTCCTCCAGATGCCACCACGTCACGCGCAGATCCCACGAGAGATCGTGCTTGGCGAGCAGCCCGATCCCCTTGCGCCACTTCGGGTCCTGCATGCTGCGCGGCTGGCCTCGCACGCTGTCACCGGGACCTTTCGAGATGATCGGCTTCGTGCGAATGCCGCGCACCAGCGGATACTGCTTGTGGGCGAGCAGGATCTCCTCGGAATTGGGTTCGTCGATCCACGCATGCGCCACGATCGCATTCGGCATTCCGAATTCGGCGGCAACCTTGCTCAGCCACGCGGTCTCGGCAACCTGCTTGCTCCGGTCGCACTCTGCCTCGATGTGCACCGTCGCGATGACGTTGTGCAGCGCCGAGTCGCGCCGGAACTCGGGTGGCATGTAGGTGCGTCTCAGCGCCGAGTTGTCGCCCATGTAGGCGTGCTCGGTATTGGAGTGCCACGGATAGGCGAGATCACCCGCGAGGTCCCAAAGGTGATGATGCGCATCGACGATGGGCAGATCGTCGTAGAGGGCGTTGAGGCGGGAGGCGGACATGGGGCGGATCTCGCATAGCTGGATGTGGTCGACAGGCTGACACGCGACTCTGCCGGCCACAACCGGTCCGTTGGACCACTGGCCCACGCTGTGCCATCGTCTGGCACAGGATCGCGACCCGACCGCTGCGGAGCCCATCATGCCGACCGTCCTCTACGCCGAGAACCAGTACCCCGACGACGCGATCGAGCGGGAGATCTTCGGCGACGGCATCACCATCATGCGTCGCTCGGTCGAGTCTCTCTCTGATCTCTCTGCCGAGGATTGCGCCCAAGTCGACGGGCTGATGATCCTGCGCTTCTTCGTCGGCCGCGAGGATATGGCCCGCTTCCCGCGCCTCAAATGCGTTGTGCGCATGGGTGTCGGCTACGACCGCATCGACCGCGCCGCCGCCGCCGAGCGCAACATCCTCGTGTGCAACGTGCCCGACTACGGCACCACCGAGGTCGCCGATCACGCCATCGCTCTCGCGCTTACCCTGCGGCGCGGCATTCTCCACTACCACGACACCCAGCGCGCGGACCCCGTTGCACCTTGGCGCCCGCTCAAGACGGGTGGCCTCGTCCGCCGCCTTGGCGTGCAGACATTCGGCATCGTCGGCCTCGGCCGCATCGGCACGGCCGCGGCGCTGCGGGCCAAGGCGCTGGGCTTCCGCGTCATGTTCTACGATCCGCATCTCCCGAACGGAGCCGAGCTGGCCATCGGGGTCGAGCGGGCGCGCAGCCTGGAGGCCCTGCTGCGCGAGACGGACACTCTGTCGATCCACGCGCCGCTCACCCGCGAGACCCGCGGCCTGATCGGCGCGAGCCAACTCGCTCAGCTGAAGCCCGACGCCGTCGTGGTCAACACGGCGCGCGGCCCCATCGTCGACGTCGACGCGGTGTACGAGTCCCTGAAATCCGGCCACCTCGCCGCCGCCGGCCTCGACGTCGTGCCGGTCGAGCCGCCGGTCGAGCCCATCCCGCGCCTTCTCGCCGCCTACCGCGCCCGCGAGCCGTGGCTGACCGGACGTCTCGTCGTCACGCCGCACGCGGCCTACTACTCGCCGCAAGCAGACCACGACACGCGCGTCAAAGCCGCCGAGACCATCCGTGCCGCCCTGCTCTCCAACGAGCCGAAGAACGTCATCACCGTGGACATGGACTAAGTAGCTCCAGCGCCAACCACGCTGCTTCCCCTCCCCTTGACGGGGAGGGGTCAGGGGGGGGGTGCAAGTCTGGGCGTAGTCGCCGACGACAACGTGCTGATCCTGTTGCAGCCGCGACCAAAGTCCAGAGACCGACAATCGCGATTGCGCCCCGTCATTGCCAAGAACGCTTGCAAGAGCGCATGTTGGCGTCGAACCGAACGACTAACCGATCGAGCCAGCCGTGACCCAAGCCACAGTCCTCGATGCCGCAACCGCCGCCGCCCGCATCGCCACTGTCCGCGAGCACATTGCCGTGGCCGCGCACGAAGCGGGTCGCGACCCCGCGTCCGTTACGCTGGTCGCCGTCTCCAAGACCTTCGATGTCGAGCACATTCGCCCGGCTCTCCAGGCGGGCCAGCGCATCTTCGGCGAGAACCGCGTGCAGGAAGCGAAAACCAAATGGCCGCTTCTGAAGGCGGAGTTCCCTGACGCAGAGGTGCACCTGATCGGCCCCCTCCAGTCGAACAAGGCCCGCGAAGCCGTCGAGCTGTTCGACTGCATCCACACCGTCGATCGCCCGAAGATCGCGCACACGCTCGCCACGGAGATGCAGAAGGTCGGTCGCCGACCGTCGCTCTTCGTCGAGGTCAATACCGGCGAGGAGCCGCAGAAGGCCGGCGCCCTCCCGCGCGATGCTGCCGAGCTGGTCCGCCTCGCCCGCGACGAGCTGAAGCTGCCCGTCATAGGCCTGATGTGCATTCCGCCCCAGGACGAGGAGCCGGCTTTGCATTTCGCGCTTCTGGCAAAGCTGGCCAAGGAGCTGGGCCTCGACCAGCTCTCGATGGGAATGAGTGCCGATTACGCGACCGCGGTGAATCTCGGCGCCACCCATGTCCGCGTCGGTTCGGCGATATTCGGCCATCGCACCTGAAGCGAGCGCGTGCAGCGGAGCCGTCCACCCGGGACTGTCGTCGCCGCCGGTACGCTGTCCACAGCCCCGTCCCGATTTTCACCGCCAACGCTGCTAACATGCAGCCAAATCGATTCGGCGCGACTGTCGCGCCAAGCGTCTTCCCGTCTCGTATCCTGCGTCCGACGCTGCTCGAGAACGGAGACCACCATGGCTGATGGCAGCGGAAAGCCTGACTCGATCGTTCGCGAAGCCGATGCCGCGGCTGCCGAGGCCGCCAGCGAGGCTCGCAACGAAGTCCTCGAGCGCGCTGGAGTCGAGGCGACAGGTCCTCGTCACAACCGCGCCTCACGGCAGGTGAAGGCGGGCAAGGCCTGGCACGAGTTCGAGGTCAACGTCTGGCTGACCGACTTCAATGCCGTCGAATTCGGCATCTATCGCCACAGCCGCAACAAGGCCAAGTCGCGGCAGTTTACGTCCGACATGGACATCTACGCCGAGGTGATCGAGAACGGCGAGCGGACCGGCCTGATCGGCTATCGCCAGGAACTCTGGCAGAAGAGCGCCGGAATGGAGCGCCGCCTCGTCATGAAGCTCTTCAACGAGAGCTTGAACTGGCGCGCTTCCATGGACCTGATGGTTGCCCGCTCACTGCAGCAAACCCTCGGCGCACGCGGCACGCCCGTCGTCTCCTACGCCATGAATATCGGCGACCACGAGTACGTCGTTCACCTCGAGCGATCGGCGAACAAGTGGCCACTCCTTCCGGAAAACTACGCGTTCTTCCTCATGGATGAAGGGCAGCCGCGCTTCTATCGCCTGCGCCGCGCTCTGATCAACCTGGGCGGGGACTACGCTCTTTTCGATGAGCGCGACAACATGATCGCACGCATCTCCGGCCGGTTGTTCACGTTCACGGGCTATTGGTCGTGCGCGATACGCACCGAGCACGCGAGTGCTCGTCTTGTCATGGTCTTACAGATGTTCTGCGGCATGCTCATTTTCAACCGGAGCGCCCGCCGGCACGTCAAGGACCTCTACTACGAGGTCATGCATGGCAAGCACGTACCCAAGCTCCAACGCCAGGAAAGCGACCTCTACATGAACCCGCGCCGGGTTCGGTAGAAGCGAAAGGTCGATCACGCCGCACTGCCTGTAAAATAGGCTGATCGAGATCATCAAATGCCGAAAAACTAGCCACATCCGGTGACATGGAAATGAAGTGCTAGTTCCCATAGCATTGAAGTAAAACAATTGTTTCCATTTGACCCAAGTTGGCACGAAAATTGATCATAATGTGCCGTGTCTGGGCACCGTGCACATGAACCCGGCACGCCGCTCGCCATCCCAGGCGGCGACGGCTCGTCAGAAAAACGCACACCGGGAGAGCGTCGCGCGATGGAGCAGTTGCAGAACAGTTCTGATGTCTTTTTCCTGCTGATGGGGGCGATCCTGGTCTTCGCCATGCATGGCGGCTTCGCATTCCTCGAGGTGGGAACCGTTCGGCACAAGAACCAGGTCAACGCCCTCGTCAAAATTCTCGCTGACTTTGCAATCTCGACCGTCGCTTACTTCTTCGTCGGCTACTGGATCGCCTATGGCGTCTCGTTCCTGATCAGTGCCGAAGGCCTGACCGGTGCGGCCAAGGGCTTTGACGCGCAAGGCCTGACCCTGGTCAAGTTCTTCTTCCTGGCCACCTTCGCCGCGGCCGTCCCGGCAATCGTCTCGGGCGGGATCGCCGAGCGGGCGCGCTTCCTGCCGCAGTGCGTGGCAACGGGTCTGATCGTCGGCCTGTTCTACCCTTTCTTCGAAGGACTGGTCTGGAACAAGAACCTGGGCCTGCAATTGTGGTTCGCGTCGGCGTTCGGTGCCGAGCTGAAGGATTTCGCGGGCTCGATTGTCGTGCATGCCTTCGGGGGGTGGATCGCGCTGGCTGCCGTTTGGCGTCTCGGCGCTCGTAATGGGCGCTACTCCAAGGGCCGCTCGATTGCGACGCCGCCATCGTCGATTCCTTGGCTCGCCATGGGCTCGTGGTTGCTGTGCATCGGCTGGTTCGGCTTCAATGTCATGAGTGCGCAGTCC
>LNDR01000219.1 GCA_001464755.1 Rhizobiales bacterium Ga0077524
TGGGAGCGGCGGCGCGGGTCGTCGCGGTTGCGGCAGTGGTAGTTGCGGTCATGAGGGCCTCTCCATTTCTCCGAGTCCCCGGACGGAGCGCGCCACAGGCGCGTCGAGATCCGGGGTCGTTACACCTCTCGACCGGGAAAGGTCCCGGATCTACGCGTTTCGCTGTCGCTCACGCTCCGTCCGGGAACTCGGCCGAGTATAGCGTCAGCTCTCGTTTTTCATCGCCGGCGGCGGATCGCCGTAGGGCACGTGGATCATGCGATCGACATAGATGCCGGGCGTGTGGATGTCGTCGGGCCCGAGCGCGCCCAGCTCCACGATATGCTGCGTCTGGCAGATGGTGAGGTCGGCGGCGGTCGCCATCACGGGGTTGAAGTTCCGCGCGCTGGTCCGATAGCGCAGGTTGCCCCAGCGATCCGCCTGCCACGCCTCGATCAGCGCCACCTCGGCCTTGATCGCCTCCTCCATGATGTACTTGCGGCCCTTGAACTCGCGCACCTCTTTGCCTTCGCCGATGTAGGTGCCGTAAGCCGTTGCTGTGTAGAACGCCGGGATGCCGGCGCCGCCCGCTCGCATACGCTCGGCCATCGTGCCTTGCGCCACCAGCTCCAGCTCCAGCTTGCCCGCTGCCTGCAGCTCCTCGAACACGACCGACCCGGCCGAACGCGGGAACGAGCAGATGATCTTGCGAACCCGGCCGGCGGCCATCAGGCCGGCGAGGCCCTTGCGACCCGTGCCGGCGTTGTTGCAAACGACGGTCAGGTCCGTGGCGCCCTGTTCGGTCAGCGCGTCGATCAGCTGGTTCGGCTGTCCCACGGCTCCGAAGCCGGCGACCAGCACGGTCGATCCGTCCTTGATACCGGACATGGCGTCGGCCATGGATTGAACGATTTTGTTGATGGCCATCGTGTCTCTGTGGGCGTTTGCGAATGAGCCGCGAGGTTGTTGACTGGACCTATTGTGCCCGCTTCGGCGGGGAAGGCAACTGACGTTGCCCGTTAGTCGCAAATTGCTATTAGCTAAGTTAGCTAATCGAGGTTCTCAGGCGACGTATACAATCCACCAAGCCAAGACTCGGCTCTCTGAGCTTATCCGTCGCGCCGAGGCCGGCGAGGAAATCATCATCGCCCGTGGTGGTGTACCCGTCGTCACCCTCAAGAAACTCGATCATGAGACGAAAAGCGCTCAACGTCTGGTCGGACGCGGATCACTGGCGGGAAAGCTGGCGCCTATTCCCGACGAGGTGTTGATCGGCGGGTTGACAGACGCGAAACTGGCGGACGCCTTCGGCGACGAGTTCGCGGGCCGCCATCCCGGCCAGCCGAAGCCGTGACGACTGGCGCTCGACAAACATGTGCTGATCTGGTGGCTGGCCGATCCATGGTGGGTGCCGGATCACGTGCAGGACACGATCGTCCAGTCGGCGAGCGATCCCGTCGCTCAACATTGCGGTTTGTCATCATCGGGCTTGTCCCGATGACCCATCGGGCCGCAAGCTCAGGCGGTCACGAAGGGCACGGCAATGAGCGCGCTCACCTACTGGGTCTATATCCTCGCGAGCAAACCCTACGGAACGCTCTACATCGGGGTGACCAACAATCTGCTCGGCCGCGTGGAGGCACATCGCGACGGCGGCGGCTCGCGCTTCACGAGCCGGTACGGCGTGCGTCTGCTGGTTCGCTACGAGCCGTTCGCCAGCATCGAGGAGGCGATCCAGTGTGAAAAGACACTGAAGCGTTACGTCCGGCAGTGGAAGATCAATCTGATCGAGCGCGACAACCCGCAGTGGGCCGATCTCTATCCCGCGCTGCTGGCGCTCCCGGGCAACCGCGGCGTCGAGACTCGCGGATGGATGGGTCATCGGGACAAGCCCGATGATGACAGCGGATAGGCTCTTGCCTCAGCTGGGTCGTGCCGCCTCGCTTCGCTGTAAGTTGGTTTGTGGGCTTGCACGGGATTGGCTGCAATCATTCCGACCGCTCTGCCGGCGCCCCGCAGGCCGCTGTGAGGAGACTGCTCCCTCCGCAAGACAGCCGCGATTTCCTCGGGATGGCGGCTGTCATGCAAATTCCCCTTCACCCCCCTACGCCACCCGCACCAACCTCACCCCTCTCCCCGCCGGCGCCCCACGCTCCGCCAGCTCGGCCTCCTCCGCCTCGGCCGCAGCAATCGCGCGGTCCAAAGCCGCCCGTAGCTCCTTCGCCGTTTCCAGCGTCAGTTCCACGGCGGCACGCGCACCGGGCTCCAGGGTCGTGTTGGTGAAGTCGAGCGTGATCACGTCACCCAAATTGGCGTGTCGCGCATGATCGTAGGCGACGACGGACTGGTTCACCTCGAACCAGTCCTCGCCACGCTTCGCCATGCCCTCCGCGCGCACCACCTCGACGATCGATGTGCACATGGGCGATCTCCTTATTTCGCGAGGTGCTTGCCGAAGAACGCGAACACCTTGCCCCAGCTGTCCATGGCGGCTTCCGGCCGGTAGAGCGGACGGTGCCAGTACGTGAAGCCGTGACCCGCGCCATCGTAGCGGTGGAACTCGTAGGTCTTGCCGTGCTTCTTCAGCTCGGCCTCGTGTTGGTCAACCTGCTCGGGCGACGGCGCGCGATCGTCGTTGCCGAAAATGCCGAGCAGCGGAGCGGAGAGCCCGGCCGTCATTTCGATCGGCGCCTTCGGCGTCTTGGCGTTGAGCTCGTCCGCGCCCATCACGACGCGACCGCCCCACTGCTCGACGATCGCATCGACGTCCTTGCGCTGGCAACCGTAGATGAAGGCGTGACGGCCACCCGAGCACGAGCCGATCAGGCCAACCTTGCCGTTGTGCTCCGGCTGGGCGCGCATCCAGGCTACGGCGGCGGCCGTGTCACCGACCATCTGAGCGTCGGGAATGCCGCCGTCGGCGCGCACCTTGGCGGCCACGTCGTCCGGGTTGCCGGCGCCGGCCCGCTCATAGAGGTTGGCGCAGACCGCCAGGAAGCCATGATGCGCGAAGCGGCGCGTCGTCTCGATGTAGTACTCGCTCCAGCCGGGAAGATGGTGGATCAGCACCACGCCCGGGAACGGGCCTTTGCCCTCGGGCTTGGCGGTGTAGGCAGTGATGGATGTACCACCGTCGCCTTTGAGCGTGACGTTCGAGCAGGTCATGCCGCGATAGAATGACATTGTGCTTCCTCCATGGACGCGTGGACTTCGAGGGCGTTGAAAGAGTGGGACCGGACGGCGCAGGACAGCGATGGATCGACGCCTTGCGTGTCTCGCGGTGGTGTTCGGTGTCGGCGGTCTTTGCGGTTCGGCTTGTCGCGTGCCTAGTATTCTCTGGATCACACACGAGGCGCAACGCCCAACCGCGCGCGGCAGTTCACGCGCGAGGCGGCCGGCTCCCCGCAGGGGAGTCGCCTCGCGCAACCAAGGAGCACCCGATGAAGATCACCAAGGTTTCCGCCATTCCGATGTCGGTCCCTGTGCCCGTCGAGAAGCGCCACCGCACCGACCTCGGCACCAAGGTCAAGAGCGACGCAACCCTCATCCGCGTCGAGACCGACAACGGCCTGGTTGGCATCGGCGCCGCGCTCGGTTCCCCGCCCGTCGTCAAGGCCATCGTCGAGCACGAGCTGGCGCCCGAGGTTGAAGGCGAGAACCCGCTCTTCTCCGAGCTGATATTCGAGAAGATGTACAACGGCTCGCGCGCCGAGCCCGCACTCGCACGCGGCGTGACGCAAGCCGACGAGAGCCGCCGCCGCGGCATGGCCATGGAGGCGATCGCCGGAATCGATATCGCCGTGTGGGACGTCAAGGCCCAGGCGCTCGGCATTCCGCTCTATCAGGCGCTGGGCGCGGTGAGATCGTCGGTGCGCGGCTATGCATCGGGCGGCTGGGCCCCCGGCGACGAGGCCGAAGCCGAACTGGGCGGTTATGCTTCGAAAGGCTTTACCGCCTGCAAGATGCGCGTCGTCGGCCGCGACGGCTTCTCCATCGAGAAATGCTTGAAGCGCGTCGAGGCGGCCCGTCGCGGCATCGGCCCCAACGTCGAGCTGATGGTCGACGCGCACGGCTCGCTCGAGGTCGCCGTCGCGATCAAGCTGGCGAAAGCCCTCGAGCCCTACGACATCGCCTGGTTCGAGGAGCCCGTCACACCCGACGATCACGCCGGCCAGGCCGAGGTGCGCCGCGCCACCACCATCCCCATCGCCTCGGGCGAGCGCGAGTTCACGCGCTTCGACTTCGCTGATCTGCTGGAGAAGCGCGCCCTCGACATCGCCCAACCCGACGTCGCCCGTGCCGGCGGCCTCACCGAGATCCGTCGCATCTCGGCGCTCACCTCGACCTATGGCGTCCGCCTCGCGCCGCACGCCTGGGGCAGCGGCATTCTCTTTGCGGCGTCGATCCACACCGCCATGTCTTCGCCCAACTGCCACATCCTCGAGGTGACACAAGGCTACATGCCAATGATGTGGGACCTTCTGAACGAGCCTTTCGACATCCGCTCCGATGGCACCGTCCACGCGCCGGATCGCCCCGGCCTTGGCTTCACGCTGCGCGCCGATGCCCTCGACAAGTTCAAGTACCTGCCGGGACCGGAGTTCGTCTTTTGAGGCACTTTGGACGTTGGGTTAGCGCCGCTCATGCCTGACGTTCGGGCAATGCGTCCGGCCCGCGCGTAACCCAACGGCTTCGTCATGGGTCGTGTTGGGTTACGCCGGCGTTGGCTCTGTGCAGATTTCGCGGCTTGGATTTCTGCCGGCTAACCCAACCTACGGCCTGCGTAAATTTCTCGTGCCACACGTAACCCACCACCGGCGATGCCCGAACTCCCGGCAACTTGCCAGGATACGGCAGTTGTCTCGCGCGATAGGCCAGTCCACTGTCAGTGCGTCTGAAATGCCCACGACGGAGGACGCCATGGCAGCGGCACGCGACGACCTCACACCGCCAGCGACCACGGGTGAAACGACCTGCTGCTCGTCATCGGCGCCGAGAGCATCTCACCGTCATCCGCTCGATCCCCTGGATGGCCCGGAACTCGCGCGCGCCGCCGGCATCTTGAACGAGGCCTTGGGTAAGGACGAGCCGATACGCTTCGAGCGCATCGAGGTCGCGGAGCCCGACAAAGCACTCCTGCGCACCTGGAAACCGGGCGACGCATTCGAGCGGCAGGCCCGTTTCGTCATATTCCGGCGCGGCCGGGTCGGCATCACCGAAGGCGTGCTCTCGCTGGACCAAGGCCGGGTGCTCACGTCTCGCGATCTACCGACAGCGCGCCCGATGATCATGCTCGAGGAGTTCCTCGAGGTCGAAACCGCTGTCAAAGCCGACCCGCGCTTCATCGCGGCTTGCAAGCGGCGCGGCATCGATGACGTCGGCATGGTCTGCGTCGACCCATGGTCCGCCGGCTCGTTCGATATTCCGGGCGAGGAAGGCCGTCGCCTGTCGCACACGTTCTCGTGGCTTCGGACTCGCCCTGACAGCAACTACTACGCCCACCCGATCGAGGGCGTGAACGCCGTGGTCGACGTCGACACCATGCAGGTGCTCCGCGTCGACGACCACTACGAGGGCCGCGAGCCCCTTCCCGTGCCCATGACGCGCAACGAGTACGATGCCCGCTTCAAGGAGCGCTTCACGCCCTCAGGCAAGGCGCTCGACGTCGTGCAGCCGGACGGACCTAGCTTCACAGTCGAAGGCCGCCGCGTCAGCTGGATGGGGTGGGATGTGCTCGTCGGCTTCAACAGCCGCGAGGGCCTGATCCTGCACGATATCGGGCATTCGGTCGGCGGCAGCCGTCGCCCGGTCATGCACCGCGCCTCGATCGCCGAGATGGTCGTGCCCTACGGCAGCCCGGAGCGCGCGCACTACAGGAAGAACGTGTTCGATATCGGCGAGTACGGCCTTGGCAAGCTCGCCAACTCGCTGCGGCTAGGCTGCGATTGCCTTGGCGCGATCCACTACATGGACGCCTGGGTGAACGGCATCGACGGCACGCCGGTCCGGATCGAAAACGCCATCTGCATCCACGAGGAGGATCAGGGGCTCGGCTGGAAGCATTGGGATTGGCGCACCGACGTCGCCGAGGTCCGCCGTCTGCGCCGGCTGGTGATCTCGTCGATCTCGACCGTCGGCAACTACGAGTACGCGTCGTACTGGTACCTCTATCAGCACGGCGGCATCGAGTTCGAGATGAAGGCGACCGGCATCGTCAATACGGTCGGATGCGAGCCGGGCAAGCCGAGCAAGTACGGCAGCGAGGTGATGCCCGGCGTGATGGGGCAGATCCACCAGCACCTGTTCTGCGCCCGCCTCGACATGACGGTCGACGGCCCCGAGAACTCGGTGGTCGAGTGCAACGTCGTGGTGCCACCCGTCGGCCCCGAGAACCCCTACGGCAATGCCTTCTACGAGGAGCAGACGGTGCTTTCGACTGAGAAGGCCGCACGCCGCCAAGCGAACCCGGCCACGGCGCGATATTGGAAGATCGTCAATCCGGGCAAGCGCAACGCGGTCGGCAAGCCGACCGCCTACAAGCTCGAGCCGACGCACGCCGTCACTACCTTCACCGATCCAGCCAGCGGGTCAGGTCAGCGCGGCGGCTTCATCTACAACCATCTCTGGGTTACGCCCTTCGCGCCCGGCGAGCGCTATCCCGCGGGCGACTACGTCAACCAGTCGAAGCCGGGCCTGGGGTTGCCGCAGTGGACCGAGGCCGACCGACCCGTCGAGAATACCGACATCGTCGTCTGGCACGTCTTTGGGCTGCATCATCCCGTGCGCCTCGAGGACTTTCCGGTGCAGCCCGTCGTCATGTGCGGCTTCAAGCTGATGCCATCGGGCTTCTTCGACAAGAACCCGATGATCGACGACGCGCCGGCACGAAACGCGGCGAGCTGTCGCGTGTGAGGGCTCGAACGGAGCACGGAGCGGTCCGACTTATCCCCGGTCCCCGTGGGTCGGGTTACGATCCCCTCGTCCGCATCACGAGGGGGCGCTTCCGGAAGCGTCTGGCAAGTGGATACGGATGCCGCTCCCGGTGAGGGGCCGGGCCTGAACCTCGGAGGTGCTCCGGCGTGCCGTCATGCTCCCTCGGTAGGCTCTGCCCGATCCCGGCCGGCCGCTGTCACGGGGCGACCCGTGCGCAGGACTGTTCGCCGACGGTCCCGCAGCGGTTTGGCAAAGCAAGCGGCAAGACGGGGCGGCTCGCCGCCACCTGAACGTGCCACCCATCGGACGGCGAGAGCCCCGTCCCCCTCTTACGTTGCGCCATCGGATGCCCATGCAGTATCCGGCGCGTTGAGGGACAGAGATGAAAGCAAACCCTCGCGCGGAAACGCGGCGAGGATATTGGCGCGTGCTCAAGTCCGTCTCGGCGTCATCCCCGACAGTCCGCGCGTGAGCGCGGGCGGCGGTCGGGGATCCACGTGCCTCTCGACTCATCAGGCCTGGACATTCGGCCTTGAAAGTCCCGATCATGGGCGTCATCAGAAGCGCCGCCGATACGAAAGTGCCCTCATGCAGATCACTGGAACCTGGAAGCTCATCCGCACCAAGGCCGAGGCCGAGGACGGCTCGACCCTTCCCGCCCCATTCGGCGGTGAGCACGTCATCGGCCGCCTCGTGCTCGATGCAAGTGGCCGGATGATGGGCGCAATCATGGATGGGCGTCCCGAGATTCCGGCCGGCGAGCAACGCCAGCGCAGCTTCTACAGCGGCAAGTACACGTTCGACGGCAAGCAACTCGTCACCCGTGTCGACACATCGATCGACACGGACCGCATTGGCTCAGACCAGGTCCGCGACGTCAGCTTCGAGGGCGACATCATGGTTCTCCGCCCGCCGCTCCGCAAATACCACGGCCGCATGGAGAAGCATTCGCTGTGGTGGGTGAAGATCGACACTTGAAAATGAATTTCGGGTCCCCGGACAAAGCGAGCTGCCAGGCGAGCGCCGATCCGGGGCCTTTACATCTGAGGACAATCACATGGCCCGCGTCAAAATCCTGAAGTCCCCCGACGAGCTGACCGGCGACGCCCGCCGCATTGCGGAGAAGATCGTCGACACCCGCAAGTCGCTGGAAGGACCGTTTTCGGTCTGGATGCACGCTCCGGAGTGGGCCGAGCGCGTCGCCCAACTCGGCACCCTGGTGCGTTTCGAGGGCACGCTCGACAAGCGCATCCGCACGCTTGCAGCGCTCGTCGTCGGCCGTCACTTCCAGGCCCAGTACGTGTGGGGCATCCAGGGCGTCATCGGCGCCGATCGCGGCATCCCCCGATCGACCATCGACGCCATCCGTGACGACCGCTCCGATGGCATCCCGGCCGAGGATCTGCAGATCATCGACTTCGCCCGTCAGCTTTGCGGGAAGAACCGCGTCGACGAGCCCCTCGCGCAAGCCGTCCTCGCACGGCTGGGTGCCGATCAATACGTGCAGCTCACCACCTGCATCGGCTACTACGCCATGCTCGCCATGACCGTGAACGGCGCCGAGCTGCCCCCGAACCCGAAACATGAGGCGTTGAAGGTGTGAGCGGGAACGAACTCAATGACCGTCACTGCGTAGGTTGGGTTAGCGCGGCCCCGACCTGAGTGGCGAGACCAGACGGTCGATCCGCGCGTAACCCAACAGATGCAATGCACGACCGGCCATTCCGAGTCCCCGGACGGAGCACACCGCAAGGTGTGCCGAGATCCGGGGCCTTTACCGTTATCGAAGGTGAAAGTTCCCGGATCTCCGCTTCGGCGCCATGGCGCCTTGCTTCGTCCGGGAACTCGAAGTGCCGCTCTACCTCAAGCCACCTTGAAACACGGCAGCTTGTGGCCGTCGTCCATGTCCTTGAACACGACCTTCACCTTCTGGCCGACCTTGATCTGGTCGAAGGGGGTGTCGACGATGTTGGTCATCATCGACACGCCCTCGTCGAGCGTCACGTAGGCGATCACATAGGCGGGCTTCGCCGCATGCATGATCGAGTACGTGTAGATCACGCCGGTGCCCTTTGCCTCACGCCACTCGAGGTTGGTCGAAAGCGTGTAGGGGCAGATCTGACGCGGATAGTAGTGCGGCTGGCCGTCGTCCTTGTTGTAGCGCAGCAGCAGCTTGCCTTCTTTCGCCGCATCCCAATAGGGCTCGGTGCCGGGCGTCGTGCCGACGAACTGATAGACTCTCTCGCTCATGGTTTCTCTCACTCCCGCTCGAGGATGACGGTGGACCCGACGTGCCGCGTGCCGAGAGATCCGCCCGTGCCGTGCGCGAGCACGATCGAGTGATCCTTCACTTGCACCTTCGGATGCGCCTCGCCGCGTGCCTGACGAACGGCCTCGATCACCTTCGTCATGCCGCCGCGGTTGCCTGGATGGTTCGAGCACAGACCGCCGCCGTCCGTGTTGAACGGTAGCTTGCCGACGCCCGAGATCAGGTTGCCGTCCGAGACGAACTTGCCGCCGTCGCCCTTCTTGCAGAAGCCGAGATCCTCGAGCTGCATCACGACGGTGATCGTGAAGCTGTCGTAGATCGAGGCGTACTTGATATCGGAAGGCTTCACGCCGGCCATCTCGAAAGCGGATTGCCCGGACTCCCGGCCCGCCGAGTACGTCAGGTCCAGGTTTCTGCCGCCCCACTGCGCCTTGTTCGCCTCGCCAGTGCCGATCACCTTGACCAGCGGACGCTTGAGCGACTTGGCAATCTCCGGCTTGGTGATCACGAGGGCGCCGCCACCGTCGGAGATCACGCAGCAGTCGAGCCGGTGCAGCGGATCGGATACCATCGGCGAGTTCACGACGTCCTCGACGGTGACCACCTTCTGCAGCATCGCGTGCGGATTGTATTGTGCGTGGTGCGAGGCCGCGACCTTCACCCAGGCCAGCTGCTCGGACGTGGTGCCGAACTCGTGCATGTGCCGGCGAGCGGCCATGGCGTACATGTTCGCAGTCGCCGGGCCGTAGGGGAATTCGAATTGCAGCTCAGCCTGCTGCACGTTGCCCATGCGCGGAGCCGTGCCGGTCTGTACACCTTCCGAGCGGGGACGGCCTGCCAGCGTCACCAGCGCGACGTTGCAGCGCCCGGTCGCGATTGCCATCAGCGCGTGGCCGACGTGCAGATTGTACGACGAGCCGCCGCTGTCGGTTGAATCGTAATGCTTCAGCCTGAGGCCCATGTACTCGGCCATCGACATGCCGCCGAGACCCGGTGTGTCGCCGGCCGCGCAGAAGTAGCCGTCGACGTCCTTCGACGTGAGGCCGGCATCCTCGAGCGCGCCCTTGGCGCATTCGGCATGCAGCTGCATGAGGGAGATGTCGGGCGCTTTGCGCGTGGGATGTTCCCAGGCCCCGACGATGTAGGCCTTGCCTTTCAGTGACATGTGTTCTCCGAACCTCCCGCGAGCGTGTTGAAATCTTCGCAACCGTCTTGGACCGTTTCCCAAAGGACCCGATCATGACCACCGCCAAGGGTCGCGCGAACCAGGGAGGTAAGTCAATCTGGTCCGGACAATCCCGTCGCCTGAAGCATTCGATCGGCCCCACAGGTGGTTCGTTCGCCTTTACGGTTTGTTGGGCGAATCGTCGTGAGATCCGACCCGAACGACCGTGAGATCGGAATGCCTGTCCTCGACGCACCGCCGCCCTTCAACGCCGCGCCCGATCTCTCGGGGCTGGTGCGCGATTGGCTCGAGCGCCTTTCGGTCGAGCGCGACGCTGCCGACGCCACACTCGTCGCTTACCGCCGCGACATGGATCAGTTTCTCGACTGGCTCGCGGGCGATCTCGGTCATCCGGCCACCCTTGCGGACGCAAGCAGCCTCGACATGCGCGCGTTCCGCCGTTTCATGGCGAGCCGGCGCCGCGATGGCCTCGAAAGCCGCTCGCTGGCCCGATCGATGTCGGCGTTGCGTGGCTTCTATCGCTTTCTCGAGCAGGAGGAGATCACCGCCTCCCGTGCGATTTTTTCCGTCGCCATGCCCAAGGTGCCACGCGGGGTCCCCAAACCGCTCACGCGCGAGAAGGCAGCCGCGCTGGTCGAGGATGATTTCACGTCAAAGCTGGACTG
>LNDR01000220.1 GCA_001464755.1 Rhizobiales bacterium Ga0077524
CCGTCCTTGCCGTGCATCGCGCCCGTGCCGCCGGCTGAGAACCAGATGTAGGCGAACCGCTTGTGCCCTTCGCCGCCGAGTTCGCCCTCGAGCTGGCTGTTCCAGATGCCGTCGAAGCCCGGCGCCTGCACCTTCTCGGGTAGCGCGTCCGCCAGCGCCATCATGACGGTCGATGGACAGAAATGCCCGACCAGATGCCGCCCACCCACGGCTGCCGGATGAACCGCGTTGAGGATCGAGCCCTCGGGCGCCGTGATCCGCACCGGCCGGAAGCTGCCCGCATTGTTCGGCACCTCCGGCGAGATCGCGCACTTGATGCCGTAGGTCGTGTAGCCTTGCGTATAGTTGAGCGCCACGTTGACGCCGAGCGGCACCTGGCCGCTCGAGCCCGCATAATCGACCTCGAGGTCGTCACCTTTCACCCTGACGCAGCATTCGATCGTGATCGGCTTGTCGTCGAACCCGTCGATCTTCATCTGCGAGCGATAGTCGCCATCCGGAATGGCGCTGATCGCCGCCCGCATGGCGGCCTCGGTGCGGTCGATGATCTCATCGGCCAGGCTCTCGATGTCGGCCAGACCGAACTCGTCGAGGAACGACAGCAGCTGCTGCGCACCCACCTCGTTGGCGATGATCTGCGAATGGATGTCGCCGATCACCTCCTCGGGTGTTCGCACGTTGGCGCGGATGATGTCGAAGATCGGCTCCACCAGCTTGCCGGCATCGACGAGCTTCAGCAGCGGCAGATAAAGCCCTTCCTCGTAGACCGAGCGGCTGTCGGCCGCGAGCCCGCGCCCGCCGATATCGAGCGCATGGCAGCAGTTGGCGAAAAGCGCGATCGCGCGTCCATTCTTGAACACCGGCGTCGCGATGGTGAGATCGTTGATCTGCGAGGCCGTCATCCACGGATCGTTGGTGATCAGCACATCGCCGGGCTTGAGCGTGTCGATCGGGAAGCGCTCGAGGAAATGCACCATTCCCGTCGCCATCGGATTGATGTGGCCGGGCGTACCGGTAACCGATTGCGCGACCATGCGCCCCCGCCGGTCGAACACGGCGGCGGCGAGATCGCCGGAATCTCGCACGATCGCCGTGAACGACGTGCGAATAAGCGCGGCCGCCTGCTCGTTCACCGTCGCGATGAGCCGGCTCCAGAGAATGTCGAGCGTGATTTGGTCGATGGGCATGGGTTCACTCGGTGCGGATGATACGCTTGGCTCTGCGCTGGCGAACCAATCCGGCGAAGGACTGGCGCACATGATTTCCGAAAGCTGGCGGCAACACGCCGTAGCAAATCGGCGCATTCTGCTCGGAACTGATGCGTGCAAGGTCGGGGCTTGGCCAGTAGAATTCATTCCATTCGGTCAGAACGATCCACGAGCGCTCATGGTCGAGATCGAGGCGTCGTTTGACGTTCAAGGGGATCTCGATTGCCTCATCGGCAGCGTTGGGAGGCGAGTGCGTTATCGGTAAGACGAAGACGCGAAACCTATCGGTTGGCTCGGTGCGGATGGCAACGATGATCGCGCACGGCCGGTCTTTTGCGCCTTGCTCGCGGCCTTGCAGGAACTCCGAGTGCCACAGGTAACCGTAACGAATGACCAAGCCTTCCTCGGGTTCGGGAAGGCTCATGGTTTCCAGCCTTCGAGTTCCGCGTCGAGATGCTTGTGACGGGGGGCCATTTCCGAGCGCTCGATATGTTCGAGCACGTCATCTGGAAGGTCCTCGGCTAGGCCAACCCGGCGATAGCTGCCAAGCATGCGCTCGAGCTGATGCACTGACAGGAGGATCAGCTCATCCCGGCCAGCCGCCGTGATCGTGACCGGCTCTAGCCTCGCCGTCTCGCTCAGCTTAGCGATCGCCTTTTCGAATTCCTGCATCGTGACCCGCTGCATATCGATCTCCATGCGCAGTCCTTGTAGCGCAGCCTATCACGCGGAGCCCGCCCCCACATCCACCACCAGGTTGCTCCAGCTATCGACGCGGATCGTCCCCGGCCCGTTGATGACGACGGTCGATTCCCGCTCCTCGATGACCGCCGGCCCTTCCAGCTCGGCGCCCGCCGCCAGCCGGTAGCGATCGTAGACGGACACCCCCCGGAACGCGCGCTCGCCGGGAATGTAGACCGCGCGATGGCCCTTCAGAGCCTCCTTGGCCCCGCCGCGCACGGCCTCGACCGTCGGCAGCGTCAGCTCGGGCTTCGGCCCGAGCGCGATCACCCGCCACGACAGGATGTCGATCGGCGTGTTCGGAATGACGTGCCCATAGAGCCGCTCGAACACCTCCTCGAAGCGCGCTCGGATCTCGGTGCTGCTCCCCTGATCGAGCCGGCCGGCCGGGATCGGCACGCGAACGTCGTAGCCCTGCTTTCGGTAGCGCATGTCGGCGAAGCGCTGGAACCGGATATCCTCGGCCGCGACGCTTTTCGCGATGATGCTGCGGCCCTCGCTCTCCATGCCGTCGATGACACGCATCGCGCCCGCCCAGTCCATGGTGTCGAGACTGCCCGGAAACGTCTTCACGAAGTCGAACGCCAGCGGCGCCGTCAGCATGCCGATGGCGCTCATCACGCCGGCACCGAGGGGATAGATGACCCGCGATGACCGCAGGATGCGTGCGACGCCGTAGGCGTGCACAGGCCCCGCACCGCCGAACGCGAAGATCGGGAACCGCGACGCATCCTTGCCGCGCTCGATGGCATGGATGCGCGCGGCCGACGCCATCGCCTCGTTGGCCAGCTGATGGATGCCCCAGGCCGCCGCCGTCGCGTCGAGCCCCAGCGGCTCGCCCACCTTCGTTGCGATGGCCCGCTTCGCGCTCCCGACATCGAGGCTCATCCGCCCGCCGAGGAAGAAGCCCGGATCGAGATATCCGAGCGCCAGGTCCGCGTCCGTCACGGTCGGCTCGGTCCCACCCTGCCCGTAGGCGACGGGACCGGGCTTGGCGCCTGCGCTCTGCGGCCCCACTTGCAGCCGCCGGAGTCCGTCCACCCGCGCGATCGAGCCACCCCCCGTGCCGATCTCGATCATCTCGATGACCGACACCTTCACCGGCAGGCCGGAGCCCTTCTTGAACTGATACTCGCGTGCCACCTCGAACTCGGCCGCGATCAGCGGCTCGCCCTTGTCGATGATGCAGGCCTTCGCCGTCGTGCCGCCCATGTCGAACGACAGGAGATCGAGATGCCCCGTCAGCGCGCCGTAGTAGGCCGCCGCCAGCGCGCCCGCCGCCGGACCCGATTCGACGAGCCGTACCGGATACCGCGTTGCCTCCTCGATGCGGCTGACCCCCCCGTTCGACTGCATGACATAGAGCGCGCCCTCAATGCCCTGCTCGCCGACGAGCCTTTCCTGCAGCCGTCCGAGATAACGTTCCGCGATCCGTTTCACATAGACGTTGGCGAGCGTCGTCGAGGTCCGGTCATACTCACGGATCTCCGGCACCAGATCGCTCGAGACAGTGATGGCGACGCCCGGCAACGCCGCGGCGATGATCTCCCCCACTCGCCGCTCGTGGGCGTCGTTGACATAGGAATGCAGGAGCGTGATCCCGATCGCCTCTACGCCCTCGGCCTTCAGCTGCGGGATCAGCGCCCTGACACTCTCCTCGTCGAGCGGTTTCAGCACCGTCCCATCGACCAGGACGCGTTCGTCCACCTCGAACCGCAGATGCCGCGGCGCCAGCGGCACCGGACGTTTCATGCGCAGGTCGTACATGTCGTAGCGATGCTCGCGCGCGATCTCGAGGGCATCGCGAAAGCCGCGCGTCGTGATCAGCGCCGTGCGCGCACCCTTTCTTTCGATCAGCGCGTTGGTAAAGAGCGTCGTGCCATGGATGACGTGCGCGACCGCCGCGCCCGTTACGCCGGCCGCCGCCATCACCTGCCCGGCGCCCACCACCACCGCGTCGTCCGGCGCATCAGGCGTTGTCAGCACCTTTCCGATCTCGAACGTCCGGCCGTCGTCGCTCGCCAGCACGAGATCCGTAAAGGTTCCGCCGATGTCGGAACCGAGCCTCAATGTCCTGCCCATGCGCCTCGCCGCCTGCTGTCGGATGTTCGCATGACCGTTGCAGAACCTCGCCTCCGAGACAAGCCGGCCTGCGAGCCGCGGCCTGATCGATACGTTCGCTACCTGCCCAATCTTTTTGCTTCGCACGCCCAGCCGTTCGCCTCAGAATGCGCGCTGATCCGTCTTGGGCCGTTCCTGGTCCAATCCTCAACCCGATCGTGAGCCCGCATGGCCGACACCACGCCAAAATCGCTCGTCCAGGACCCCGGCCGGCTCAGTGAGATGGCCCGGGCCATCGCCACGGGCGAGCTGTCCCCCGTGGCCTTGCTCGAGCGCTATATCGCCCGCATCGAGGCCGTCGACGGCACGGTCCAGGCGTGGCGTCAGCTCGACCTCGCGGGCGCCCGGGCCGAGGCTGCGGCTCTCGACAAGGAAGCACGCAACGGGTCCCTGCGCGGGCCGCTCCATGGCATCCCGCTCGGCGTCAAGGACATCATCGACGTGGCGGGCCTTCCGACCCGCTGCAACAGCCGCTCGCGCGCCGATGCGCCGCCGCCGACGGCCGACGCCGAGATCGTCCAGCAACTCCGCCGACAGGGCATGTTGGTCGTCGGCAAGCTCCATACCACCGAGTTCGCCTTCTTCGACCCCTCGCCGGCCCGCAACCCGCACAATCCCGCCCACACCCCCGGCGGCTCGTCGTCGGGCTCGGGCGCCGCCGTCGCCTCCGGCATGGTGCCCGCGGCCCTCGGCACCCAGACGGTCGCCTCCGTGAACCGGCCGGCAGCCTACTGCGGCATCTCCGCATTCAAGCCGTCCACACGTTCGACGTGCATCCACGGCATTGCACCATTGGCTCCGTCCTATGACACGGTGGGCTTCTACGGATACTGCGTGGACGATGCGGTGACACTCTATGAGGCAGCGGCCTCGCCGTTCGTGGTCGCCCGCGCCACGCCGAAGCAGGCGCTCCAGATCGTGCTCCCCGAGGACCCGCATCTCGCCGCCGCGACCGCCGAAACGCGCGCAGCCTGGCTCGCCGCCGCCGATCGTCTCGGCGGTGCCGGCCATACGGTCACCCACTGGGCGTCGACCACCTCGTTCGAGGAGATCTTCACGTTGCAGCGTTCGACCATGCTGTTCGAACTCGCGCGCAACTACGCCTACACGCGTGAACTGGCCCCTGGCCAGGTCGGCACCAAGTTCATCGCTGCCGTCGCTGATGGGCTCGCGATCTCGACGAACCGCTATCTGGCCGAGCGTGCCCGCCTGGACGATCTGCGCACGGTCGTCCTTGCCGCCAACCCGGACGCCGACGCCTTCCTGTGGCCTGCCGCTCCCGACACGGCCCCGAAGGGACTCGAGTGGACCGGCGATCCGCGCTTCATCTCGCCGTGGACCTCGATCGGCGGCCCGATCGTGACCGTCCCGGTCGGCCTCGCCGCCAACGGGTTGCCCATCGGCTGCATCCTTGCCAGCGCGCCCGGCACCGACCGGGAGATGTGTGTGATCGCCCGCCACGTCGCCGCCGCCATCGAGCGCAAGCCCTGACCGGACTTGGGCCCATCGCCGCGATCGTCGGGTCATAGACGTCTCGTCATCCCGGCTGACGAGCCGCATCAAGGTGGCGAGGAAGATCCGGTTCTGGTTCCTTGGCCGGGAGGACGGATGAGCGGCTGAACGGATGAATTGGCCCGCTCTCGTCGCGCCCCATCTCGCCACGACCTTACGCTTGACGGCCGGGCTAGCCTCAGAGCACCTTTTCCCACGCGACATCAAGGCTCACCCCGCCGCGCCGCGCCTGCTGCCTTTCCGGCTTCCGCCGTGGTAGCTAGGCGGCGCGTCGAACGGTTGGTCCCTGTCTGCACATGTCTGTCACCGATCTCAGTGTCGTCACCTACAACATTCACAAGGGCTTCAGCAGCCTCAATGGGCGATTCGTACTACCGAGAATGCGCACCGCGCTCGCCGGGTCCGGAGCCGACATCGTGTTCCTGCAGGAGGCGCTGGGCGAGCATCAGCGGCACGCGACGCGCCATGCGGGCTGGCCTGACGATTCGCAGTTCGAGTTCATTGCCGATAGCATCTGGCCTCACTTCGCCTACGGAAAGAACGCAATCTACGACGAAGGCCATCATGGGAATGCCATTCTCAGCCGTTATCCGTTCGAAAGTTGGGAGAACATCCCGGATTTCCCCTATCCGCTGCAGGCCAGCCGCAGCCTGCTGCACGGGTGCCTCGTGGTTCCCGGCACGGACCGGCGTCTGCACGTCGTCTGCGTTCACTTCGGCTTTCTCGGCCGAGAGCGGCGGTCGCAAGTGCGCCAGTTGACCGAACGGATCGCCGAGCATGTTCCGGCCGACGAGCCGTTGATCGTCGCTGGCGACTTCAACGACTGGTCCGGCCTTGCCGTATCTCAGGGGCGGCTCGGCTTGACCGAGGCATTCCAGAAGCTGAACGGCAACCATGCACGCACGTTTCCGGCGTGGGCGCCGATGTTGCCCATGGACCGCATCTATTGCCGAGGTCTCGCCCCCGTCGCCGCGGAGCGGTTGACCGGTGCCCCTTGGTCGATGCTGTCCGACCATAATCCCTTGCAGGCGTGGTTCCGGCTATGAGCACGCGCTGGCAATATGACGGGCGCGGTGCAACGCCGGCCAACCTGCTCACCGGGTTCCGGCTGATCGCCGCCCCCATCATGATCTACCTCGCCATGACTGGCGAGCACACGGCCTTTCTCTGGCTTCTCTCGCTGTCGTTCGCCAGCGACGCGGCAGACGGCTTCGTCGCCCGCCTTTCCGGCGGTCCCACGCCTTTCGGTGCCAAGTTCGACACGATCGCCGATGCCGTCGCCTACACCGCGATCGGCGTTTCGGTGCTCTTGCTCTGGCCCGAGTTGGTGCGCCAGGAGTTCGCCCTCGTCGTCGTGCTGGTCGCGAGCCTGGTTTTGCCGGCCGCGGTGGGGTTCTGGAAGTACGGCCAGCTCACGAGCTATCACACGCTGCTGATCAAACTGGCCGTCGGCGCCGTCGCCATCGGGCTGATGCTGCTCCTGTGCGACGTCGCGGCTTGGCCCTTCCGCGTCGCCACGGTGCTCGCCGCCCTCTCTGCCATCGAGGCCGTGGGGATCACCCTGCTGCTGCGTGAGCCTCAATCCGACATCCGTGGTATCTTTGCGGCATGGCGGATTTGCCGACCTTCGTGAGGCCGCCGTCGCGCGTAGGCGCGACCGGCCGTCTCGCGGGTTATGATCGCGGTCCCGACCGTCAACGCCACGCGCGCCCACCGAGGAATGATGCCATGCCCCCCGAGCCTTCTGACGGCTTGCCGCCCGTCGGCGCAACCCGACTGCTCGCTGACGGCCCGAAAGTGATCAATGTCGGCCTCGACAGCTTCGCCACCGAGCTTGCGAGCCAGGACCGCGCCGTCGTCCACGTGGATTGGGTGCCTCCCGCCGGCGGCGATCCCCGCATCGCGCGCCTTCTCGCCAAGCTGTCGACCTGAGGACGCCTCCAGATATGCCCCGCCCGACTGTCGCCGCCCTCATCGACACCGCGAACGCCGAGGCGCTGCGGCGCATATTGGCCGGCGATCCGTGGCTGATCGACGTCGTCGCCGCCCGCGACGTCCTCCCTCGCCTCGGCGAGCGCCGCATCCTCCATGCTGGCCCGCCTATTGAATGGGCGCGCATGTGTGGCCCGATGCGCGGCGCCGTCGCCGGGATCGCCGTGTTCGAAGGTTGGGCCCGCGATCTTGCCGAAGCCGAGCACTTGGCCGAGACCGGTGCCTTCGCCTTCGAGCCGAACCACCATCACGACTGCGTCGGCCCCATGACCGGCATGACGACGCCCTCACAGATGCTGCTGGTCGTCGAGAACCGCGCCTTCGGCAATCGCGCCTACTGCGCCATCAACGAGGGTCTCGGCAAGGTCATGCGCTTCGGCGGCAACGACGCCGAGGTGCTCGACCGCATTCGCTGGCTGACGGCCGAGTTCGGCCCCGCACTCGGCGCGGCTCTCCGCCAGCTTGGCGGCATCGCCTTGAAGCCCCTCATCGCGCGTGGCCTCACCATGGGCGACGAGATGCACCAGCGCAATGTCGGGTGCTCCTCGCTGCTCTTGCGCCAGCTCGCCCCCGCCATGGCCCGCACGTCGCCCGGCGGCGAGGCCCTCGCCCGCGCCCTCGCCTTCATCGCCGGCAACGACCAGTTCCACCTCAACGTCGCGATGGCCATGGGCAAGGCGATCATGGACCCCGTGCGGGGCATCGAAGGCTCGACGGTGGTCACGGCCATGTGCCGCAACGGCACTGATTTCGGCATTCACGTCTCGGCGACCGGCGACCGCTGGTTCACCGCCCCCGTCGAGATGCCGCAAGGCCTCTACTTCCCGGGCTTCAGCGCTGCCGACGCCAATCCCGACATGGGCGATTCGGCCATCGTCGAGACCGTCGGCCTCGGCGGCTTCGCCATGGCGGCAGCCCCGGCCGTGATCGGCTTCGTCGGCGCCGGCAACGCGTCCGACGCCCTCGCCATCACCCGTCTCATGCGAGAGATCACGCTCGCCGAGAATCCGGAATGGGCCATTCCCGCGCTCGACCAGCAGGGCGTTCCTACGGCCATCGACATCCGTCTCGTCGTCGAGACCGGCATCGCACCGACCATCAACACCGGCATCGCCCACAGGAAGCCCGGCGTCGGCCAGGTCGGCGCCGGTGTCGTCAAGGCCCCGCTGGGCTGCTTCACGGCCGCCCTCGAAGCCGTCGCCGAGACCATGGGTGTCGCATGAGCACGGTTCTCAACGAGGTTCGGCGCGGCACCTATCTCGATTCCGTCGCCCTGATGCGGGTCGCCAGCGCCATCAAATCCATGGATGGCGTCGACGAGTGCGGCCTCATGATGGGCACACCGGCCAACCGTCGCATCATGGCCGAAGCCGGCGTCCTGGCCGCTGAAGGCGAAACCGCCGGCCCCGGCGATCTGGTCATCGCGATCCGCGCCCTTGACGCCAAGGTGGCCGCCGCTGCCATCGCCGAGGCTGGCCGCCTCCTCAGTCGTCCGAAACGCGCATCCGCGACCGGATCGGCAACGGCCTCACCCCGCACGCTCAGATCCGCTGTCTCGGCGCTGCCCGGCGCCAACCTCGCCCTGATCTCCGTGCCGGGCGCCTTTGCCGCGACCGAGGCCATGAAGGCCTTCTCCGCCGGCCTCAATGTGCTTCTCTTCTCCGACAACGTCAGCCTCGATGACGAGATTGCCCTGAAGACCGAAGCCCGCGCACGTGGCCTGCTGATGATGGGCCCCGACTGTGGCACCGCCATCATCGGCGGCGTTCCGCTCGCCTTCGCCAACGCCGTGACTCGCGGCGACACCGGCATCATCGGCGCTTCGGGCACCGGCATCCAGGAGGTGTCGTCACTCGTCTCGAACGGCGGTGGCGGCATCAGTCATGCCATCGGAACCGGCGGTCGCGACCTCTCCCGCGATGTCGGTGGCATAACCACTCTGATGGCCTTGGACCTGCTCGACGCCGATCCTGCCACCCGGCAGATCGTGCTGATCTCCAAGCCCCCCGCACCGGAGGTCGCGCGCACGGTCCTCGCCCGCGTCGCCCGCAGCCCGAAGCGCGTCGTCGTCTGCTTCATCGGCGCGAAAGACCTCGACCTGCCGCGCAACGCCGTCGCAGCCGCAACGCTCGAGGATGCCGCCAACGTCGCGCTCGGTCGCGAGGGCATCAGCAGCGCGACGCCCTCGATGCGTCCGCCCATCGGCAAGCTTCGCGGCCTTTACTCCGGCGGCACGCTGGCGGCCGAGGCGCAACTGATCCTGAGCCGGGCCGGCCTGAGGATCGCCTCCAATGCCCCCGTCTCGGGCAGCGCAACCATGGCCGAGGCCGAAGGCCGCCACACCATCCTCGACCTCGGCGACGACGCCTACACGATCGGCCGCCCGCATCCGATGATCGAGCCGGCCGTGCGCGATCGCGAGATCGTTGCCGCCCTCGCGAGCCCCGATTGCGCCGTCGTCCTCCTTGATTGCGTTCTGGGCTACGGCAGCCACCCCGACCCAGCCGGCCATCTCGCTCGGCTCGTTGAAGCGCGCCCACCCGGCGGCCCGCGCATCGTCGCTTCGGTCACGGGCACCGACGCCGATCCTCAGCCGCGCGCGCTTCAAGTCCAGCGCCTCCGCGCCGCCGGCATCGAAGTCTCCCCCTCCAACGCCGCCGCCACCCGCCACGCCCTCGAGTTGCTGAGTCAGGCCACCCCGCCGAACCGCCGCTGAGCAGGAATACTGTCCCTCCCAACGCCCAGACCGGCGCAATCTCCCAACGCCCCCGACCGATTCAGTCCCCCAACACCCCGACCGGCGCCACCAACGGCGGCCAAGCGTGGGATGAGGCGGGGAAAGAACCGGACGAAGGCAAACGACATGAGCATGCGCAGCACAAGATCGCTCGGTCGCACTATCATTTGCTCGAAAATTCAATTCCGACGGATATGGAAACTCTAATTTGACCGACGCTTTGCATAGTCATCAATTGCTGCAACAATGCGGGCTAGGAGCGGGTCGAACCCCTTGAAATCGATAGTTGCTGCATGCGCTCGTACCACCTTCTCGGCGAAAATCTGCTTGCCGTACTCGCCATTCGCTTTGTGCTTCTTGTTCGGATTGAATTTCTTTCCGTCGACGAGCGTATCGGTTACAGACTTGTCGAACGCATCTTCGATAGAGGACTTGCCGGCGCCTGCGCTTGGCCGTCACGTGGTAGAAGGGCTGGCTGCTCGTCCAATCCATCGAGATGTTGAATCGCTTCTTGAGCATAGCAAAGATTTCCGAGGCACCATCGTCGTTGTCGATCAAGACGATGACGGGATGTGACAACGGTTGGTAGCGGTATCGTTGCAACTGCCGGGCATACGACTCAATGAAGGGTTTGAGCCAGCTGGAGCTGCCATAGAGATCCAGGATTTTGTGTGCTTCGTTGCGATAGCTGAAGAGCGAGATTGCGAGTTGAAAGCGCGTCCCGGACGGCGCTCCCAGGCGTGGCTGAAATTTCGGCAGGTGCCGTATGGCAAGCGATAGGTAGACATTGTCGGTCTTGCCTTCGCACACGATGATCGGCCTATCGGGACAG
>LNDR01000221.1 GCA_001464755.1 Rhizobiales bacterium Ga0077524
TCATCAAAGACCGCGACGTCGTCGACGTCGAATTCGAGCTGGTACATCGTCCAGGCGCTCACCTTCGAGCCCGGGAAATAGCTGAACACGAAAACCTTGTTGAGAATGATGAGCCAGAAGCGCCCGCCGACCGGCTCGATAAGGCCGAAGACACGGTTTGTGCGATCATCGATGCTTAGGGTCGCGATGAGATCGGTGACGAGCGTGTCGACGGGAATTCCGATGTCGGCCGTCGCAGCAGCGTTCGACGAATCTCGGGCGCGCAGCGAACGAAGGCCGCTCTTCGCCAGATAGTAGAGATCGTTGTCGCCGAACTGCGTGACAGAACGTGGGCTCGACGTCCCGGTATTGTTCAGAACCTGCGACTGCTTGTTAAGCGTCGGATCGGGGTCGACGTACCAAATCTGGATGTTCTTCTTCGCGAAGATCGCAAGCAGGTTCTGATATTTCGCGACGGCCTGAAGCTGCTCGGAGCCAGCCGCGTGGGTCGACATATCGATGAAGCCGGCACCGACGGCGTCCGTCGTCCATTGCGTCGGCTGCTGGATCCCCGAGAAATGCATCGCCGAGCCAGAAAGCGCATACATCTTGGCGCCGACTGTGCGGACAAAGTTACCCGGCGTGAATGTTTCTTCGTCTGAACCCCCGGCCAGCGCGAAGCCGCTTGCAGGTGAAAGCGCGAGCGTGCCACCGACCGTGTAGGCGACCGTTCGCCCGTTGGCTGCGACGCCCGCCGGCGCAATGATCGTCACCTGATCCTCGAACGCTGTCGCCGTGTAGTTCGGTGAGGAGGTGTGCGAGTTGATAGCCGATGCGATGGCCTGAGCTGTCGCAAAATGGCTTGTCGTCCAGTCCACGCCACCGCCTGCGATGATGGAGATGCCGTCGACCGCGAGGGTGGTCAGCTCGGACCCGCTCGCCCCGGCTGTCACGCGAAACGATGCACGCGCCTTGCCGTCATACCAGTCCTCGACGGCGACGCCGTCGTAGAAGTGATGCGTGCTGCCGTCCGCGAACTGGCCGACTGCGTACATGGTGCCGGCGTAAAGATCGGTCGACGGAACGCGGATCAGCTCCACCTCTTCGCTGGTGGGGCTCTGAAGCTGCTGGTAGGCGTATCCGGCTGGCATTTCCGGAGGCTCGGCGCTGCCAAATGTGACGAGGCCCGCGCTTCCCGCCGCCAGCCCGACGGTCTCCAGCGGGAGTTCCGCGACCTCGACGAAGGCGGCACGCTGCTCGAACTCGCCGCCGTTCGTGATGTGCCCGTCGACCGCTTCGATCAGCGTGCCGCCTGCCGCGCATTCCGGCATGCGCCGAGAATCCAACCCGCCGATAAATTCTTTGTTCCAGATTTGCCCCACGGTCAGCCCTCGGGGGGTCGATAGTGCGGCGCGAACCTGCGCGGCGTTGTGCTCTTTCCGAGGCCGAACATTTTGACCGTCCGGCGCGGGGAGAGCTGGCCGCGCAGCTTGGCTTCGCGTTTTGACGCGGCCTGGAGCTTGAGCTGTGCGTCCTTGGCGCCGGCACCCGCGAGCAACTCGCCGGCGGCGTATAGAACGATCGTGCGGTCGTCGAGATCGGCGACATCACCGTCATTGACCAGCGGCCGGAGATTGCGGATCCCGGTGAGCTTCACCCGACCTTCGAGCGTTTCCGGGTCCGCGTTCAACTCCGGGATCGGCCAAAGCTCGATCGTGCCGTCTTCGTGGATTTGCCACCGGCGGGGCGGCCATGCACGCTCGTCAAGATCCGAATTGTAGGCGCTGTAATGCTCGCTGCCGATGTTCGGCAGCACGGGTTGCCAGCGGCCGTCGGCGTAAATCTCGACGCGACCGATGCGGTCGACCGTCATGTCGGAGGGTGGGGCGTAATAACGCTGGCCCGCCTGCGTGTCGAACTGGCGCTCGACGCGCAGATGCGGCCAGTCGAAGTCGTCCCACATGCGCTCTTGCACACTCTGAAGCCGCTTGACCTGAGAGTCGCGGACCTGCGCGTTGTGCGCAGGGTTCAACGACACGCGGGTTTCCGCCCGCAGGTCGTCAAGCAGCTTCACGAGTGTGGTGCCACGCATGGTTCAATCAGCCGAAAAGAGAGCCGGAATTCTGCTGCCCGTCATCGGAGCCGCCGTTCTGCGGCTCCGGACCGCCGTTTTCCTCATCCGGCTTGGTGTGCTCATCCTTGATGTCGTCGATGCCGTCGCCGTCGTCTCCACTCCCTTCGTCAGATTCGGCCGGTGGGGCGATCTGCTCCGGAGCAGGCTGCGGTGCGGGGCGCTGCGCCGAGACGCGACGCTCGGCTTTGAAGAAGGTTTCCGGGATTTCGAGCTCGGCCACCGTCTCGAAGACGCGCGCCGCAGCACCCGGGAAGAGTTCGTCGACAACGCCGGCACTCGACTTTCCTTCGACCTTGCGGCCGTAGAGTTCGGCGAGACGGTTTCGCTCGGTGCGGTGCGTCCGCTCGACAGAGCCGACGACTTCAATTTCGGTCACGGCGTCCTCGCCGTGGATCGCGCGCAGAACGGCGATTTCGGCTGCCGTAACTGCGAATTTCGGGACTGTGTTGCCGCGGTCCCCGGCAAGATTGAGAAGGATGTTCGCGGTGTCCATAGACGCCTCCAGAGAATAAACGGGAGCAAGCGGGGCCGGAGCCCCGCCCGCGTTGTTACGACGAGGCGAGGACGCCGGCGCTGCGAAGCCCGGTCAGGATCGCGTTGACCTTCGCCTGCAACTCTTTGAAGTTCAGGTTGACCTCGGCAGCGGTGTAAGTTCCGCCGCAGTCGGCCATCGTGCCGTCGACGGCCCCGGTCAGGGTGCCGCCAACATTGGCAATCGCGTCGGCCTGGATGAACTCGTCGATCGGCTCGGCGCGAGCAAAGCCGGCGAGCACCTTCGCGCCGGCAGGCCAGGTCGAGCCCGACTTGTTCGTCAGGGTGATATTCGAGCCGCCGTAGGAAACGTCGACCTTGTCGTCGACTTCCTTGTAGACGTCGTTGTCATTGACCACGACGACAGCGAGGCCCGAGGCGTTGTCGCCGGTGAAGTCGGCCTGGGCAAGCCCGGCCGGGTACGCAACCGTGACTGTGCCGGCCGGCGAAGCGACCGCGACTGCCAGGTTGAAAGCGGGAGCAGAAACGAGACCCATTGTAGGTGTCTCCTCAAATGAAAAACGAAAGGGCGGGGCGCCGAAGCGCCCCGGGGTTCAGTGGTTACGCGATGTCGTAGACACCAGACGTGTTGAGCTGCTTTGCGATGAGCACGCCCGTCATGGTGATGCCGTTATACATCACGTAGCGGTCGTAAGGACGCGCAGGGTTGTGCTTCTTCATGCGCTGGCCGTCCATGTAGAGCAGCCGGAGCCCGGTGCGGCCCATGTCGATCGCGTAGCAACGCTTCGAAAGGCCGAGATCGTCCATCGTCGGATCCCATTCGAGCGGGAGGCCGCCGTGGTTCGGATCTTCCATCGAGCCGTCCGGCTTGCGTCCGGTCCATCCGGTCTGGCTGTAATAGCCGTTCGCGCGGAGCTCTGCCTTGTAGGCGTCGATGAAGTCCGAGCCGCAGAAATAGCGGACCTTCGTCGAACCGTTCTTGTACTTGGAGCGCATGCGCTGCTCCTTGTCCATGAACGTGATGAGCGTGCCACCGCCGGTGCTGGCCGACGTGATCGCGCCCTGACCGCCAGCCGAGCCAAACGCAGCCGTAGCCGCGCGGTTCTGCCAGAACGGGTTCGCCACACGGTTGATTCCGCCGGTCGTGCCGACAGTCGGAACGGACAGAAGGATGGACCCGATACCGGCAATTGCCTTCGGGTCCGTCGAGCCGTCGCCGTGCAGAAGCCGATCGAGGCTGAAGGCATAGTCTTCGCCGAGATCGTCGTTCTTTTCGTCGAGCAGGTTGACCAGCGCGTGCTTCTCGCGCCCGTCCATTTCGCGGGTGGCCTGATCGGAACCCTCTTCCACGACGTCGATGCCGTCGATCTTGAGTTCGGTGTGCGTCAAGACCATACCGATGTGGTGCTCCTTCCAGGAGAAGTAAGCACGCTTGCGGCCGGTGGGGTTGTAGTAGCTGACCTGGTCGTCCCCGGTGTAGCCTTCGAGGGCGCCACCGCCCTGGCCGGACTTGACCGCGAACGAGACTTCGAGCTTACCGCCGGAGAACTTGCCTGCTGCGGCGTTGAACGCCTCCAGCATCGGCTTGTTCGCGACGTTCTGCTTCCAGACCTTGCCCTTGTCGATGTAATTTGCGAGCGAGCCGTTGTTGATGTCGGCAAGCTCAGAAGGAGTGAAACCCATTGTACTGAACCCTGGTTCGTTCAGGCAGACCGACGCTTGGCGAGGACGCTATCGACAATGTCGAGCGTCGAAGCTGGCGGCTTCGGATCAGCCTTGGGAGCGCTTTGGTTGCTCGAAACGATCGGGCGCGCGGCTGGTCGAGGAGCGGGGGCTTGGCGAGCCGGCGGGAGAGCTGCGTTGACGGCCTTATAGGCTTTGTCGAGCTGCTCCCGAACGCCCTGCGGCGTCGTCGGTACACCTTCCGTCTTCTGAAGCCAGGCGACCTCTCGGTGAAGAGCAGCCGTCTTGGTGGCGAAGTTCGGATCCCGCTGCGTCCGCTCGGTCTCCCACCGGGAAGCTTCCGTCTTGAGACTGTCCGCATTCTGCTGTTGCTGCTCTCGCTGAGAGCGCTGCTGCTCGAATGTCTGGTTCGTCTCAACTGCGCGGACCCGAGCATTCGACCGGCTCACATCCAGTGCGGCTTCGCGGGTCATTTCACCCGCTTCGACCCTGGCTTTGAGCTCGGCTGGCAGCACCTCGCCGGCAGCTTCGAGAAGTCCTTGAACGATCGGCTTGAGCATCTCCCAAGCCTTCGGCGGATTGGTCTTGATGAGACCAGCGATCACCAAAGAATTGGCAGCGTCCTCGGACGAGAGGCTGTTGCGATCCATGAACGTAACGACGCTCTGGTATCGCTCGGCATCGGCCTTGAAGCTGTTGCGCTCATTCAGAAGCTGTTTGAAGCGCGGATGCTTTCCGAAAGGGACGTCCGCATAATCGTCGGATCCCTGTTCGCCCTCGGCAGAAGAACCGGCATCTTCCTGCTGGCCCTCTTCACCTTCGGCTGACGAGGCCGCCTCGGCAGGATCCTTGCGCTTGTCGACCACATCGCGGACGACATCGTAAAGCTCACTGGTCTCGGTTACGTCATCGGTCGAGGTGGACGACTGCTCGGCTTCGGCGGCACCGTCTTTCGGCGTTGCATCCGTTACGTCCAGGGTGTCGGTGCCGTTGGACGACGACGGCTCCATCTCTTCTACGTCCAGGTCATTCGGATCCATTTGGCCCTCTTGATGCGGAAATCGTATTCCAAAATCGGGGGAAACTCAAGATAGACGACATACAGCATACAAACTAGGTCTGGTTTGACCCAAATGCGGGGCCGCTTCCGCCTTCGCCGCCATCCGGCGCCGGCGCGTTTTGAGCGCCATTGGCACCTTGCGAAGCGGGATCGCTCTCAGGTGTCGCCCCGGTAGGGCGCATGAGTGCGTTCTGAGCAACCATCGATGGCATGCCCTCGGTGACGGCCTCCGTAAGGTCGATGCGGTCGTCCAGACGGCGCACAGTCTCGCGCGCAAACCAGTTCGGGTTGACGCCGGGTGTCTGCTGGAGGATCGGCGCCATGTTCTTCCAGTTGTCGATCTCGATGGCCTGGTTGGGTTTGCCCGACGAGCCTGCCTCGACTTCAAGGAACACTTCGGACGCGATCTCGGCCAAGGTCATCTCCGGCCAGAAAGCGCCGACACCGACGATGGTCTTGACCTGCTCTTCGGACATTTCACGCAGCATGATCTGGCCGGATGCGCGCGCAACGACCGTCAGGAAGGCGTCGAGATCGTCGACGCTGGAGCTGTCGCCTGCTGCGGTCGAGTTGGCCGCGATCGCGCTTTCGGTTGCGGTGGCCTTGGCAAGACCGCCGAGCTGCGCTTCCTGCGCTCCGACGACGACCTGCGCGTCCGAGA
The DNA here is from genome assembly GCA_001464755.1 of Rhizobiales bacterium Ga0077524. Classification (GTDB taxonomy): domain Bacteria; phylum Pseudomonadota; class Alphaproteobacteria; order Rhizobiales; family Hyphomicrobiaceae. The sequence goes on from LNDR01000221.1 coordinate 6,010, forward strand.
AGAACTCCTCGGTCGAATACAGGTTGGGGTCGACACCGGGGACCGGGAAGGACTGCAAGATGTCGGACAGCTTCGTGTCGGGGCCGATGTCGAGGAACTTGGTCTCGAACGGCTTCACGTCTTCGAGTTCTTTCGCATCCTCCTCGCCGAGCGCGCCTTTCGAGGCGGCCCATCGCGGCTGCGCGGCGTAGCGGTGATCGCGCTTTCCCTGCCGCGAGCGGTTGTGCTCCATCTGCATGTCGGTCAGGAGCTGGACGTCGGACGGTGGGAAGAGCTCGTCTTCGCTCTCCATCGCATTGAAGGTCAGTGCGTACACCGGCCAGAAGTCCTCGACGAATACATCTGGTGCCGCCGGCTCGCGGAGAAATTTCGGGTGGCCGTCCGCGACGTAATAAACGAGGCCGGACGTCTTGTCGTAGTGCTTCCACACCAGAACGAGGCCGCCCGTGTTCTTCGTCGGCTTCGCCTCGACTTCGGGGTCGGCGCTGTCGACATCGTCGGGAACGGTGTTCGCGGAATTGTCGGACGCTGCCAGACCGGACATCTGATAGCCGGTGTAGCTGTTCTTGACGTCGGCCTTGAACATCTCCTGCACTTCGTCAGGGGTGAACAGGTATTCGAGGGTGAGGTGCCGCGCGCCCACGAAACCGACGATCTGCCGCGTCATCCGGTCGGGGATGACCTTGGTCGACTGCGGGAAGTCGAAGATAAGACCCTCCCGCAAGACGATCTCGGGCTCTGCGATAAGCGACTGGATCGAGGCTTCAAGCTCGGCAATCTCGGGATCGTCCTGCTCGATTTCACCTTCACCGGCCTTCTGCACGAGGTTCTGAAGATGCGCGAGGCGAGCTCGTGCATCGGCCAGGCGCTCGGTGGTGGCCGGGCGCGGCCCGGTTTCACGCTGGAAGCCGAGTTCGACATAGCCGACGCCCGTTGTACAGGCGCGGCGTACCATCTGCTTGGCGCCGGTCTTGAAATCGACCGGCTTCTGCTCTCGCAGTGCGTGGGAGAAAAGGATTTCCAGCGTCTTGCCGAGCTTCGCAAGCTGCTTCCGCCGCTGCATGCCCTGCCGGTAGTCCTGAATGATCGCCGTCGCTTCTTCGAGCATCGCGACCATCTGCGGGTCCACGACCTCGGGGGCCGGCACGACGGCTCCGGTTGCCGGGTCGACCGAAGGCGCCGTCGGCGCCTGTGCTGCTACCTGAACTTGCGGACCGAGCGTCAATGACGTTTGCATCGCCATCTGAAGCGAGGCGGGATCTTCATCCCAAGTGGTGAAGTCGAGGGATTCCTTGCGGCGCGCAACGGCTTTCGGGTTTTTCGCGTAAAGGCTCGCTGTCTTCATCTTGACGAGGCGGCCGATGATGTTCGCCGTGTACTTATTCTTGTCGTATTCCGGAACGCGCCCATGCTTCGCGATAAACATATCGCGGCGCATCTGCTTGAAGGCTCCGTCGTGGTGCCGCTTGTCGAGCCGGATGGTGTCCTGGATCTTCTTTACGAGAGCAAGCTGCTCCGCAGGCGTGTTTTCAGCCGCCTCGTTATCCGGCGGCGGGTCCGAGAGCTGCCCTTCAGGAGCGCCAAGTTCATCTGCGAAGTCCATAAACCCGTCTCCTGCCGGCGGCTGTCTTCTGTCGCATCATAGCACGGACGACAAAGAATACATCCCGGGCGCGTTAAAGGCTGCCTAAGCGGCGCGCGGCGTCACGCCGGCGCTCCCACGATTCGTTCTTCTTGACCCACTCCAGCGTGCCGAATTCCGGCTCGCTGGCTTTCTTCTTGGCCGATTTCCTCGGACCGAATTGGTACTGGAGCCCGAGACCGATCCACGAAAGCGCGTCGACGAAGTCGTCGAAAGTGCCGTTCGGGAAGGCAAGAAGCTCCTCGATCGCGCGGTCGGCCCATGAAGGGCCGAGCGGGAAATAGACCTTGCCCATCGCGACGCGCGCGGCGATCGACTGCGCGCGGGCTTCCTTGTCGGTCGACGGTGTCACCTCGACGAGATTGATATAGGTGCCGGTCTCGGTCATCCGCTTCCGGAGGAATGGCCCGATCGACTTCGAGATGTGGCCTTTTTCCGCCCACCAGAGCAGCGGGCGCATTTTGCCGCCTGCCATCCCGAGCATGGATTCGACCGCAACGTCGGTCGGCATCCGGCGCCAATCGCATTCAAGGACGTAGATGTTGTCCTGCCGGTCGACGCCGACTTTCAGGAAGCATGATCTGTCATTACGCTGCTTCAGGCCAACCGCGTGGTCACTCGAACAGTAATAGCGGAGCTCTTCCGGAAGGTCCGAAAGCCGATACCGCTGGATGCTCTCGCGCTTGAACAGAACGCCGTCGGCGACGGTCGGGCTCTGCTGGTAGAGCGCCGAGAAGCCGAGCGGGTCAAGGCGCTGCTGGCTTTGCAGGAAGTCGAGATCGTATTTGCTCGGACCGTCCGGCCAAAGCGCCTCGCCGACATCGCGGCCGAGCGGGTCGTCTTCCTCGGCGATGGCCGGGAGCCGGATGATCTTCCAGCGCTTCGCCTCGACGGCGTTGTAGTGCGGGTTTTCCGGATCCGTGATGCGGCCGATGATGTCGTCGGAGTGCCAGCGCGTCATCGTCAGCATGACGAGCTTCTTGCCCATGCGGCGGGTCATAAAGACCTTGGTGAACCAGTTCCACGCCTGGTCGCGGATCGCCTGTGATCGCGCTTCCTCGTGGTCCTTGAACAGGTCGTCGCCGATGCCGAGGTTCATGCCTCGGCCGGTGAGGGCGCCGCCGCGGCCGACGAAGATGAGACGCCCACCTTCCTCGGTCTGGATGTTCGTCTTGGAGCTGCCGCCGCGCCGCAGCCGATAATCGGCAAAGACCTGCCGGTGCTGCGCTCCAATGAGCGTCGCGCGGACATCGCCGCCGATGTCTTCGGCCATCGTGTCGGAATAGGTCGCGACACCGATGTCCCACTGCGGGAAGCGCCCCGAGACCCACGCCGCGAGCCGCTTTGTCGCAAGCTCTGTTTTTCCGTGCCGTGGCGGCATGCAGAAAATAAGCTGCGTACAGACGGTGCCGTCCTCGTGCTTCAACTCGCCGTTGACGAAGGCGGTGAGCGCCTCGCCGACCTTTTCGTGAACCAGCGCGACTTCGTATTTGGATTTCGAGATGTCCTCCGGCGCGGTCGGGTCCGGCATCGTGAACATCGTGTATTTCAGCAGATCATCGTGTGCCTCGATCGCGCGCTTCTTGCGCATGACGACGGCCAGTTCGCGGTCGAGCGCCCGGGCCTCGCGCTCGCGGGCAAGATCGTTCTGGCGCGGGTCGACGAAATCGTGTCGCTTTCCGGTCTGTGGGTTGATGGTGTTCGGCTTCGGCATGTCAGCCCGCCGAGCGGCGCCTTGACGTCGGCACTCCCGCGACGCCGGTCAACGCGATCTTCAGAACGTCGTCCAGACGTCCGTGAAGTGCCGTGATGCTCTCGCGAATTTCGCGGTTGCCCTCAAGAACCTCTTTTAGGCTGTCCTTCATCACATAATTTTCTGCGATGTGGCGGGCCAGCTCCTGCTGGTCGATCTGCGCTTTGCTGACTTTCATCGCCAGGGTGGAAATGCGGCTTTCGATGTCACGTTCGATACCGGCGATTTGGTCGACGATTTCGTCCTTCAGGGCTGTGACCCCCGCGCGGGATTTGTCGCCTTCCGAGACGATCAGCCGATAGATGACGAAGAACGCACTGAACGTGATTCCGATAGCGCCAAGCATGAGGCTGACGATCCACGCAAGCTGCTGCCAATCGACCGGACCGACCATCTCAGTTTGGCGCCTTCGCGTTGCATTCGCGTTCGAGGTTTTCGTTGTGCGCCGTTACGCCCTGCAAAGCGGGCGTCGACATGACTTTCACGTCGGTCGAGGTGAGCGGAATCGGATCGCGTCCGCGGCACTCCTCGTCGGGTGCTCCGGCGCGCTTCAGGCTCGCACATCCGACGACGGCGAGCGCAAGGCCGATTACAAGGATGAGGCGGCTATGCATCGGGCTTCACCCATCGGCTGGCCTTCTTCTCAAGCTGGTCGCGCGGCAGGGATTTGACCTTGTCGACGGTCTTCTCGCGCTGCACGGCCCGCTTCTCGGCGGCCTTGCGTGCGGCCTTCTGCTCGGCGGCGACACCCTTCGCGTAGGCTTTACCCCGCATCATCGCGGCGAGAAGAACGACCACGGCGCCGAATGCTGCCGAGGCGGCAAGCTGCCAGCTTCCGACGTAAAGCCGGACCAGCCCGAGCACGGCGCCGCCGACCGCGAGCAGGATCAGGATCTGCACCCAAAGAGGCAAATTGCCGAAGATGAGGCTGAAAGCGTAATCCATCACCAGCACCAGAACAGGACGCAGGTCTTGATGGCCTGCGGCTTCACGGGAGCGACGTCGAGCGCGGTGCGGCTGCGCGTCAGCTTCTTCGGCTCGATGCCGGGAAGATCGCCGCGGCAAATCTCATGGGCGGCCTTGCGCCGGTTCACGAGACCACGAACCACACTGCCGCCGGCCTTGTTGAACCAGGTCAACGCTTCGCACGCGCCGGCGAAGTCGCCTTCGCGCACACGCTGCGCGGCGGTCGATTTGCAGAATGCGCCGACGCCGTAATTATAGGCGCCTTCGACCATCGACAGATACAGGCCGTTCGGCACTTCGGTGGCGCGCTGGTAGCCAATGCACTTGGCGACGCCCGGCTCGTAATCGTTGGCGAGCGTGTGAAGAAGCTGCGTGTCGCATTCGGCCTTGGTCGCCTTGTCGCCTGGCTTCACACCCTTGGTCTCGCCATAGCAGATCGTCCAGACACCGACGATGTCCTGGTAGGCGTTGTACCGAAGCCCCTCCCATGTGCCGAGGAAAGCGACGACGGAGACACCGAGCGCGGTGAGCGCGCCTTTCGGGCCGGTGAGGCGACTGCGGAAGGCTGTCATGGTTCGAGGTTCCGTTGCGGAATGATCCGGGCGACGGCCGCCGCGACCGACGTCAGGATCGCCAAAGTCGCGAACGTGCCGGGCGGCAGCTTCTCGGTGAGGGGCCCGGCGAAAACGGCGACGAGCAGTTCGAGGGCCGAGAGGACGCCTGTGAGGAGAGCCAGGCGAACGCTCCAGGCTCGTTTCAGTACCGCTCCGCAGTCCTCGATCAGCCGCATGTCGCCCGCCGTAGTCTAAACGATGGACGACAAACTACATGTTGTGGGTCGAATTTACAAG
>LNDR01000222.1 GCA_001464755.1 Rhizobiales bacterium Ga0077524
CCATCTCTCCCGATGCTGCACGCATCAGTTCGATCACGGATCACCGGACAACTCGTGTGCTACTGGAACCGGACATATCGTGTGCTGGCGACAGTGTGCTTTAGGTGCACTTGCTCCAGGCTTACGATCGGCGGACAATGGGCAATTGCTCGCAATGAGCGCTGGACGCGGGATCGATGACCGAGACACTGCCTCGACTGCTCAAATCCTACGAGTTCCTCGATCTGGCCCTCGCCGAGCATGGCTCCCGGTTGGGGGCGCACGAAGCGGGCCGACTGCGCGCCGAGCTGGCGCACGCTTTCGCAAAGATCGTGGCGCATCCGTCTGAAGACGTGCGCGTTACCGTCGCGCAGGTTCGCTTCATCATCGCCAATCTCGACCATGCGTCGACGGACCCCGGCGTCATCCGCGAGCTGCAGCGGGCCTGCATGCAGCACCTGGACCGGATCGCCGATCGGCTGGCGGCGCTGACCGCACCGGCCAAGGCAGCCGAGGGATGGCAGCCCCGAGCGGTGGCGCAGCGGGGCCGTCCGAGCGTTCTGACCGAAGAGAGCTTCCGTCAGCTCGATGTGCTGAGCGACCGTGCGGGGGTGCTCGACACCGACTTTTGCTATGTGTTCACAAACGCGGCGAATGCGCGCTTCCATGCGAGGTCTGCCCGCGAGTTCATCGGGCGACCGAACAGTCTCGTGGCGGGTCCGAAGTTCTTTGAGACCGTGTCACGGCCACTGCTCGAGCAGTGTCTCGCCGGCAAGTCCGCGTCCTGCATCAGCCCCCACCCGGGTCGTGACCCCTCGATCATCCACTCGACGCGCTACGACCCCGTGTTCGACGATCGCGGCGGTGTCGCCGCAATCCTGATCGTATCGCGAGACATCTCCCACATCCCAGTTCCGCCGGAGATGCTCGCCTACCGACCGGACCATTGACGATCCAGGATTGGGCCTGAGCCCGGCTCGAAGCCCTCCTCTGCCAGCTCGAACCGGTCGAACGTGAAGCCCGGAGCCACGGTGCAACCGACCAGCGTCCACATTCCGAGTGAGCGGGCCTGCTGCCAGTAGCCTGCTGGGACGACGATCTGGGGCATGTCCCCGTCACAGAACTCGATTCCAAGGCGGTGTTCGGTCGGCTTCTGGTCCGTGGCGGGCGACATGGATAGAGCGAGCGGGGCCCCCGCATGGAAGTGCCATACCTCGGCGGCATCGACCCTGTGCCAGCGCGAAACCTGCCCCGCCTCGAGCAGGAAATAGATCGCGGTCGAGGCCGCCCGCCCCGTGGTCCCGGCCGCCACGTCGCGAAACGTTTCGCGATAGGAGCCGCCCTCGGGATGAGGTGCTAGGCGCAGGCGCTCTCGGATCTCGTCGGCGGTCAGCATGGCTTTCCCGCTATAGTGGCACACGGATGATGGCCCTGAGGCCGCCCATCGAGCTTTCGCCAAGTGTCACGTCGCCGCCGTGACTCTTGGCAATGTCCCGCGCGATCGCGAGGCCGAGGCCCGAGTTGCCTTCGTCCTGATTGCGGGCGTGATCGAGCCTGTAGAAGGGCCGGAACACGTTTTCTCTCTCATTTTTCGGAATGCCCGGCCCATTGTCGTCGACTTCGATCCTGAGCCAGCCGCTCTCGGTTGCTGCCCGGACGGTGATCTGATTGCCGAAGCGCGCCGAATTGGAAACGAGGTTGGCGACCGCCCGCTTCATGGCATTCCGCTTGAGGGGAATGACGAGCTCACGCCGGCGGCGCCGGATGCGAAGCGTGATCGGCACCTCGAGATGCTGAGCCTCCGACACGATCTCCTCGAGGAGCGCGCGCACGTGCGTCTGGGTCGCCACCTCGCCCCCGTCGCCCTTGGCGAAGGCGAGGTAGTCCTCGAGCATGCTTTGCATCTCCTTGAGATCGCCCTTCATGGCAGCGACCTCTGGACCGTCGCCAAGGAACGCCAGCTGCAGCCTGAGACGGGTAAGCACGGTGCGCAGGTCGTGACTGACGCCTGCCAGCATCGTCGTGCGCTGGTCGACGTGCTGCGTGATGCGCTCGCGCATCTCGAAGAAGGCCTGGCTCGCCTGGCGGACCTCGCGCGCGCCGCGGGGGCGGAAATCGTCTGGTGCCGGGCGGCCTTTGCCGAATGCATCGGCGGCCTCGGCAAGTCGCAGGATCGGCTTGATCTGATTCCTGAGGAACATAATCGAGACCGTCAGCAGCACGACGGAGGTGCCGAACATCCACATCAGGAAGATGTGCGAATTCGAGGCGTAGGTCTGGCTGCGGCGGGCCACGAAGCGCAGCACCGCCTTGTCGTGCTTGACGCGGATCTCGACGTGATCGGACTGGCCGACGGTGTCGATCCAGAATGGCCGATCAATCTGCTTGCCGAGCTCTCGCGAGAGCGTCCGATCGAGGAGCGCAAAGAACGGCTTCGGCTGTGGCACGGGTAGATCGCCGGCGGGCAGCACCGACATCGAGAGGCCGAGGCGCTCGCGCGACATCTCGAGCATCCGTGCGTAGTTGTCGGCGCGCGGGTAGTCCTCATAGACGTCGATCAGCGCGGCGATGTTGCGTGCCGTCGCCTCCGAAAGCCGTCCGGTTACGGCCTGCCAGTGCCGCTCCATGAAGCTGAACGCGACGACGCCCTCCAGAAGCACGATTGGCGTGATTATGATCAGCAGCGCACGCGCGTAGAGACCCGTCGGCAGGAGCCCCGACATTCGCTGCGCCAGGGCTTGACCAAGGCTGCGCAAGGTCTCGTGGCCCGGCCAAGCGGCGAAGTGAGCCGCTGGTTCAGGTGCCGGTGCCGTCGCCTGCACACTGTCGTTTGCAGCCACCATTCGGTGGTCTCCCGTAGGTCGGCTTTCCGCCGGTTCAGTTCCGGCGTCACCGCGCACCCAGCGGCCGCTCGAGCAGCGGCGCGCACCTAGTCGACGTAGAGGATGTAGCCTTTGCCACGCACGGTCTGCAAATAGACCGGATTCGAGCTGTCGGCCTCGATCTTACGCCGCAGCCTGTTGATCTGCACATCGATCGCGCGCTCGCTGCCAGTCGAATCGTCGTTGGCAAGCTCGTGACGCGCGATCGGCATGCCCGGGCGTCCGGCGAACAGGCGCAGCAGATCTCGCTCTCGCTCGGTGAGCTTGATGACCTCCTCGCCACGCTTCAGCTCGCCGCGCCCCATGTGGAAGACGAAATCCCCCATGCGGACCTCGTCGCGCGGAATCATCGAGCTGGCGGTGCCGCGCTTGAGTATGTTCTGGATACGAAGCAGCAGTTCGCGCGGCTCGAAGGGCTTTCCAACGTAGTCGTCTACTCCGGCCTCGAGCCCTGCGATGCGCTGCTCGGGATCGGCGAGCGCTGTCAGCATGCAGATCGGAACCGGCGATATTTGTTTCAGGTCGCGGGCGAGCTCGAGCCCCGATTCGCCCGGCATCATCACGTCGAGAATGACCAGATCGAACGAGAGGCCGCGCATCGATGCTCGTGCCGCCTTGGCATCCGCCGCCGTCGACACCCGATAGCCGGCCGCGAACAGGAACCGCGCTATGAGATCGCGGATGCGCTGGTCGTCGTCGACGACGAGAATGTGGGCCGCATTGTCAGGCAGGGCTTCGCGTCGATCGGCAGGCGTTTCTCGGTTCATCACTCCCCCCGATGGCCAACCGGGATCGAAGCAGCAGCCCCGGTCGCCCGGCGCACCAGATCGTCGGCCCTCTCCTGGTCGTCGGGAGCGATCACGCCGGCGAGGAAGGCTGCCGACGCGTGCTCGCTTCCCGGACCAGCGGTCGCCAAAGCCCCGGCAAGCCGCTGTGTCTGCAGTTCCAGCAGGCGGCTTGCGAGGCACCGGCCTCGGTCCGTCGGGCGCAGCCTCCGCTCGCGGCGGTCGACGGCACCTGTCTCCTGGAGAATGTAGCCCTCGTCGACAAGCTGCTTCAAGACGCGCGCCAAGCTCTGCTTCGTGATTTTCAGCAGGCCGAGCAGATCGGCGACGCGCAGGCCGGGGTTGCGATTGACGAAATGCAGCACACGATGGTGCGCCCGTCCGAATCCCAGCTCGGCGAGGATCTCATCCGGCCCCGCCACGAAGTCGCGGTAGGCGAAGAACAATAGCTCCACCATCGCGACCAGGCGCGCCTCGTCGTTCGTCGCAATCCGTTGCGCCGAAGGGGCTGCGGTCGTCGGCGCCTCCCCTGCGCGTCTCCGCGAATTTACGTCAGCCATGTTGACATATTTGAGGGTGATCGGTACCCATGGCAAGGTTTTTCGAGGCGTTGCGCCGCGCATCTAATCCCACCTTCTGCGCTGGACGTCGCTCGCTTCTAGCCGGCCCTTGTCCGGCAACAGCGATGCATGCTTCGCTTCGGTGATGGCGAGACAGGCACCCGAATTAAGGCCCAAAGACGGCGGCAGCGGATGGCTTGTCCGGGCTGGCGACCGACCAAGAGCACGACCCACGAAAGGCCGTGCCCACGCGCGAGAGGAGATGCGCCCATGGCTGACAGCAGGCAATCCTTCGTCATCGAGAGGAATACGGCGCCTGTGGGCGTTGCCGAGCGCGCCAAGCTGCTCGCCGATCCGGGCTTCGGCCGAGTCTTCACCGATCACATGGCGCTCATCCGCTACAGCGAGGGCAAAGGCTGGCACGACGCCAGCATCACCGCGCGCAAGCCGCTGATGCTGGATCCGGCTGCGGCCGTGCTGCACTACGCTCAGGAGATCTTCGAGGGGTTGAAGGCCTACAAGACCGCCGACGGCGGCATGGCCATGTTCCGCCCCGATGCCAACGCGCGGCGATTCCGTCAGTCCGCCCAACGCCTCGCCATGGCGGAGCTGCCGGAGGAGTTGTTCATCGAGTCGATCCGCCAGCTCGTCGCCATCGACAAGGATTGGTTCCCAACTGTCGAGGGTGGCTCGCTCTATATCCGGCCCTTCATGTTCGCCAACGAGGTGTTCCTGGGGGTCAAGCCGTCGTCGGAATACCTCTATCTCGTGATCCTTTCCCCTGTCGGCGGCTACTTCAAGAGTGGCGCACCGGCCGTCTCGATCTGGGTGTCGCAGAACTACACCCGCGCGGCGCCGGGCGGCACCGGCGCAGCCAAGTGCGGCGGCAACTATGCCTCGAGCCTCGTCGCGCAGGCCGAAGCCTCGAAGCACGGTTGCGACCAGGTCGTGTTCCTGGATGCAGCCGAGCACAAGTGGGTCGAGGAACTCGGCGGCATGAACGTGTTCTTCGTTTTCGAGGACGGCTCGCTGCAGACGCCGCCGCTCTCCGGCACCATCCTGCCGGGTATCACGCGCGACAGCCTGATGACGCTCGCCCGTTCCGAGGGTCTCACGGTACGCGAGGAGCCGTACTCGTTCGACCAGTGGAGGACCGACGCGGCCAGCGGCAAGCTGACCGAATGCTTTGCCTGTGGCACTGCGGCGGTCGTCACACCGATCGGGAGAGTCGCGAGCCCCGAAGGCGAGTTCAAGATGGGCGCCGGCGGTCCTGGCCAGACGACGATGCGCATCAAGCAGAGGCTCGTCGATATCCAGCGCGGCGTCGCACCCGATCCGCACGGCTGGGTGCACAAACTGGGCTGAACCGACGACTTGGCGGCGGGGTGGGAGCGCGCGTGCTCTCGCCTCGTCAGGCCCTGGCCTTCCACATGCCGCCGACGCGGGCCTTGAGGTCGAGGGTCGCCGTCTGGCCGGGAGGCGCAACGGCCACATCGCGGCGCCGCAGCGGCCACGTCGTCTGCTCGAAACAGCCGGCGATGCTCGCGGGGATGAACCGGGTGCGCGACGCATAGAGATGTCGGTCGCCGTTTCGGGCCTGTTGGTGGACGTGAAAGCGATGGGGCACGAGGAGATGCAGCTCGTCCTTGGCTCTGGTCATGGCCACGTAAAGGAGACGACGCTCTTCCTCGATGTCCTCGGGTCGCCCTGTCGACATATCGGACGGGATGCAGCCATCGACGACGTTGAGGACGAACACAGCCTGCCATTCCTGACCCTTGGCCGAATGGATCGTCGATAGGATCAAGTAGTCCTCGTCGAGCAGGGGCGGGCCGGCCTCGTCGCTCGTCGCCTCGGGTGGGTGCAACGTCAGCTCGGTCAGGAAATGCTCGCGCGAGCGATACTGGCCGGCGAGGCTGACAAGCTGCTCGAGGTCGCCGTTGCGGACCGCCGCATCCGGGTAACGCATCTCGAAGTGCGGCTGGAACCAGGTGTGCACCGCCTCCATCTCGGCCGGCCAAAGGTTGCGTCTCTCGTTGAGACTTTCCATCAGGGCGACGAAGTCGGGCCAAGCCTCGTGGGCGGCGGCGGGCGGACGGTAGATGACGAGCGGCGCGAACGGGCTGCCGCCGGTCGCCACGCGATCGAGGATCTTCGCGGCCGTCCCGGGGCCGATGCCAGGCAGCATCTGGAGGACGCGGAAGGCCGCGATGCGGTCGCGCGGGTTCTCGGCCCATCGGAGGATCGCGATCAGGTCCTTGACGTGCGCCGCCTCGAGGAACTTCAGGCCTCCGAACTTGACGAAGGGGATGTTGCGCCGCGTCAGCTCCAGCTCGAGCAGCATGCTGTGGTGCGAGGTCCGAAAAAGGACAGCCTGCGATTTGAGCGCCACGCCCGCCTCGCGATTGGCGAGCACCCGCTCGGCGATGCAGGTCGCCTGCGCGATGTCGTCGGCGACGGTGACGAGGCGCGGCTTCTGCGCTGAGGGGCGGTCGGAGCGCAGGTCCTTGGTGAAACGCTCGGCTGCGAAGGCGATGACGGCGTTCGAGGCGGCGAGAATCGGCGCAGTCGACCGATAGTTTTCCTCGAGCGTGACGATCGCGGCCGGCGGTGTGAACTGCCCGGGCATGTCGAGGATGTTGCGCACGGTGGCGGCGCGAAATCCGTAGATCGACTGCGCGTCGTCGCCGACCACCGTCAGCCCACGCCCGTCGGGGGCAAGCCCTTTCAGGATTGCGGCCTGCAAGGGGTTGGTGTCCTGGTACTCGTCGACGAGCACATGATCGAAGCGGGCTTGGACGTCGGCGGCAAGCTCGTCGGCCCGCATCATCTCGGCCCAATAAAGCAGGAGGTCGTCGTAATCGAGGACGCCGCTCGCCTGCTTGGCTGCCACGTAGGCGTCGAACAAGGCTCGCAACTCGGCCTCGAAATTGGCGACCCAGGGAAACTGGCGGGCAAGCACCTTGGGCAGCTCCAGGCCGGAGTTGACCGCATGCGAGTAGATGCCAAGGCAGGTTGCCTTCAGCGGAAATCGGGTCGCCTTGTCGGAGAAGCCGAGCTCGTGGCGGATCAGATTGATAAGGTCCGCCGCGTCCTCCCGGTCGTGGATCGTGAAGCTCGGAGAAAGGCCGATGCGGTCGGCATAGAGGCGGAGAAGACGTGCACCCGTCGCATGGAATGTGCCGGACCAGGGGATCGATGCGGCCGAGCGAAAGCGTTGGCCATTTGCCCCGGCGAGGGCGGATGCGACGATGCGCTCGACACGCCGGGTCATGTCGTCGGCGGCGCGACGTGAGAAGGTCAGAAGCAGAATGCGGCCCGGATCGGCCCCGTTGAGGATCAGGTGCGCAACACGGCTGGCAAGCGTCGTGGTCTTGCCCGAGCCCGCCCCCGCGATGACCAGCAGCGGTCCGCACGCCGACGCGTCTCCCTCGCGGACGCCGTGCTCGACGGCCCGACGCTGGGCGGCATTGAGGCTTTCGAGGTGCTTCACGGGCTCTCTCGTCGCGGCAGGGTCGGCCTTCGGCCAACGCATAGCCGAGCACGATTCGGCGATGCCACCCAAGACGGTGCTTCGTCATGCGCCGGCTTGGTCGTGGACGGGGCGAGTTGAGATGCTCACCGTCGCCCGGTGACACCTGCACCCGCCGTGTGCCAGTTTGCTTCGGCATGCAGGGGCAACCTGCGGCGTGCCGTCATCGTCGAGAGGACCGACCATCATGAACCTGTTCGCTTCGGCTCAGGCCGCCGGCGGCACGCCGCACGTGATCGCACGCGAGCTGGCTGATCAGCTCCAGGATGCTCGGGGGCACAACGTCGGATTCATCTATGTAACGAGCCCGCTGGCCCGCGATTTCTCGGGCCTCGTTGCGAGCCTGCGAGTGAGCACTGGCATCGATGCCTGGGTTGGCACCGCCGGGCATGGCGTCTGCGCCTCAGGTGTCGAGCACTGGGACAAGCCCGCGGCTGTGGTGCTGACGTGCCGGCTGGCGGAGGGCAGCTACCGGCTGTTGCCGACGATGGCGGAGGCGGGCGCCGTCGCCGATGCGGGTGGCGGAGGTCTCGCAGCGGGTCTCGGCGTCGTGCACGCCGATCCGCGCAACGGCGCGGTGATGGACATTGTCGCCGCGCTATCGAGGGAGCGGAGCGCCTATCTCGTAGGTGGGTTGACGTCGTCCGACGGTAGCTATCCGCAAATCGCGGGCGGGGAGGTGATCGACGGTGGCGTGTCGGGCATCCTGCTCGGCGGGCGGCTCAGTGTGGCGGTCGGGTTGTCGCAAGGTTGCACCCCGATCGGGGCGGCTCACGAGATCACGCGGTGTGAAGGCCAGATTATCGCGGGGCTCGATCGCCGACGGGCCTACGACGTGATGTGCGAGGACGTGGGGATTGCCGAGGGAGCTGATCCGCGGCCCTGGCTCACCAATGTGCACGCGGCGCTGCCCGTCCCCGGATCGAACGAGGCCGACTACGTCGTGCGCAACCTGATCGGAATCGACCCACGGCAGGGCCTCGTGGCGGTGGCCGAAAACCTGCAGGCGGGTGAGAGGGTGATGTTCGTCCGACGCGACCAGGAGAGCGCGCGGAAGGATCTCGAGCGCATGCTTGCCGGTCTGAAAGGCCGGCTCACGGCGCCGCCCAAGGCCGGGCTCTATTTCTCGTGCGTGGCACGCGGGCCCAACCTGTTCGGCGACGAGAGCCATGAGATGCGTGCTATCCGCGAGACGTTCGGCGACATTCCGGTCGCCGGCTTCTTCGGCAACGGCGAGATCTCGAACGACCGCATCTATGGCTATACGGGCGTGCTCACGCTCTTTTCGTGACGGAGTGTGCGGCCACGCAGGTCGCTCACGTGCGCGGCCGATATCCCGTAGGGGGCCAAACGATCAACGCGATGAGCGGGTAGACGATCAGCGACGTCCACAGGAACAGATTGAACGCGTTGACGTAGCCGATGCCCGTCGCTTGCCGCCCGACCTCACCCGCAATGCCGGCCAGCCCACTCGTTGTCTCGGCGCTCCATCGCCCCATCACATCGGGCAGGCGCATGCGATCATTGAACGGGTTTATCCATTGCACCAGCTCGGTGTAGCTCACTTTCTGGCTATGAAAGACGACCACGATGCTCGCCGATATGTAGTAGCTGGAGGCGACGCTGCGAACGAAATGGAACATCGCGGCGCCCTCCGCCGAGCGGCGCGGGTCGAGGTTCGAGAAGACCACCAGCGACATCGGCACCCACAGCCAGCCGACTCCGAAGCCCTGCAGCGCCATCGCCCAGGCGACATCCGAGAGCGGCACATTCATATCGAAGCGCGCCATCTCCAGCCCCGCATAGGTATGCAGGCCAAAGCCGATCAGAAAAAGCAGTCGCGGGTTCCAGCTGTTTGCGAACAGGATCATCAGCAGCATGGACAGCGCGGTCCCCGCGCCGCGCGCAGTCAGCAGCAAGCCGACGGTGAACTCGGGCACATGCCGGAGCTGTTGCAGCATGGCTGGAATGAGCACCATCGGCGTCACGAACAGCATGCCGAAGATCGCCGCGATGCCGATGCCCAACGCAAAATTCCGCTCGAGCAGAAGGCGCGGGTCGAGAAACGGGCGCTCCCGCGTCAGGCTGTGCGCCAGGAAGATCCAGCCGAACAGGACCGCCAGCGCGCACTCGACGATGATCTCGGTCGAGCTGAACCATTCCGCGCGCTCGCCGCGATCGAGCATCAGCTGGATGCAGGCGACGGCTATCGACAGGCTGAGAAAGCCGATCCAATCCAGCCTTGGTCGTTCCTCGCGTGGCGGGTCGGGCTTGATCGCCGTCAGCGTGCCAACGAGTGCGACGACCGCCAATGGCAACAGGATGAAGAACACCCACCGCCAGGAAATCTCCTCGCTGACGTAGCCACCGAGCAGCGGCGCGATGGTAGGCGGGATCCCGACGCCCATCGAGTAGATCGAAAGTGCCGGCCCGCGCTTCGTCCCCGTGAACTCGTCAATGACGATCGATTGTGCAATCGGAGTGAGTGGCGAGCCGAACGCCGACTGCAGCACGCGCCAGAAGATCAGCTCGGAGAGCGACGTCGAAAGCCCGCACATCAAGGTGGCGGCACCAAAGCCCGCGACGCCCCAGATCATCGCCCGGCGGCGCCCGAAGCGCCCGGAGATCCAGCCGGCGAGCGGAATGGTGACGGCGGTCGCGATCAGGTTGGACGTGATGACCCAGGCCACCTGATCGGGGCTGGCCGACAGCGCACCCTGGATCTGGGGCAGCGACACGTTGGCGATGGTGATGGTCGTCGCGTAGAGCGTCGTGACCAACGTGCAGGTGATGAGAAGCCACACGATGGGCGAGCCTTGGGTGATGGGCTGGGGGCAGGCGTCGACCTTGCTCTGCCGTGGTCGGGCGAGTCCAGGGATCGGTTGAGCTTACGCTGAATCGACCAGTTTGCTTTTGCGGCCGATCCGGCCGCTCGCACAGGTCGAGCGCATTGGAACTTGGCTGGCTGTACACCGCCCCACCTGATGGGGAGGGGAACACGGTCAATGCACGGTCACGCCCTCAGCGCCGCCGCCGTGAGGGTCGCCAGGCTCACCTTCTGCTGGCCGGTGGCATCGAAGTTGGCCGGATCGAGCCACTTTTCGTAGGCGGCTTTGAGCTTCGGCCAGTCATCGTTGACCATGGCGAACCAGGTCGTATCGCGTGTGCGGCCTTTCACGATGACCGCGCGGCGGAAATGGCCCTCGTAGGTGAAGCCGAAGCGTTCTGCGGCGCGCCGCGAGGGAGCATTCAGGGCATCGCACTTCCACTCGAAGCGGCGATAGCCAAGGTGGTCGAACACATACTTTGCGAACAGGTAGTTCGCCTCCGTCGCAACTGGTGAGCGCGAGATGGCCGGGCCCCAGTAGATGCTGCCCGTCTCGATGCAACGATGCTCCGGCGTGATGCGCATCAGCGTCTGGCGGCCTTCGCAGCGCCCGGTACGCTTGTCGATGACGGCGAAGACGAGGGGGTCGGTCGAGGCCTCGGCTTTGGCGAGCCACGTGTCCATGTCGGCGAGCGAGGCGGGCGGCTCC
>LNDR01000223.1 GCA_001464755.1 Rhizobiales bacterium Ga0077524
AACTGGCACGGCAAGACGCTGGGCTCGGGCTCGGACGCGTGGAAGTTCTGGGACGAGCGCCGCGCCGGCAACATCTCCGACAAGGACTGGGGCGAGATGGAGATGGGCATCGCCCGCTCCTACGGCGTGTGCATGACCATGGGTACGGCCGCGACGATGACGGCGCTCGCCGACGTGATCGGGCTCTGCCTGCCGGGGACATCGTCGATCCCGGCGGCGGATTCCAATCATGTGCGCATGGCGTCGGCCTGCGGGCGGCGGATCGTCGACATGGTCTGGGAGGATCTGACGCCCGCCAAGATCCTGACCGAAGACGCCTTCCGCAATGCGATCACGGTCGCGATGGCGATGGGCTGCTCGACCAATGCCGTGATCCACCTGATCGCCATGGCACGGCGCGCCGGACATGGCATCGGCCTCGAGGATTTCGATGCGACGAGCCGCAAGGTGCCGGTGATCGCCAACATCCGCCCGTCCGGTGACAAATACCTGATGGAGGACTTCTACTACGCGGGCGGCCTGCTCGGGCTGATGTCGCGGCTGACGGAGCATCTGGATCTCAGCCAGATCACCGTCACCGGCGAGGCGTGGAGCAAGAGCCTCGAGGGTGCGGAGGTCTACAACGACGACGTGATCCGGCCGCTCGACAAGGCGATCTACAACGAGGGCGCGCTCGCCATGCTGAAGGGCAATATCGCGCCCGACGGCTGCGTAATCAAACCCTCCGCGGCTGAGCCGCATCTCCTCAAGCATACCGGCACGGCCTACGTCTTCGACGATTACGCGCAGCTCAAGAAAGAGATCAATCGCGAGGATTTGCCGGTCACCAAGGATAGCGTGCTGGTGTTGCGCAATTCGGGTCCGCAAGGTGGGCCGGGCATGCCCGAGTGGGGCATGATCCCGATCCCGACCAAGCTCGTGCGCCAGGGCGTTCGCGATATGGTGCGCATCTCGGACGCGCGCATGTCGGGCACGAGCTACGGCGCATGCATTCTGCATGTCTCGCCGGAGTCGTACGTGGGCGGGCCGCTCGCGCTCGTCGAGACCGGGGACAAGATCACGCTCGACGTGGAGGCGCGGACGCTCAATCTCGACGTGTCCGAGGCGGAGCTTGCCCGACGGCGGGCGGCCAGCCCCAAGCCGAAGCCCCGCTACGAGCGCGGCTATGGATGGATGTTCTCGCAGCACATCAAACAGGCGCACGACGGCTGCGATTTCGATTTCCTGGAGACGCAGTTCGGGGCACCCGTGCCGGAGCCGGACATCTATTGAGGGGCGGTCTGGGTACCGCCCACCGGGACTGTCCTCGCACGAGACCGTCTCGATCCGAGGCGAAAGATCACAGCCTGTGATCTCAAAGAAGGGCCAGGGGTGATGCAGGACGACGGGGACGAGCAGGGAATCGAGGGGGAAGCCAGCCCGCAGGTCGTCCAGCTCCGCGGCGAGCCCGTCATGCTCGCGGCCGACGTCGCGCGGGCGTTCGGGGTCGAGACGAGAGAAGTGGTGCAGGCGGTGCGGCGCAATCCGCAGAAGTTCAGCGAGCGCCACGCCTTCCGACCGACCGACGAGGAACTCGAGCCCTTGAGATCACAGGGCGTGATCTCAAGGAAGGGGTGGGCGCCGACGGTGCTGACGCAGAAGGGCGTCGTCCGCCTCGCTACGGTGCTCAACGCACCCAAGGCCCTCGAGGCCACCGACCAGATCATCGATCTTTTCGTTGCAATCTACACCCAGCTCCGGCTGGGCCACGATACGGTGGTGGTCGAGAACCCGGCGCGCTTTGCGCTTGACGACGATGCGGCGACGCAGGTCCGCAAGCTCAGACGGCGGCTCGTGAAGGCGATCGAGAGCCTGCTCGACACGACCATCGACGCCAAGAAGAACACGACCGTGGGCGAGGCGCTGGGCGGCACGGCGAGCAACCTCGTCGACCACCTCAACGCCTGGCTCGCGCAACCGCGCGTCAAGAATGAGCAGATCGCCGCCGAGACCATGAAGCTGGTCGAGCAGACGCGCGACATCTACGAGCGTCGGCAAGCGGATCTCAAGCGCTCGAGCGCGGAGACGGAGCGCATCGTGCTCGAGAACGTCAAGACGAAGCTCGACCTGGTCGAGAAGATTCTGGCGATGACCGACAAGCTCGAGCCCGGTACGTTGGCGCAGGTTTTGCCCCATTTCGCTGAGGTGCCACTCGCTCTTCCCGCACGCAAGGCGCGACGCAAGGACGAGCGCTGATCACGGACACTGAGGCCCCAAAGCCGGGAGACATTGCATGCCACTTTCCCCCGTTACGCGCGACAAGTTGAAGACCGTCTCCTCGGCGACGATCACGACGGCATTGTTCAAACGCGGATTTCGCGTCCAGATGATCCAGGGTGTGTTGCCGCTCGACCCGTCGAAGCCGACCATGGTGGGCGAGGCGTTCACGCTGCGCTACATTCCGGCGCGCGAGGACTTGAACACGATGAGTGTGTTCAACGATCCGAACCATCCTCAGCGCAAGGCCATCGAGCAGGACTGCCCGCCAGGCGCGGTGTTCGTGATCGACAGCCGAAAGGACGCGCGGGCCGCCTCGGCGGGGGCGATTCTCGTCACGCGGCTGATGAAGCGGGGCGTGGCCGGCATCGTGACGGACGGCGGTTTTCGCGATGCGGCGGAGATTGCCCGGCTCGATATTCCCTCGTTCCACCAGCGGCCGTCGGCGCCCACAAACCTGACGCTGCATCAGGCCATCGATACCAACGTGCCGATTGCATGCGGCGATGCGCCGGTGTTTCCGGGAGACGTGATCGTCGGCGATGCGGACGGCTGCGTCGTTATTCCAGCGCACCTTGCCGACGAGATCGCGACGGAAGCCGTCGAGATGACGGCCTATGAGGACTTTGCGACGGAGAAGGTGATGGAGGGGCGCTCGATCCGTGGCCTCTATCCGGCGACCGACCCGCAGTCGAAGATCGACTTCGAGGCGTGGCGGAAGAAAAACGGGCGGTAAGGCTTCGGCCGTCAATCTCTGGCCTGCAGACATGCTCGATACGACGAAAGCACGCGATCAGGTGGCTGCGCTGGCGCGGACTGAGCCAGCGGAGGCGTTGCGCATCGCACGGAGGATCGCGGACCCGTGGTTCGCGACGCAGGCGCTGGCTTGGGTGGTGCGTTTCGCGCCGGCCGATATCGCGGCGGTCGCGTTGAAGGAGGCGCGGGCGACGGCGAAGGCTGGGCGCGACGCCTATCAACGCTCGACCGTGCTTGCATGGCCCATTCGGGCCGCCATCCAGAGCGGTAACGTGACGGCCGCGCGGGCCATGCTCGACGATGCCATCGCGCTGCTCGCGAAGGCCCGTCCGGTGGCGTCGCGGGCCGAGGCGGGCGGATTACTGCTGGAGGCGGCGTTTCCGGGCGGCCGCGATCTTTGGGAGCCGGTGCTGGGGGCGATCGAGAAGGATGCGCCGCCGGGCGACGACTGGCGTGCGGGCCGGGTGTACCGCTCGATTGCGCATATCATCGCGACAGAGGACGCAGAGGCTGCCCGGCGCCTCGTCGCGAAGCTGCCGGACGGCAAGACACGAGACCGTGCCGAGAAGGAGCTCGCGGACGGGGTCACGGCCCAGCCGAGGGAATTCTTTGCGTGAGGAGTGGAGAAGGCAAGTTGCAGATCGGGGTCGAGCTTGGCCCTGATGCTAGAACTGCCGTCATGCGCGCCTGGTCGTCGGGTCTCGGAGCGCAGTCTCGACCCGACCTACGAGGCGTCTTGATTTGGCGACGGCGATGGCTCCACGTTCCACATTCAATCACGCATGGTGCGTCGAGGGTCAGCGACCGAGCCACTTGCTCCAGCGGCTCTTTTTCTTCTCAGGCTCGGCGTCGACCGCTGGCTCGTCGGGGCCATTCAGCTCTCTCGCGAAGGCGGAGAAGAACTCGTCGGCGAGCTTCTTCGAGGTCGCCTGGATGAGGCGGCCTCCGAGTGCGGCGAGCTTGCCACCTACCTCGGCCTTGGCGGTGTAGGCCAGATCGGTCTCAGCGCCGCCTTCGACCTCGGTCAGGGCGACCTCGGCACTCCCCTTCGCGAAGCCGGCTGCGCCGCCCGAGCCCTGGCCGGCGATCGTATAGCCGGCTGGCGGGTTCAGGTTCTGCAACGTGACGTCGCCGGAGAAGTTGGCCGAGATCGGTCCGATCTTGAGGCTGACCTTGGCCGCCAGCTCGGTCGGTGATTTCTGCTCGAGCTCCTTACAGCCGGGGATGCAGCGTTTCAGCACCTCGGGGTCGTTGAGTGCTGCCCAGACCACGTCGCGCGGCGCCTGGATGCGATACTGGCCTGACATGTCCATTAGGAGTCTCTCTTTCTTTTGGCGCTGGCGACTCCCCTGGCGGGGAGCCGGCCGCCAGCGGATTTTTCGTGGCGCTGACGACACCCCTGCGGGGCGCCGGCCGCCAGCGCTGTAGTGGTGAGGCCGGCCGCCAGCGCGACGGGGTCAGGCCACGTTGTCGCCGCGGGCGCCGACGTCGGCGACGCGGGTGACGCTCCAGCCGTTGCCGTTGCGTTTGAAGTGCAGGGGTGTCGCATTGGCGAGCATCTCGGTGGTGATGTCGAGGCCGAGGCTCGGCGCCAGCACGTAGAGGATGCCGCCGTGGCCGACCAGGGCCGTCCGGGTCTTGCCAGCCTCGGTGAGCGACCGGGTGATGCCTGCCTGGGTGCGGGTGACGAATGTCACCAGCGACTCGCCATTCGGGGGGGAGTCGCGCCAGTCATGGTCGTGGCTCGGCGTGCCGACGAGATCGCCGAACCAGCGCTCGCGAAGTCCGTCCTCCGGAATCGGCGCGAGACCGTGCGGGCGGGCGATGGCCTCGGCCGTGACCCAGGCGCGAGTCATGGTCGAGGCGAAGATTCGCTCGAGCCTTGCGCTCGCGAGCGCCGCCGATGCCGCCTCGGCCTGCTGCCGGCCCCGCTCGTTTAGCGGGATTTCGGCGTGCTGGAAGATGCGCTTGGCGTTCCCTTCCGTCTCTCCGTGGCGGATGAAGTAGAACGACTCGCACTCGGGCTGAAGAGGCGATCCCCGGGCCATGCGGAACAGATCGTCGAGCCCGCGATGAAGGTAGCCGGGTGTGGTGAGTGGCTGAGACATTCTGACCTCACACGATCTCGAAGAGGCCGGCCGCGCCCTGGCCGCCGCCGATGCACATGGTGACGACGGCGTACTTCACGCCGCGGCGCTTGCCCTCGATCAGGGCGTGGCCGGTGAGGCGTGCGCCGCTCATGCCGTAGGGGTGGCCGATGGAGATGGCACCTCCGTCCACATTCAGGCGATCGTGGGGAATGCCGAGCTTGTCCATGCAGTAGACCACCTGGACGGCGAAGGCCTCGTTCAGCTCCCAGAGGCCGATGTCCTCGACCTTGAGGCCGTGCTTCTTCAAAAGCTTCGGCACCGCAAAAATCGGGCCGATGCCCATCTCGTCGGGCTCGCAGCCGGCGACCTCGAAGCCGCGATAGATGCCCAGAGGCGTCAGGCCGCGCTTCTGGGCCTCCTTGTCACTCATGACCACGCAGGCCGACGCGCCATCCGAAAGCTGGCTGGCATTGCCGGCGGTGACGAAATTGTCCGGGCCAGCCACCGGCTTCAGCTTGGCGAGGCCTTCCATGGCGGTATCCGGCCGGTTGCCCTCGTCGCGGGTGAGGGTGAACATCTCGGTGCCGGCGATCTTGCCTTCCTTGTCGATGATATTCTTCTCGGCGGTCAGCGGTACGATCTCGTCGTCGAAGCGGCGCGCCTGCTGCGCGGCGGCGGTGCGACGCTGGCTCTCGAGCGCGTAGGCGTCCTGCACGTCGCGGCTGACGCCGTAGCGTTTGGCGACGTTGTCGGCCGTCTGGATCATGGGCCAGTAGATGGCGGGCGCGTGCTGCTTGATCCACTCGTCCTCGTTGCCGAGTACATTCTGGTTGGTCTGGTTGCCCTGAACGAGCGAGATCGACTCGAGACCGCCGGCGACGAGGATATCGGCCTCGTTCGAGCGAATGCGCTGGGCGGCCATGGCGATGGTCTGCAGGCCCGACGAGCAGAAGCGATTGACCGTGGCACCCGGTACCGACACGGGCAGGCCGGCACGAACCGCGATCTGGCGGGCGATGTTGCCGCCGGTCGCGCCCTCGGGCATGGCGCAACCCATCAGCACGTCCTCGACCTGCTCTGGCGCGATCTTGGCGCGCTTGACGGCCTCGGCCACGGCATGGCCGCCGAGTGTGGCGCCGTGGACCTTGTTGAAGGCGCCTCGGAAGGCACGTCCGATCGGTGTGCGGGCGGTCGAAACGATGACGGCGTCGGCCATGGGGGCTGCTCCTCCGGCTGGTTGTGATTTCGAGGCCGGAGCATGGCATGGCGGGGCAGGGGAAGGAAGCGCCCGCCTCCCCAGCCCCGGAGAGCAAAGGCGCAACGACCTGGCCGTTGGAGTGCGGCGCACGGCGGGACGCCGGAAAAGCACGTGGTCTGCGGGACATTCATGTCGGGCCGATTCTGCAATTTCATGTCGGAACCCGGTTGGATGAGCAACCGTTTGGGGATGATCGCCAACGACGCTTTGGAGTTTCCGCAATGGCAAGATCAAGCAGCTCGCAAGCCCGGCAAGGCCGGTTCGTCGATAGCTCGCGGCGGCGGCGTTGATGGCTTTCGGTTCGCCTCAGCTCATACGTAAGGAGTAAAGTCTCATGGCCATAAAATCCCTGGACGACCTGTTCACTCACTTTCTGAAGGACATGTACTACGCCGAGAAGCAGGTGCTTAGGTCGCTTCCAGGCATGATCCGTAAGTCCGAGACGAAAGAATTGCGTCAGGCGCTGGAAGATCACCGGGACGAGACCGAGCAGCAGATCGAGAACCTCGAGAAGGTCTTCGAGCAGATGGGCATGCGGGCGCGCGGTGTCACCTGCCAGGCGATCGACGGCATCATCGAGGAAGCGAAGGAGATCATGAGCGAGGTCGAGGGCGGAATGACCCGTGATGCGGGCATCATCGGCGCGGCACAGGCGGTCGAGCATTATGAGATTACGCGCTACGGCACGCTGATCGCCTGGGCCGAGAAGCTCGGCAAGAAAGATGCGATCCAGCTTCTCAAGGCCAATCTCGCGCAGGAGAAGGCGGCCGACGCCAAGTTGACCAAGATCGCCGAGCGTGTCGTCAACGAAACGGCTGCGGCATAGCGCAGAGCTATCCCAATTCGAATGACCAGGCTGCGACCCCTTCGGGTCGTGGCCTTTTTCGTTCAGAGAGGGTCCGAGCGCGGGAATAGCCGCGACCGGTTGCGTTCGCGCAATGCCTCGATCTCGGCGCCGGTGCAATAGAGCGGTAATCATTGCGTGGCCGGAGACTGCCACGGCGGGTGCCGCGTGGAAGCGATCGAATAAGTCGTCGCCCTGCAGACAAGGCGTGCCGTATCGGGGTTTTTTCGCAGTTGGCTGATCGGGCGATAGTTGAAAAACAGGCCATTGGCGCGCTGCCTTTCGAGGCCCGGACTGGAGAAAGCTATGCAGCATCGAGCGATCGGAATCGCACTAGCGTTTTGCCTTGTACCGTTCTCATTCCCGTCGGCTGTTCTCGCCGATGCCGAGACGTTCAAAGAGAGATGCATGAAGTGTCATGCGCGGGCTTCGACGCTCGCCCGGTCGATCGAGGGCAACACACTCGCCGAGAAGACCGCGTGGCTCGTTCGGTACCTCGAGACCCACCATGTCGACGATGCGGCGGAGCGCGCCAAGCTGGCCGCCTACCTCGTCGGGCTTTCTGCAAAGTAGCTACCTGAGTGCGAATGCGATCATGGCGAGTGCCAAGATCGCAAGCACGGCGGTGGCTTGGTAAAGGCGAGCGCGGTCGATCCGGCCTCCACCGGATGCGTAGTCGAACCGCTCGTAGTGGATCGATCGAGCCGGCAGACCCGTTTCCAGCAGGGCATCGGTCATTGTTGCCATCCACCCCGGGGGGCCGCAGACATATGCGAGCGTTGCTGCCGGATCGCCGACGATGGCGGCGATATCGGGCTGGGTGATCTGGCGGGGAATGAAGCCGGCCTCGGCCGTTGGCGTATCGACGAATGCAGCGATCGTCAGGTCGAGGCGGTTTTGCAGCGTTCGAAGGCGCGCGAGTCCCGGGAGGGCACGGGGCGTACGCCCAGCGACCATCAAGTGGAACTTACGGCGATCGCCGGTGCCAGCCGCGTGCTCGAGCATGCCGAGGATCGGCGCGATGCCGACGCCGCCCGCCATCATCACGATGGTGGCTGCCTCGTCCGGCAGAATGAAGCTGCCGTGAGGCCCGTCGATCGCAACACGCGTGCCCGGCGCGATCCGGCCGAAATGACGTGTGCAGTCACCCGATTCACGGACCAGGAGGCGCAGAACCGGAAGCTCATGCGGCGCCGATGCGATCGAGAATGGATGATCGTGAAACGGAGGTCGATTGGGCTCGAGCGTGATCCAAACGAACTGCCCTGGGAGAAATGAGAAAGCGGCGTTCTCGGGGCCTCGCAAGTCGATTTGCCAAGCCCCATCACCTGCCGACGTGACGTTCGCGACGTGCCACGGCTCACGCCACATGCGCCAAGGTCTGATGACGTAGACCATAATGGCGGCGCCGGTCGCAATCAGGGCCAGGAGCCACCACGTCCATTGGACGGATGGCTCGGCGCTATAGGCCCCTATCGTGATTGCGTGATGAAGCGTCAGGCCCACAACGACGATGGCGAGCAAGCCGTGCGAGGCGCGCCACAGCTCGTAGCGCACGCCGGTTGCGCTCCGCCAGACTGCGAACAACGCCAGGGTCGCCAAGCCGCAGAGTGCGAACACGCCGGTTCGGGTGCGATCACCCGAAACAAGGCCGGTCAATCGCTGCCAAGCCGCTCTCGGGTCGGCGATGGCCGTGTCGAGCAGGTAGACCAGGGGATGGGCCAAGGCACACATCAGCAAAGCCAACGCAGCGATGCGGTGAAACCCCATCGTCCGGTCGATCCCCAGGCGACCTGAGAATGTCTCGTATCTACCGGATGTCAGGAACTGGATGCACAGCAAGGCACCTGCGACAAGGCCCAATGCCGTAGCAAGCTCGCTGAGGGAGGCCGCAGGCTCGATGCCGGACAGCCAAGCTGCGGCCGCGAGCGGCAGCGAGGCAAGAACGAGGAAGAGGCCGACCAGCAAGGGTCCATGGAGGCCCCGCCGTGGCGGCAGTGGGCGTATTTGCTTCGCCGGCCCGCTCGAAGGATCATGCATCATGTCGGGCTTGCTGTTGATCAGGGCTCTCATCTGGTCGCAAATGCGCCGGTCGGCGGCGCAGATTGGGCCGCGGGGATGGTCTTGGTTTGCGCTTTAGACGATGGCGTTTCAATGGCGCAGCAAATCGCGCTCGATCTCGCGGAGCACCGCCCGCGCCCGTGCTTCGAGGCCCGCGTCGCCTGCATTCGAGATGGGGTGCTCGATGACCACGAAGGGGTAGTCGGGCATGCCGAGCACCTTCGCCATCAGCTTTGCCGCTGACGTGAAGCGCGTCGTCATCACGCTCACTGCCGGGACACCCAATCGCTCTGCCATGATGCTGTCGTGCAAACTGCACGATGAACACGAGCCTCAGTCTCCGATGCCTGTGACGACCGCGTGCCAGGAGCGCATCTCGTCGACGATGTGCTTGTCGGCCGGTGCGCTGTAGTTGGACTTCACGCGGTGAACGACCTTGGCGACGCCGTGCTCGGTCTCGAGCATGCGGCCGAGGTGGGTGAAGAACTCCTTCGCCCCCTCCTTGCCATTGGAGACGAAACCGATCGTCGTTCCGCGCAGCGAAATCAGTCGTTGTGCCGGTTGGCCCGCCGGGGGGGCGGCCTCGTTGGTCGGATCGAGAACGCGGATGGTCATGCTTTTTTCTCCTCGGGTCCGCAGTCGACGCAGGCGCCGATCGGCACCGTCACGGCCTTGGTCTTATGCCCCATCCAGGGGGCGATGACGGCGCCGAAGCCGCCTGCCGGGCCACCGGCCGCCACGACGAGGCACGACTCCGGCGCATCGAGTGCCGTGTAGACGCTTTCGCCGCGATCGCGCACCACGGCGCCCTTGCCGACGTCGGCCCATTCCTTGCGCTTGATGCGGGCACGCTCGTAGAGGAAGCGGCCGATGTCGGCCTTGGACCAGCCGGCGGTCTGGAGGATGTCGCGGAGCTGCTTTGGGATCACGACGACCTGATTGCCGCCGTAGATGGAGTAGTGGCGCTGGCTGGCGCGCATCTCGGCGGCGAAGGTCTCGAGGATCTCTTCCGGGGCGTGGGTCCATTCGTTCATGAGCTGGCGCGGTCCCATGGCGGCCATGACGGTGACGGAGGAGACGCCTTTCCGGATGCCGCGACTCTCGCCGAGCGGCGTCCAGGTGGTGTCCTCCTCGTCCTCGGCGATGCAGTAGGAGAACTTGCCGGGGTGGCCGAGGGTCGAGCGGTCGATGCCGCCGGGGCGGACGTCGAGGATGTTGATGAGCCCCAAGCGTATGGCGCGGCCGATGCACGCCGTCGCACGGTCGGAATTGGCCAACGCATTGAACCCGCCCGAGGCGCCGATCTCGCGGCGGATGGGGCCGTTGATGATCACGAGCACGGCACAGCCGCCGGTCGAGGACGTGGTGCCGTGGACGAGGAATTCCTCCTTGAGCATGCCTTGCCAGGCGGAGACGACGACGGGAAAGTGCATGGGCAGACAGCCGGCCATGACCGCGTTGATCGCCACTTTCTCCGCCGTGACCGCCTGCTCGCGCACGGTCTCGATGCCGATGATCTGGTCGGGCGCCATGCCGGCCCACTCCAGGCAGGCCTTCACTGCGCCCTCGGTCGGTGGCACCACGGGAAGGCCGTCGGTCCAGCCGTTGGAGTGATAGAGTTCCTGCGCGGCCATCAGGTCGTCGACCTGGTAGGCTCTCGAATTCAATTGCACGGGCGCTCTCCTGGCGACGCAGCGCGGCCAATTGAGCGCCGTGACGGGTTCAGGTCAAGCCACGGCATTCAGCCCCTCCACGCGAACGTGAGGGTTCTTGACCTCGAGAAGGGGACGGGGGCCGCCCCGTTCTTGCCGCTCGCTTTCTCCACCCGCTGCGGACCGTCGGTGGCGGCCTTGCGCGGGGCTCTCGCCCCAGGCAGCGGCAGGCCGAAGGCGCTGGGCATCGGAGCCGACCAGTGAGGAGATCCGCCGCCTGACATGACCCAGGCTGCACAGACCTCCGGACCCGGGAACGACGCCGATCAACTCGAACGTCATCCTAGCTCCGCGCCCCTCTTCGGGAGCGGCACCCCGATCCACTGACAAACGCCTCCGGC
>LNDR01000224.1 GCA_001464755.1 Rhizobiales bacterium Ga0077524
CGCCGCGTTTTCGTTCGGGGCGGCATAGCCGAGGTTGAGCCGGACACCCTGACCATCCTCGCGCAGCACCTCATCGACCTCGATGGCGAGGGGCGTGGTGCGGCGATCGAGGCCGAGATCAAGACAGCCGAATCTGTGCTCGCGATCTCGAAGGACGACGGCGAGCGCCTTGCGGCCGAGGATGCAATCGCACAACTCCGTGCCGTGGCTGGGCGTTAACGCCCTTGGGTCGGGCGCCGGCCGCACCGGCCGGCTCGCAACGCCGCAACTGCGCACTGGAGTCGTTCCCGCGTCGCAACGAGGACCCCCCAGTCGGCGCGTCCTCAGATCTGGCTGTACCCCGATCCCTTCGTCTCGACACCGCGGCCCTTCGGGTTTTCGATCAAGCCGTATTCGCCGAGGATCTGCTGGCTGTAGGTGACGCGGCCGTTGACCTTGGATGCGGGCTCGCTGGCCAGCAGGAGTGCCGCGCGAGCCATGTAACTCATCGGCTCGCCTCGCGGATCGTCCATGCTGGCCATCAGCTTGTGATAGACGGTACCAGGCGTCGCCACGGTCTGCGACGGAGATAGCGCCGTCACTGATAGTCCGTTGGCGTGCACCTCCTGCGCGAGGCCCTGGGTGAAGCGCTCGAGCGCAGCCTTGGTGGCCCCATACATGGTGCCGCCTTGCACAGGCCGCGCACCGACGAAGGGTGTACGTCCCGGCCCGATCGCCGAGCCCGATGAGATGTTCACGATCGAGCCCCGCCCGATCCGCAGCATGCCGGGCAACACCAGCCGCGAAAGGTTGAACGGTGCGTGCACGTTCACCTCGAAGGCCTTGGCCCAATGCTTCGGATTATAGTCGATGATGTTTTTGTAATAGGTCAGCGCTGCGTTGTTGACGAGGATGTCGGCCACACCGAACGCCCGCTCGGCAGCCGTGACGAGGCGCTCGCACTCCTCTACCCGCGAGACATCGACCGCTACCGCCACTGCCTTGCCGCCGGATTTCTCGATTTGGGCGACGGTGCCGGCGAGGGAGCCCGTCAGCATCTTGTGGTCGCCTTCGTTGAGCGTCCGCGCCGCGCACACGATCCGCGCGCCTTCGGAGGCAAAGAGCTTTGCGATCTCCTCGCCGATGCCACGGCTGGCGCCGGTGACGATCGCAATCCGCCCGTCGAGCTTGCCCATGATGCCTACTCCCGATCCACTGGCCGTGCCGCCGTTGCTCGCTGGAACAAGCGTAGCGCCATTTCCACGCGAGTGGGAACAGGCAAACATTCGACAGAAAAGCGAAACGCCGGCCCCCTTTCGAGGGCCGGCGTCAATGTTGCGTAGCCGCTTTCAGACTCAAACCGCCTGGAGTTGGTCGCCCTTGGCCGACTGCTGAACGGCGCGCTGGACCTTCTCGAAGGCGCGAACCTCGATCTGGCGGATGCGCTCGCGGCTGACGCCGAACTCCGTCGAGAGATCCTCGAGCGTCGCAGGCTCGTCGCTGAGACGCCGCGCCTCGAAGATGCGCTTCTCGCGATCATTGAGGCCCGACATCGCGGTCGCCAGGTAAGACTTCCGCCGCGACAGCTCTTCGCTCTCTGCGAGTCGCTCCTCCTGATTCGGCGTATCGTCGACAAGCCAGTCCTGCCACTCGCCCGACTCGCCGTCGTTGCGCACAGGCGCATTGAGCGGCGCGTCGCCCGAAAGGCGGCGGTTCATCGAGATCACGTCCTCCTCGGGAACGCCGAGTTTCGTTGCGATCTGCTTGACGTGCTCAGGCTTCAGGTCGCCCTCCTCGAGCGCCTGGATCTGACCCTTCACGCGCCGCAGATTGAAGAACAGCTTCTTCTGCGCCGCGGTGGTGCCCATCTTGACGAGGCTCCACGAGCGCAGGATGTACTCCTGGATCGAGGCGCGGATCCACCACATGGCGTAGGTCGCCAGCCGGAAGCCGCGTTCGGCTTCGAAGCGCTTGACCGCCTGCATCAGGCCGACGTTGCCTTCCGAGATCACCTCGCCGATCGGCAGGCCGTAGCCCCGATAGCCCATCGCGATGCGCGCCACGAGACGCAGATGCGACGTGACAAGCTTCTGTGCCGCTTCGGAATCCTGATGCTCCTGCCAACGCTTGGCGAGCATGTACTCCTCGCCAGGTTCCAGCATGGGAAATCTGCGGATCTCCTCGAGATACCGCGAGAGGCCGCCGGATCCACCGGCAATTGTCGGAAGAGCCTTGGATGCCATCTTGTACTCAGCCCAGATGCCCCCATGTGAAGGCCTGTAGCTGCTCCCTGCGAGCCGTTTTTCCTCCGTAGCGACATGCCACGGAAGGCAGGACAAGCTCTAGTCCTGCTGAACATCAATCACAAACCACGTTCCCGTGTGCGGACCTCACCACTCATCACGGACGGGTGAGAGTAATAAGGCCTAGGGCGGGCTGATGCACCGGTTTCGTCCCCCTATGCTTCTCAAGACGTTCCAACCGAGCATTCGGTTCACCCCGTTCGGCTTAATACATCGAATGCTTAACGATGCCTCGGGCTCAAATCCGTCGCTTTCGCGAATGTGCTGACGACCTGGGCGTCGCATCGAGGCGGAGACCGTCCAGAAGGGATGCAATATCGGTCGGAAGCGGGCTTTCGAATGCCAGACGCTTCCCCGTTGCCGGGTGCTCCACGGCCAAGAATGCCGCATGCAGAGCCTGTCGGTCAAGGCTCGCGAGCGCAGCGCCAGCCTTGGGCCCTAGGCGGCTGGCGCTGCTCTGGAACCCTGTAGCATAGACCGGATCGCCCATGACCGGGTGACCGGCATGTGCCATGTGCACCCGGATTTGATGGGTCCGGCCGGTCTCGAGCGTCAGCGCGAGGAGACTGGCGAGCGGCTTGCCGTCCGTGCCCGTGAAACGCTCGAGCACCTCGAAATGTGTGACCGCTCGCCGGCCGTCCGCGCCGTGTGAAATGGCGATTTTCGTACGGCTGGTGCGGCTGCGCCCGAGCGGCACGTCGATCGTCCCGTGCTGGCGCAGAGGTCCTCCCCAGACCAGTGCCAGATAGCGCCGCTCCAGGCGGCCGTCGGCCCCGTGAGCATGGAACTGGGCGGACAGGCCTTGGTGGGCCCGGTCGGTCTTGGCGACCACCAGCAGCCCACTCGTGGCTCGGTCCAGGCGATGTACGATGCCGGGTCGCCTGACCCCGCCAATGCCCGAGAGGGAGTCGCCGCAGTGTGCGATCAGCGCATTGACCAGCGTTCCGGTCTCGTGCCCCGCCGCCGGATGGACGACGAGCCCCGCCGGCTTCTCGACGATGATGAGGTGCTCGTCCTCGTGGACGATCGTGAGCGCTATGGCCTCCGGCGCCGGCAGGGCGGGCTCGGGTGGTGGCACGACGATTGTGTAGCACTCGCCCGGTTTGACCCTGCGGCCGGGGTCCCCTATCGTCGCGCCGTCGCACGCGACCGCGCCCTCTCGTACCAGGCTCTGCAGACGCGACCGCGATAAGCTCGCCACGGCATCGGTAAGAACGCGATCGAGGCGCAATCCATTGGCTTCCGGCGAGATGGTGACCTCGATCGGCCCGTTCGCGGAAGCTTCGTCTGGACGCGGTGTCATAAAGGGGCCCGCCTCGGAAATGCGCCGCGGACGGCCAGTGTGGGTTGAGGATAAGTCAGCCGCGCAAGCGATAGGATCTGAGAGCGAGCGATGCAGAAGCCAGCCAGCGACGACCCGGATACCGGCGCTGACATTCCCCCGATGTACACGCCCTCGCAGCTGCGGCTTTTGAAAATTGCCGTGATTGGCATGGGTGTGATCCTGCTTGTCGGGTTCACGACCGTGATCGGCCGCATCATCTACCTTGTCAACTCGGCACCGGCCCCGCAGTCGACGGCGACCGCATCGGTCGCATCTCCTCTCGCGGCCCCGGCACAGCTCGCCCTGCCGAAAGGCGCCGTCATCAAGCACCTTGCGCTCTACGCCAATCGCCTCGCCGTCCATTACGAGGGCCCGGCCGGGAGCGGCATTCGCATCCTCGATCTCGTCCCTGGCGGCGCCGCCGTGAATGTGCCGATCGTTGAGGAAGCAGGCCGATAGTGACCGCTCGGCACAGCGAGCGTGGCTTGCAATCGCGTGACACAACCTCGTGCCGGTCGATCGGATCGGAGCCTCAAGAGAGTGCTTGCCACCCGCCTGACACTTCCCTATACGACAGCGGCGCTGCCCCGTTCGTCTAGTGGCCTAGGACGTCAGCCTCTCACGTTGAAAACAGGGGTTCGATCCCCCTACGGGGCGCCATTAACTCATAACCGCTGGTGTCCACTGGTCGTTACATAACCTGCCGTTCATGCTTGGCTGCCTGCCTATTCGGTGAGGGGAGTGATCCAAGATGTCGCGCCCCTCTGCCGTCAGCGAGCACGGCACTTACATTGCTGAGAGTGTCGGGTGCTCTAGTGCCACAGCCATACGGCGAGAAGCATCGCAGTCTGGTCGCACGGCAGTGGCGCAACTTTGTGGGGTCGCCACGCCGAAACCCGGGATCATGGCGAGCGCGGCCAGGGAAAGCGGCCGCAAGGTCCCGAGCTACGTCACTGTTAACCTTCTATCAAATCCCAATTTGCCTGTCAGATATTCGACGGGTGTTAGTGACCCGTTGAGGGTAGGCAATTTACCGTGCCCGGGGCCGCTGAGCCTGAGTGGGCAACGGCACACGTCTTGAATGGTGGGAGCGATCTGCGGTTTTTGGTACAATAAAACCGCGAGTGTGCGCCCCGGTATCGCGTCGGCATGAGGAACGAATGGCAACAACGTCCTGGAACAAAAGGTTGGCTGCGACTGTCGGCAAGTGGAGCGGCTCTCGGGCCGAGGGCGAGGTCGCCAGCCACCCGGGCAGCAAGTTCTCGGATCTGCCGGCCTACAAATCCCTGAAGAATTGGGAATCGGTCGGCAACATGTTCGGCGTCAAGTCGCCGTTCTTCCGCACCATCGACGAAGCGCATGGCAACTTCACGACCATCAAGGGCGAGGAGAAGCTGAACTTCGCCTGGTGCGACTACCTGGGCCTGAACCAGGAGCCCGCCGTCGCGCAGGCGATGAAGGACGCGATCGATCGCTTCGGCCCCTGCACCTCCGCGAGTCGCATGGTGGCCGGCGAGACCCCGCTCCATCACGAGCTGGAGACAGAGGTTGCCGAGTTCCTCGGCGTCGACGCCGCGCTTCTGTTCGTCAGCGGCCACGCGGCCAACGTGTCGACCATCGGCTCGGTGATGACCGAGGACGACCTCATTATCCACGATGAGTTCGTGCACAACAGCGCCGTGATCGGCATGCGCCTCTCGCGCGCCACTACGATCAGCTTCCCCCACAACAACTTCGATCAGCTCGAGGCGATCCTGAAGCGCGAGCGCGCCAAGCACCGGAACTGCCTCGTTATCATCGAGGGCCTCTACTCGACCGAGGGCGACGTCACCGACCTGCCCCGCGCCGTCGAACTCAAGGAGCGCTTCGGCTCGTGGCTGATGGTCGACGATGCCCACGGCCTTGGTGTTCTCGGCAAGACGGGCCGCGGCATCGCTGAGCATGCGGGCGTCGACGCCCGCAAGGTCGACATCTGGATGGGCACGCTCTCGAAGACGCTCGCTTCGTGTGGCGGCTACATCGCAGGTAACCACGATCTGATCAGCGTGCTGAAGCACACCGCTCCGGGCTTCGTCTACTCGGTCGGCCTGTTGCCGGCGATGACAGCTGGCGCGCTCGCCGGCCTGCGCATCATCAAGGCCGAGCCCGAGCGCGTGGCCAAGCTGCACTCGCACGGCCAGCTTTTCCTGAGCCTGGCCAAGGAGCGCGGTCTCAATACGGGCATATGCCGCGGTTACGGCATGATGCCGGTGATCGCTGGCGATGTGCTGAAGGCGGTCAAGCTCTGGCATGGCGTCTTCGCTCACGGCGTCAACCCGTCGCTGATCATCTATCCGGGCGTGCCACTCAAGGCCGGCCGGCTCCGCTTCTTCCTGACCTCCGCCCACACTGAGGCGCAGATCAAGCAGGCGCTGGACGTGACGGCCCAGGAAATCGCGAAGCTCTGACGTTGTCGGCGAGGAGGCCCTCTGGGCCTCCCGCACCGCGACGGGACCAGGCATTGACGCAGGGAGACCGCATGACGGCCCACGAGCGTGCGGGCGTCGCCCTCGTCACGGGTAGCTCGTCCGGAATCGGACAGGCCGTCGCCGAGTGCTTGGCAATGGCCGGCTGGCAGGTTTTTGGGGCCAGCCGCCGCGGCGCGGCATCAGCGGGTGCGAAGCCGGCCGCCTGGACACCTATCCCTCTCGACGTTACCTCGGAAAGCTCCGTCGCGGCCGCCGTCGCCACCGTGCTCGAGGCAGACCAGCGCATCGATCTTCTGGTGCACTGCGCCGGCATTTCTGTCGCAGGCTCGATCGAGGACGTCAGCATACCCGAGGCAGAGCGCCAGCTCGCAACCAACTATCTCGGCACGATCCGCGTGATCCAGGCCGTCCTTCCCGCCATGCGGCGAGCCGGCAAAGGGCGCATCATCGTCGTCGGCTCCATCGGCGGCCTGATAGGCCTGCCCTTCATCGGCCACTACTCCGCATCGAAATTCGCTCTGGACGGCATGGTTCAGGCGCTCAGGATCGAGATCGCGCCATTCGGCATCGAGGCGACGGTCCTGCACCCCGGCGATATCCAGACCGACATCTCGACGAACCAGATCGAAGGCGAAAGGACCGGCACGGGCTCGGTCTATCATCGTCGGTTCAAAGCAACGGTCGGCGCCTATGACAAGGCCGTTCGCGAGGCGAGAAAGCCCGACGTCATCGCGAAGGCGGTGTTGAAGCTCCTGGCGCGTCGCACGCTCCCCGTGCGGGCAGTCGCCGGCACACCGAGCGAGCGGGCCGGCGTCGTCCTGAAGGCGTTGCTGCCGTCTCGCGTCTTCGAGACGATCATCCGCAAAACCTACGGACTTTGACTTGGCGACGTGCCTCGCATCTTAGCGTGCGAACGTCATCCCGGCGACGATGTCGCCAAGCGGGTCGATCTCGCTGAATGGGCTCGGCCCCGCGTCGCGACAGGCCGACTTCCGCGAAACGATCAAGTAGGTGCTGCCAGCAGCCTCGACGCAGACCGCAATGCCACGCGGTTGCGCGCTGCGGCACCGAGAGTGCGCTGTCGCCCTCAGACCAGTCAAACCGGCAACCTCGACGCCTGTGACGGTCGGTGCAGCGTAATGCTCCCTCGGGAGTGCTTCGCGAATGGTGACGCCGCAGCCACCCGTCTCCATGGCGTGGCGTTCAATGAGCAACGGTCCGCGCTCGTTGGCTGACGCGCCTGAAGGCTTGAGCCGGTGCGCGTCTGGGCCCGCCGGAGATCGGCTCCATTGCGCCGTGTCATAGGGGATTCGCAAAGCACCTATCGCAAGCGTACTGGGCTCGGCGAAAGCAGTGTCCGCTGAGAGTTCGATCCTGAGCAGCAACATCACCGCCACCGCGAGATGGCCCCGTCTCACCGTCATCTCGTCCTCCGAGTTCGAACCCGAGCCTTGGCCTCCATTCACGATTGTGCAAGCCTCAAGGATAATGGGGCAGCCAAATGGTCGGAGGGCTTTGCACAATGACTGAGCGCACATTGCGCGGAAAGGTGGCCGTCGTCGGTGTCGGCGAGACCACATACTACAAGCACAGCCAGTCGCCGGACCCGGAGTTCGTGCTGGCGCTGAAGGCCATCCTGGCCGCGTGCGCCGACGCCGGCATAAACCCGAAGGACGTCGATAGTTTTGCCTCCTATTCGAACGACCGCAACGATCCATCACGGATCGCATCGGCGCTCGGCTGCAAGGACCTGCGGTTCTCGAACATGCAATGGGGTGGAGGTGGTGGCGGGGGCGCGGCAGCCGTCGGCAACGCGGCAGCAGCCATCGTCTCGGGGCAGGCCGACATCGCCGTCGTCTACCGGGCCCTTGCACAGGGCCAGTTCCAGCGCTTCGGGCTGGCCGCCGCCGGCGGTACGGTGGCAGGCGAGAATGCGCTCGTGAATCCCTACGGGATCTTCGTCCCGGCTCAGCGCTACGCCTTCAAGATGATGCGCTTCATGCACGACCACGGCATCAAGCGAGAGGCGCTACGCGCCATCGCCATGGCCTCGTATCATCACGCCCAGGCAAACCCGCGCGCGGTGATGCACGGCCGTCCCCTCTCCGCCGAGGACTACGACAACGCACGCTGGATCGCCGAGCCGAGCCGCCTCTTCGATTGCTGCCAGGAGAACGACGGCGCCGCAGCCCTTGTACTCGTTTCGGCCGAGCGGGCGAAAGACTTCAAGCAGACGCCCGCCTATATTCTGGGTGTCGCGCAGGGCTCGAACCACCGTCACGCCGCGCGCGCCTACAACGCCACCGATCTCGGCACCTCGAGCTTCGGCCCCGTCGCCCCACGCCTGTGGGAGATGGCCAAGCTCGGCCCCAAGGACGTGGACGTGCTGCAATCCTACGAGAACTTCACCGGCGGCGTGCTCATGAGCCTCGTCGAGCACGGGTATTTCAAGGCGGAGGAGGCCAACGACTTCCTCAAGCTCGAGAACCTGCTCGCGCCGACCGGCAAGCTGCCGATGAACACCTCGGGGGGCAATCTCGCCGAGTGCTACATGCATGGCCTCGAGCTCCAGATCGAGGCCGTGCGCCAGCTTCGTGGCACGTCGACCTCGCAGGTGCCGGGCGCCAAGGTGGCAGGCGTCATTGCCGGCCCGATGGTGACCCCCGTCTCGACCATGATCTTCGGTGCCGAGGAGACGCTGTGATGACCTACCTTCCTGCGGGCCTACCCGCCCCCGTCACCGAGGCCGACAAGCTCGACCAGCCTTATTGGGAGGGCACACGCCAGGGCAAGCTGATGGTCCAGCGCTGTGGCGCCTGCGGCACTTGGCAGTGGGGCCCCGAGTGGCTCTGCCACGAGTGCCACTCCTTCGACATGAAATGGGTCGAGGTCGAGGGCCGCGGCACGATCTACTCGTGGACCCGCTGTTGGCATCCCGTGCATCCGGCCTTGAAAGGGTTCGGCCCCTATGTCGCCGTCGTTGTCGAGCTGCCACATGCCGGCAAGATCCGCATGCTCGGCAACCTTATCGGCGACCCGCAGCAGAAGGTCGAGATCGGCTCGGCCGTGACTGCCGTCTTCGAGCCCCACGACGACGCCAAGACGCCCTACACGCTGGTGCACTGGCAGAGGGTCTAGAACGGGCGGCGTGTAACCGAGGAGGCGGACCCATGCAGGTGGTGGCGACAGGATACGGGCTGATCGAGGGCCCGGTGTGGGATGCGAGCCGTGGCCTCTATTTCAGCGACGTGACCGGCGGCGGCATTTTCCTGCTCGACCGGCAGGATCGCGTCTCGACCGTTGTCGAGCGACGGCGCGGCGTCGGCGGCATGGCGCTGCACGCCGATGGCGGGCTTGTCGCGGGCGGGCGGGAGATCGCCTGGATCGGCGAGGGTGGCGCGCCGGTGACAACGCTGCTCGACAGCTCCACCGCAGATGGCGCCGAAGGCTTCAACGACCTCACCACGGATCATGCCGGGCGGATCTATGTCGGGTCGCTCGGCTTCAAGGTGTTCGGCGGCGGCCCGATGAAGCCAGGCAATCTCTATTGCATCGATCTCGACGGCCGGGCGCGGAGAGTGTCGGACGGGGTGCTGCTGACCAACGGCCTCGGCGTGTCTCCCGACGGCAAGCGGCTCTACCACTCCGATGCGCGGCGCCAGCTTGTCCGTGTCTACGAGGTCGAGGCGGATGGCGCGCTCGGACACTGGAAGGCGTTCTGTGCCATGGGCGAGGGGCGTGTGCCCGATGGGTTGAAGGTCGCCGCCGACGGCTCGGTCTGGGTCGCCGATGCGCACGGCGCGCGCGTCGCAGTGTTCGAGCCGGACGGCCGGCATCGCATGGACATCGCCGTACCGCTGCCGATGGTGACCAGCGTCTGCTTCGGCGGCGACGACCTTCGTGACCTTTACGTGGTCACCGGATCGCGTGGCGGCCCGAGCGAGAAATGCGGCACCATCTACCGCACCCGTGTCGACGTCGCCGGCCTACCGCTTGCGCCCTGCCGGGTGAAGCCGGGTCAGGGCCTTAGCGGCCTTCCCGCCACCACGCGAGGGTGATGAAGGCCAGCAGGGCAGCCAGCGCCATAAGGCCTGAGAACATCGGCGTCAGTGAGACGCCACGCGTGACATGCGCTTCGCGATCCTTGAGGCCGAGCCACCCGGAGCCCGAGAGCACCCGCGCGTTGGCCAGCATCGAGATCCGCGGCACGTCGACCGCCGTCGCCGAGACCGTGCCGAGCAGTCCGCCGCCGCGTGTCCAGTAGACGCCGCCACCCGTTGCCTCAACGAGCCCCTTCATCTTCTGATCTGTGGCCGTCACCTCGCTCATCTCGCGCGCATCCTCTATGCCGGCATGCGCCACGGCCGTGAGCTTGCCCTGATTGTCAGGCGTCGGCGTCTCGACCTTGTAGAGACCGGGCGTCTTGACATCGATCGTCGTGCGCCAGACGCCGTCGGATGACTTGTCGAGCGTGACGTTGCTGGTCTCGCCGCCCGGCGCCGAGACGATCACAGGCGGCACCGTCGCCTCCATCGAGCGCCGCTCGACGGAGAGCTTCAAGCCGCGCGCCGACGCCAGGAGACGCTCCTCCTCGAGATCCGGCTCCTTCATCAGCCAGTGCGAGATCCGCCGCAGGAGATCGGTATGCGGGCCGCCACCGTCGTAGCCGCGGGCCCAGAGCCAAGCATGATCCGAGGTGAGCAGCGCGACGCGCCCCTTGCCCATACGATCGAGCACCAGGAGCGGCTTCTGCTCGGCACCCGTCATCAGCGTGCGACCGCGCCGTTTCTCCACCTCGACCTGCCGGAACCAGCGGCCCCAGCTCGCCTCGGCGCCCGCTACGCCTGCCCCCGGAAGCCCACGCGTCACTGGATGCCGCAAGCCATCACCGTCGACGGCCGCCTTGAACGGTTGCTCGATCACACGTCCCGAAGGCACGACGGGCAGCACCGACTGTAGTGGGGTCCGGGAGAGGCTCATTCGGCCTGCGAGATCGTCGCCAGCGGCCACCAGAAGCGCCCCACCGTGCCGCTCCACGTAGCGCGCGATGTTGTCGTAGTAGAGCAGGGGCAGAATCCCACGGTGCTGATAGCGGTCGAAGATGATCAGATCGAAGTCCTTGATCTTCTCCGAGAACAGCTCACGGGTCGGGAATGCGATCAGCGAAAGCTGATGGATGGGCGTGCCGTCCTGCTTCTCGGGTGGCCTGAGAATCGTAAAGTGCACGAGATCGACGGCCGCGTCTGATTTGAGCAGGTTGCGCCACGT
>LNDR01000225.1 GCA_001464755.1 Rhizobiales bacterium Ga0077524
TGGCGTGATGAAGCCAAAACCCTTGGCGCCATTGAAGAACTTGACTACGCCTGAAACTCTCATTGCATTGCCCTTTTTGTCATGCGTACCAGACGGTTGTGTTGCCTGGATCGCGCTTTGCCGGAGCCGCGCCGGAATTTTGGTAAAGGTATTGAGCCGAGAACGGCACTAGTCCCTGCCAAAGCCGAGTGACACCCCTTGAGGGGCGAGCAGCTGGAAAGTAAATGAGCCTTCGGGCGGTCAAAAGCAAGTTGGGATTTCGGGTGCCGCAATGAAACGCTCGGTGATCCGGTCCCCAAATGCAAGGAAAAGGCCGGGTTTTCCAGCCCGTTGCGATGACGTCAAAGGCAACGAGACACCGAATAAATTTGACTCCACCGACCCCGCGTGCGACTCATGAGCACCATCTGCGGCGCCGACCTTTGAGTGGCGCGCCCTGCATCGATGCAGGTGCCTCGTCGAGGCCGATGCGATGTGCCGCCACGGCTGGCGCCAGATACCCACTGGGCTGGAACATTCGCCTGAGCCAAGTGACCGTTGCCTGGTCACTGTTGGAATTCTTGAGATGCACTCGTTTCATTTGTTGCGTAGCCGCTCGTAGCCGGCTCGAAAAACATCTGCCGTGTAGGAGCCTCATGACCACGCACAAATACAAAATCGGCCAGAGCTTACGGTACACGCCCCATCGCATGGGCGGGCCACAAGGCCCTCAATCCTGCAAAGTCATCCGGCTGCTGCCCCAGGAGGACGGCCAACCCCAGTACCGGGTCAAATGCAACGATGAAAATGTCGAGCGCGTCGTCAAGGAGTTCTCGTTATCGCGCCCCGCGTGAACCACAAAAACATACGGCGCCCATCCGCCATTCTCGCGGCCGCCGCCCAAAAAAGTCGTGCGCCCATGCCCTCGCGCCGCCTCGCAGGCTTTGCCACGACGATGCTGATTCTAGCTACCGCTGTCTGGCTTTCGATGGCGGCTCCCCTTACGACGCAGGCGCAGACGACGACGGCGCGCGCCGTGCCCGCCAACGCCGTGCCGAGCAGCTACGGTCGCGGCTGGGATTGCAAGCCCGGCTTCATGACGAAGGGCGACGCCTGCGAAGCGATCAAGGTCCCCACGGACGCCTACCTCACACGCGACGGCAGCGGCCGAGGCTGGGATTGCCGTCATGGCTATCTGCGCGATGGCGACCGGTGTGTTCAGGTCAATGTTCCGGAGAACGGGTTCCTCACCGGTTCCCCACACGAAGGCGGCTTCGATTGCGAACGGGGCTTCAAGCGCGTGGGCAGTCAATGCCGTAAGATCGTCGTTCCGGCCAATGCCTTCTTGTCTGACGACAGCTTTGGCCCGGGGTGGCGATGCGAGCGGGGCTATCGTCAGGTCGACGCCCGGTGTGAGCGTCTGGTCGTACCCGCCAACGCCTTCGCGACAGGCGAAGGCTACGGTCGGGGCTGGGAATGCAACCGCGGACATCGCCGATCCGGTGAGGAATGCCTCCCATTGATCATCCCTGAGAACGGCCACCTCGATGGCGCCGGCGGGGACTGGAAGTGCGGCCGTGGTTTCAAGCGTTCTGGCGATACATGCGTGACGATCGCGGTCCCCCAGAACGCGCACCTGGGATCTTCCGGAAGTGACTGGAGCTGCAACAGACCCTATCAGCGGAAGGGCGACGTCTGCGTCCTTCCCCTCGACGGTCGATGAGGTAAACCATGCTGGAAAGCCTGTCCACGATGATGCAGTTGATCGAGGAAGTGGCGGCCCATCTGAAAGCAAGCACGGCACGCGATCGAACGGCCGCGCGAAAGAAGCTCGATCGTTTGACCGCCCTCTCCTCGACCATGTCGCTGACATTGGAAGTCAAACGCTGAGACCCGACTGCTCGTGATGTCGTCTGGAGACGAACTGTCGAAGGCGCGCCCGCCGGGCAGATCCATCCTTCCGCCACATTCTCGACCCTCGGTGCCCGCAACACCCGTGCAGGTTGCCCATGCGCGGCATCAGGACGAGGCGAGAGCAAACCCATGACGACGACCACCGGCGCCACGATGGCACTCGGCAAACCCCTCTCCTACACGCAGAACCTCGAGGACTATCACCTCTGGCTCGCCCTCGGAGCCGACGGCCCCGGCGTCTACGTCGATATCGGCGGCGGTCACCCTATCGCCGACAATGTCTCGATGTGGTTCTACGAGCGAGGTTGGCGCGGCCTCGTCGTCGAGCCCCAAGCCGCACTGGCCGGCCTCTATGCCCATGCACGCCCGCGCGACGCGCTTTTCGAGGGGCTTGTCGGCCGGACGAGCGGAGCGCACGACCTCCACGTCTTCCCTCGATTGCACGGCCTCTCGACCACCGTCAGCGCCAATGCAGAGCGCTCGCAGGTCCACGGCGACACTTACCGCACGGTGAGCCTGCCGATGCTGACCCTGGCCGACCTTTGCCGGCGACACGCTCTCCAGCGCATCGATTTCCTGAAGATCGACGTCGAAGGCGCCGAGGCCGACGTGCTGGCTGGCAACGACTGGAAGCGCTTCCGTCCGAAAGTGGTCGTCTGCGAGGCCATCGATCCAGCGACCAACAAGCCCGCCCATGCCGACTGGGAGCCGATCCTGCTGGAGGCCGGCTACCGCTTTCGCCTCGACGACACGCTCAACCGCTTCTACGTCGCCAGTGAATGCCCCGAGATCTACGAGCGCCTGCCGGCCGAGCGTGGCGATTGGGCGGCCGTCACCCACATGTACGAGATCGGCAAGGCGCCTGAGAGCACCTCCCACCCCGATCATGCTTTGAGCCTCGAGCTCGCGCGGGGTCTGTGGGCGGAGTTGCCGTTGCTCGATAGGCCCACCGTCGCACGCCTCCTGGGCCGTGCCCGCGGTCTCGATCCCACCAGCCCCGAAGCCGCGGCGCTGGCCCGCAACCTCGACAGCGAGACGATGCGTACAGCCCTCGCCCGCATCGCCTGCGGTTACGACGGCGGCCAGATCGGGTGAGCCTGCGTGGAAAGGCGATCGTCGAACTCTTCTCGCCCGCCAATTCTATAGAGGCGCCGGAACGCCCGCGACCATGTGCGAGATCATTGGACGAGCAAACTGCGGCTCAGCCGCCGACCATCTCGTCCTGCAACCGCCTCACACGTGCGATCTCGGAGCCACCCGGCAGTTCCACCGCTGCGTAGGGGATCAACTCGCCTTTGGCGACCGGCTCCAACACCCTCGCGCCCTGCGCAAGGCCGATCGGCAGTGCGTTCTTCTCACGGGCATAGGCCCGCGTCATGGAGTAACCGCGATAAAGGTACTCCCCGATGCGGCCGAGCACATCACCGGGCTTGAGTGCCCGTTTGGCGATGCAGCCGACTTCGGCGACCGGTACCGGCAGCGCGTGCATATGGCTCTCGCCGTGGATCACGGCGGCGGCCGCCGACAGCGGCACCTCGAGACTGGTGAGGTGATAGGGCCGGTAGAACGCGTAATAGGGGCCCGGTCCCAAATGCAGGTCGTTCATGCGCTCCCGGAGGCGGGGATGTCTCATCTCCGCGATGCAGAACACGCCCGGCGCCACGTCCTTGGCGATCGTAAAGTCGACGCAGCCCCTGCGCGAAAGGATGCCGCCGTCCTGCTTCGGGCAGAAGTACGACTGCAACTCGGCCCGTGGCGCCTCCGGCCCGTGCATCCCGGGCACGTCCGGCACCAGCCCGGTGGCATTGGCGATGGCGACCATCTCCACCATCGTCTTGGTGCCATCGACGAACTCGACCAGCATGCGCGGGTTCATGTTCCGCCGCAGTGCTTCCTCGCGGTAGTCGTCCGGCGTCGCGTCCACGTTGAAAGCGTTGTTCTTGCCTTTGCCGGCGGCG
The DNA here is from genome assembly GCA_001464755.1 of Rhizobiales bacterium Ga0077524. Taxonomy (GTDB): domain Bacteria; phylum Pseudomonadota; class Alphaproteobacteria; order Rhizobiales; family Hyphomicrobiaceae. The sequence continues at coordinate 3,852 of LNDR01000225.1, forward strand.
ATCACCGGATATCCGAGCGAGCGCACGAAGCGGATCAGCTCCATCGTCGAGGTCGGCTCGTCGCCCGCTCCGATCGTGTAGACGACGCCGGCGCGACGTGCCTGCTCCGCCAGATAGGCACCGACCGTGATGTCGGCCTCGACGTTCATCATCACGATGTGCTTGCCGGCGCCAATCGCCGTGAGCGCCACGACCGCACCCGCGTTCGGATTGCCGGTCGCATCGATCACGACCTCCACCTCAGGCGCCCGGCAAACCAGTTCCGCCGCCGATACCGCCGCGAGGCGTCCGCGCGCGATCACCTGCGATACTTCGCTTGCAGACGTCACCGTCTCGGATTTGCGGCACCGTGCGCCGGCGATCTCGCAACCGGCGGCGATGCGCTCGGGCTTCGAGTCGCAATGCGCCACAACCTCGATGCCCGGCATCAGAGCGATCTGAACCAGAAGATCAGTCCCCATCTGTCCGGCGCCGATGACACCGACCCGGACCGGCCGACCCTCCCGCTCGCGCAACTCGAGCGCCTCGGCGAGCGGCATGCGCCTTGCCGTCGCGACTATGTCCGTTGCGCCGTCCGCGGCCATTAGGCCTCCCTTCGCCCCCACCGAATTTTACAACCGACGAAACACGGGCCACCTCCCCCCGTCAACCCGGCATCGCACCCCATGCCCGATCGAAGTGGCCCGCCCGTCAGCCGAGAGCCTTCATCGCGAGCAGTGCGACGGCGTTGTTGAGAGAATGGCAAACCACGGCCGGCCATAGGCTTCTCGACCAGGCCCTGATCCACGCGAGCGTCATGCCCACCGCAAAGATCACGAGTTGCCCGCCGGGTCCGTATTGCATATGGAGCAGCGCGAACGCGGCACTCGCCAGCGTGGCCCCGCCCCAGAAGCCCAATCGTGTCGCCTCGAGCGTGCGCGAGAGAACGCCCCTGAACAGCAGCTCCTCGGTCAATCCCGCGAACACCACCGCCGCCAGGAACAGCAGCCACGCATTCGGGGATCTCACCAGCTCCATGAACGGCCCGAGGTCACGGTGCACCTGCGGCGGCGCGATGCCGGTTGCCACGGCCGTCGCGAGCATCTTCACCAGGAGCAGGAGCGCCACGATGCCGACCCACTGTCCGGTCGTCAGTCGCGCCGGGGCAATCCCTAGCGCAGCGGACCGGTCGGCATGCCACAAGCCCGCGAGCCACCAGATGAGGACGAGCTGCAGGGTTTGCCCCCCGAGCTGGACCGAGACCAGGAACAGGGGATCTCCGGCCCCAGGCAGCCCTTCCGCCTCCGCCGGATCGAGGCTCGACAGCCATGCCTCGTAGGCCATCTGGACGCCAAACGCCGCCGCCATAGCCGAAGCCATGACGATGGCGACGAAGCCGACCGCACCGATCACGGACCACTGGCCGCCCCGCGCCCCGCCACTGCCGAGCGGGACGGACGGCACGGAGGTCGTCGGGTGCTGGTTGAACATGGGCGCCCTCTGAGCGACACGGCAGCACCTACCCTAGCACGCCCGCGACGCCGGCTGCGTTCTTTGCCGCCGTCGCGGGCGCACGTTGATTGCGCCTACAGACGGGCGAGAGCGGCCTCGAGCCGGCGGCCCTTGCTTTCCCAATCCGCCTGACGCTCCCGCAGTTCCTCGACCACCTCCTCCGGCGCCCGCGCCATGAACTGCGCATTGCCGAGCCGGTCGGTGACCTTATTGATCTCGGCGCCAACCTTGGCGATCTCCTTGGTGATACGCGCCTTCTCCGCTGCCATATCGATGATCCCGGCGAGCGCCAGCGCCGCCGTGGTATCGCCGATGACGGCTTGCGCCGACCCGGGTGGAGCGCTCACAGCGAACGTGATGCCCTCGAGCCGTGCCAATCGCACGATCGTGTCGTTATGGCGCCCACCCCGGGCCTTCGCCGCATCGCTCGCCTCGATCAGCACCAGCGGCACCTTGGCTCCCGCCGGTACGTTCATCTCCGACCGGACGGAGCGCACCTCCGAGATGAGACGGATTACCCAGCCGATCTCGGCATCCGCCGCCGCATCCGCGAGCCCGGACAGCCGTGGCCACTCAGCCAGCGCCAGCAGCGACGTCCGCGCCGGCCCCTGCTCGCCGGTCTTGGCCCACAGCTCCTCGGTGATGAACGGCATGAACGGATGCAGGAGCGCCAGGCTCTGGTCGAGAACCCACGCCGTCATGGCGCGAGTCTCGGCTTTCGCACTTTCGTCGCCGCCCATCAGAATGGGTTTGGTCAGCTCCAGGTACCAGTCACAGACCGTACCCCAGACGAACTCGTAGATGGCCGCCGACGCCTCGTTGAACTTGTAGGCTTCGAGCGCCGTCGTCACGGCCGCCGCCGCCCGCTCCGTCTCGCCCGCGATCCAGCGATTGACGGTCTCCTTCGCCGACTTGGGATCGAAACCCTCGACGCGCCGGCACTCGTTCATTTCGGCGAAGCGCGCCGCGTTCCACAGCTTGGTCGCGAAATTCCGATAGCCTTCGACGCGCTGCTTCGAGAGACGCACGTTGCGCCCCTGCGCCGTCATCGCGGTGAGCGTGAAACGTAGCGCATCGGCGCCCAGCACGTCGATCAGCTCCAGGGGGTCCATCACGTTCCCCTTGGTCTTAGACATCTTCTGGCCCTTCTCGTCGAGGACGAGGCCATGGATGTAGACGTCGTGGAACGGCACCTCTTTCATGAAGTGCAGGCCCGACATCATCATGCGGGCGACCCAGAAAAAGATGATGTCGAAGCCCGTGACCAGCACGCTGGTCGGATAGAACCGCTCGACCTCCCGCGTCTGCTCCGGCCACCCCAGCGTCGAGAACGGCCACAGCGCCGAAGAGAACCACGTGTCGAGCACGTCGGGATCGCGATAGATCTTAAGCACTGCCCTTTGATCGGACATGTGCTGTTTATTCCAGGCCTCAGCATCTTGCTGGTTTTCAGCGACTTGCACCGTAATCCCTAGATCGCCCAGGGTGCTTGAATTAAAGGCTGCCTCTGCCTCGCGGATCGCATCCTCTTGGGTCAAAGCAACAAACAAGAATCGTCCGACAAATTTCGCTGGATCCATCCCAGGATGCGGAAGCATCGCCGGCCCATACCACGCCGGAATCTGATGCCCCCACCAGAGCTGGCGGGAGATGCACCAGGGCTGGATGTTCTCGAGCCACCGGAAGTAGTCGTTGGCGTACTTCTCGGGGACGAACCGTGTATCACCCTTGCGCACGGCCTCCAGCGCCGGCTTGGCCAGCGTCGCCGCATCCGCGTACCATTGATCCGTCAGCCACGGCTCGACGATCGCGTCACCGCGCTGCGCGTGCGGCACGGCGTGCGTCGTCACCTCGATCTTCTCCAGCATGCCTATCGCATGCAGATCCTCGACGATGCGCTTCCTGGCCTCGAAGCGGTCCATCCCGCGATACGTCTCGGGCACGGTGTCGTTCAGGTGCGCCGTCGCATCGAGGATGTTCCTCACCTCCAGCTTGCAGCGCTTGCCCACCTCCCAATCGTTGAAGTCGTGCGCCGGCGTGATCTTGACCGCACCCGTGCCCTTCTCTGGATCGGCATACTCGTCGCCGACAATCGGGATGACGCGATCCGTCAGCGGCAGGTGGCAGGACTTGCCGATCAGGTGCTTGAGACGCGCATTCTCCGGATGGATCGCAACGCCCGTGTCGCCGAGCATCGTCTCCGGCCGGGTTGTGCCGACCATCAGATAGGTCGCCCGATCATCTGGGTTGTAGGGCACGCCCGCCAGCGGATAGCGGATCGTGTACATGTGCCCCGACGGATCGCGGTCGAGCACCTTGTTCAGCGCCGCCGGATTGAACAGGACCGCATTGCCGTCCTTGTCGCTCTGCCCGCGGAACCACTTGAACGAGCCCGTATGCTCGCGCGGCTCGACCTCGAGATCGGACACCGCCGACTGGAACTCGGGGTCCCAGTTGACGAGCCGCTTGTCGCGATAGATGAGGCCCGCCTTGTGCAGCTCGACGAACACCTTGAGCACGGCCTTCGACAGGCCCTCGTCCATGGTGAATCGCTCTCTGGACCAGTCGCACGAGGCCCCGAGCCGCTTCAGCTGGTTCTGTATGGTGCCGCCCGACTGCGCCTTCCACTTCCAGACCTCATCGAGGAACTTGTCGCGCCCGTCCTCGCGCCACTTGACCTGGCGCTCCTCGAGCTGGCGGCTGACGACGAGCTGCGTCGCGATGCCCGCGTGATCCGTGCCGGGCTGCCAGAGCACGTCCTTGCCCCTCAGCCGCTCGAACCGGCAAAGCACATCCTGCAGCGTGTTGTTCAGCGCGTGGCCCATGTGCAGCGAGCCCGTCACGTTCGGTGGCGGGATAACGATGCAATAGGCGGGTGCCTCCGCACGCTCGGGCCGGCCTGCCTTGAAGGCATCGGCGGCCTCCCAGGCGGCATGAATGCGGGCCTCGATCTCGGCGGGCTGATAGGTCTTTTCGAGCATGGGGTTGGGCTCGGCTCATCAAAAGAAGGAAAGGCCCGGCGGTGGTACGCGCGGGCCTCGCGGGATGTCAACCGAGGTGGCAGAACGTAGACGGGGCGTCAGTGCTTCGACGCGTCGCCTTTAGCCGCCTCGCCCTTAGCCTGAAGCGAGGCTGCGAGCTCGATCCGGAGCGCCTTCTCGACCATGCGAGGCATGTTGTCGTCGAGCCATTGCCGGATCATCGGCCGAAGTAGCTCGATGATGGTATCGTCCAGAGTCCGAACGCCGCCACCTGCCACTCCAGACACCAGGTCCGCAGCGCTGACCTTCGCGACCTTGGCCTTGTCGGGCATCACCGCCGGCTTGGCAACCGCCGTCGCCGGCTCGGCCACCGGCACGGGCGCGACACCGGCCTTCTCACTTGATCCATTGGCCACCGAAGGTACTACGGCCTTCGCTGTCTCGCTCGCCGGGGCTGCCGCAGCTTTGTCACCCGCCGCATTCGCAGCTGCCGCAACCGCAGGCTTCGCAGGTTCACCAGCTGGCCCAGCAGCAGCCGCTGCCTTGACCGGTGCGCCTGCGACTGGAGCCGTCCCGCCCCCGACCGACGTTGCGGATTTCTCCGGCGACGCGGCACTGACGGCCGGGCTTGCAGCAGCCTTCATCGCCGCCGTCGGCACGGCAGTCCCGATAGCGGCTGCAGCAGCCCTCTCCTGGGGCGAAGCCGGAGCAGGCTTGGCCTGCTGTGCAGGTGGCGCCGATTTCCCATCCTCTCCCGGCCGCGCAGCCGCAGCGGCGACCTTTGCCCCAACCGAAGCGCCAGCGACAGCCGCAGCCGCTGCAGGGACCGCAGCTTTCGCGGGGGGAGAGACGACTGGCCTATCTCGATGCGCGGCTTGCGGGACCGACGGACGCGCCAAGCCGGCCAAACTCTCCGGTGCCTTGAACCCCGTCTGGTCAGCAGCGGGACCCGGGTTCGAGCCCCGCGGCGGCGCGTTTCCTGTCTCGCTTGCACCGCGGGCGTCGGAAGTCGGCGGCGGCGGGGCGATCACGACCTTGCTGTCACCGCCAGGCTTTACGTCAGGCGCTGAGGCCGACAGCACTCCCGCAGACGGCCGGCCGGCGTCACCTGGCAGCGTCGGTGGAGGCAACTCACCCGCCCCCACGGGCCCCAACGGAGTCGGCCGGCTCAGCCAATCCGGCAGGCGCCCAGGCTTACGGTCTGGCGCCGTCTCAGCTGCCGTGTCCGACGGCCGGCGAGGGACGATTGTTCCCAGATCGAGCGGCCGTGGCGACGCCTCGCTAGCTCCGTCACTGGACAGTTTCGCCGTCGTCTCGGACGCCCCATTTGACCGCCCGGCGCTCGGCGCCGGAGGCGAACTGCGCGCAGGGTCCACTGGGCCACGGCCAGATCCCGCCCCGGCTGCACCCCCTGAAAAAGGCCAGGACGGCCCGTCGCCCCGGAGATCAGCCCCGCGATCCTGCGACGGCTTGCTATCGGCCATGCCGAGTATGTCGTCCAGGCTCGCTCGCGGCGTCGGATGACCCCGACTTCCTTCGGGATCGAGCCCGCCCGCTTCCGCCGGCTTGCGAGACCCTGCCGGCTCCTCCGCAATGATCTTGCGGATCGAAGCCAATATCTCGTCCATGCTCGGCTCGTTGGCCTTGTCCGCCTTCGACATCCGTGACCACTCCCCTCGCCATCGGCCGCGCGACGAGGTGCATCAGCCCGCCCCTGCGATCAGCCCTTCCGGCCCGCTCGTCCACGTCATGGCCGCCCGTGGTACAACGCTCCGAGCACACCCGCAACGTCAGAGCCTGTGGATAGCCTCACTTCAGGGCGATCAAATGGCAAAGGCCGGTGCGGGAGCGCCGCACCGGCCTTTATCGTCGTCGATTCGCAATTTCACTTAACCGGATCGTGCTTCACCCCGTGCGTGTCCCAAAGATCCAGCCGCTCGCGGTGCCCGTTGGAATGGGTTATGCTGATGCCCCACCATTTCCGCCGAACCTCGTGATAGTGGGCCTCCACATCGTAAGCCAGCGTCGTGTTCCCCAATTCCGGGATCGTCATGCGGCCAACCGCGGCGAGCAAGCTATACGACGCCACGACGAGATTGCGCTTCGTCGTCGCAAGCTGAACCTGCGCATTGAGCGCTTCCTGCTCGGCGTTGAGAACGTCCAACAAGGTCCGCTGTCCGACGCGCTCTTCCTCACGAACACCGGCAAGTGCCGTGCTCGTCGCCTTCACCTGAACCTGATCGGCCTCGATCTGAGCCCGCGCTGCCACCAGGCTCGCCCAAGAACTGACCGCAGCCGCTTTGGCTTCGGTCCTCTGCTGCTCGATCTGCTGGAGCCGGCTGACGTGAGTATGCTTGGCTTGGCGCACCCGAGCCCGCACGTCACCGGCCTCGTACAGCGGCACTTCAAGCCGACCCGTGACTGTCGTGCTCTCGGACTCGTCGAGCACTGTCGATGGATCGAAGCGCTGCGAGTACTGCGCATCGACCCGGATGCTTGGCAGCAGTTCACCCCACACCTGATCCACGGTGTGCCGTGCAGCTTGCTCCGTGTAGAGCGCGGACACGATGACCGGGCTTTCCTTGAGCGCGATATCCACAGCCTCGGACTGAGACTTCGGCAACAGGTTACCGGGTGGCTTCTGCTCCGACAAAGTCGACGGAGGATAGCCAACAACCCGCTCGAACGTTGCGCGACTGGTCTTCAACTCAGACCGCGCGCGATCCAGCGCTGACACTGCAGCTGCCCTGCGCGCCTCCGCTTGAGCAACGTCGGTCCGGGTCACCTCGCCGACAGAGAACCGGTCTCGTGTCGCTTTCAACTCGCGAGACAGAACCTCGACGTTGTTCTCGCGCAATTTCAGAATTGCCTGATCACGAACCACGTCCACATAGGCTGTCGCTGCCTCGAGCAACACAGACTGCTCGACGTTGCGTAGCGTCTCGCGCCCGGCACGCACGGTGGCCTCGGCTACGCGAACGCCATTCAAAGTCCGAAAGCCATTGAAAATCGGCTGAGAGGCCGTGACGGCATATCCCTTCGGATGCGTTTCGCCACTAT